>JBGPZW010000125.1:0-10196 GCA_041493955.1 Terriglobia bacterium
AATTAGGTTCTTGAAGCCGATTGTTCCCAGGGCTCGATTCAGGAAGCTTAGGATTGCACCGTTCATCTTGAACATGGACGTGGTCGTGGCGAAATTGCCGATGCCGAGCGTGTCGAAGAAACACATCACAAATGCCACGATGGAATGATAGATATTTTGGGGTACTTCGTCGGGTTTTCCGGCCGCGCGCGCCTTCCGCGCATTCAGCCACCAGAAGGCGATGAACCAGACGGCAACGGTGCCAAGAGCCAGCAAAAGAATCGTCTTTAGGTTCATGTGGGGGGATGCTAGCGCAGGTTGGACGGAAACGCACTAGGGAGTGTCCGTCCCCAGCAGAGAGCCCTCCGACCTGCTTCTAGGGTCTTACCGCTACCCCAGAATTCCAGTTGGTGTCTTCCGGTGCCAGTCTCTTAGAGATTGATAAGCATGGTCGATACGGAGAACGGGGGATTCATCAAAGACTTTGCCGATGATTTGGAGTCCGATGGGAAGACCGTTCGCCCCGAAACCGCAGCCCACGGACATTGCAGGCAACCCAGTAAGATTGCACGGGATATTGGGTCGTGTAAACGCATCCATCACATGTTCACGCAGGTCGCCTGACCTTCCGAACACTTCCTCAATCGCAGGAGGAAAAGCCGGCGATGAGTTCCGAGCGCGTTGTTTACGGCAGATCAAGCCGAAGAGAACTCGCCGATAGGTGCATTCTCTAGTTCGGCCACCATTTGGGCGAGGGACAGGGTCCCGAGGCGGTGAGAAGGCCGCCGATTTTGGAGTCTAGGCTGCGACCGGTGAACGTAGTGAACATTGTGAACGTTGCCGAAGGAGGAGGCAGCGGGTGCGTATAGCCAACGGGGCACAATAGAATTGATTAGTTCCACCCACGGATATCTTGAACCGCCTGATCCGCCACAAGGTTCATTTTAGCCGTGAATTCCATCGTACCCGGAAACAGATCGCACGCCTACAGCGCATCCGCCGAGGGCATCCCATTCGGCCGCAGGTCGACATCAGGGTTTCCTCGTGACTGGTGCTGATCGTCTTGGTGGTATGCCGTAGCCAGATTAGGTTATGAAATGAGCCCGCAAACCAAGAGTTCGAGCGCGCGCACAGGATCGGGGTAGGGAATTGAGCCGAGCGGCGACCAAGGCTCATGGGCGCATAGACAAGTTACCTTTAGCCTCACACGCTGCCTTGAAGGAGCAACCCACGACAGGAAACTTGCAGCAGATGGACCCAGCCAAGACCGGAGAAGGGAAGAGGGAACTCGGGCGTTGATTCCTGGCGGGTTTCCCACGCCATCACGAGAGCTGTCCTCCCACAGCTCTGGGGCATGTACCGCCCGCAGAATTCGCTGCCTGGGACGGGGCTAGCCCCGTCCCAGGCAGGTCAACTGAAACCGGAAATTTCGCCCCTTGATTGGACCAGAAACGGAGGGACCGTCAGGTGGAGTTCCACTTTGGGGAGTTGTTCCCCCGAGTCGGATTCATCGTGACCAACCTGGAGACGGACAGCCGGGTGGTGGTGCGGTTCCACAATCAAGCGGGAACGTCCCTGATTCGAGTAGGTCCTGAGCAGAGACGAGCGCATTAACCCTTTGACACCGCAGCATCAATCGGGTCCAGCCCTCTGACGGCTGAGGTGGTTTATGCTTTTGGTATGCTCTTAGGGAGGGCTTTGTGATTGTGCAAGCCTCTGCTGCAAGCAATGTAGGCGGGCGGAAGCGGCGCAGTACGCGAATCCACCTGGCCATACCGCTGACGGTGACCGGTGCGGACGCATACCGCGCGCCATATGAGGAGCGGGTCTCCACTCAGGAGCTTAGCTGCCACGGCTGCAGATACACTTCGAAGTATGATGTCTTTCAAGGCCAGCAGGTGGCCTTGCAACTGGATCCTCCCGAACATGAACAGCCTTCTTTTTCGCTGCGAGCGGTCGTGAAGTGGGTCCAACGGCCCCGGACCACGGGCGCGGCTTTTCAGGTCGCTGCCGAGCTGGAAGTTCCTGGCAATGTCTGGGGGATCTCATCCCCGCCGGGCGATTGGTTTCCACCCCAGCAGCCCAGAGTCATCGAGGTCTCCGGTCCTACAGTGGAACCATCAACGCAGCCCAGGGCGCAGCCGCCCGGGTCCCTGTCTAGGCCGGATCGAGGGACGGACCAGCTCTCTAGCTCTCGGGCGATGCAGGCTACCGCACCGTTGTCACCGTTGACGGCGCACTTACTGGGAGAGTTCGGGGAGCAGTTTCAGAGGATGGTCTCAGAAGCTGCGGCAGCAGCGGTCGCCGCGGAAGCCGACCGTCTGCTGGGCCACTTGCAGACGCAACTCCGGAATGAAGTTAAAGAGGCCATGGAAGGCTTGGCGGCCTCGCACACCGACCAATGGACCCGGCGGATGCTGGGGCAGATTAACGCGGCACTTCAGGCCACCGCCAAGACGCTCCACGAGCAGTGGGTCAAGAAGATCGAGCAGGACCTGCGGATGGCCAGCGAGCGGTTGGCGGCGCAAGGCACCCAGTTGAACCAGTGCGCCGACGGCCTAACAGCGGGCGCCGTTGAGCGTCTGCAGCGCCTGCTCGAAGCTTCGCAGCAAGATTGGATGGCCCGCTTCGCTTCTCGACTCCAGCAGCAACTAGCACCGTTCCTGGAGCACGCCAAGGGTGCCTGGACGAAGCTGGCGGCATACGAACAGGAGGTAGAGCAAGCGTCAGCGACGCGTCGCCGCGAGTTCGAGGAAAGTCTCCAGCAGTCTGTTCTGAAATGCGCTGCTCGGATGCAGGAAACGAGTGACCGGTTAGCGAGACAGTTCGAGCAGATCATCCGGGACAGGGAGGCTAAGACACTGGAGGAACTCGAGCGAAAAGGTACTGCGGCCACCCGCGGGAGCATCGAGAGCCTCCAGAGGGCCTCCGAGAGTTACGAGAAACAAAACCAGAACAGCCTGCGTGCAGCGATCGAGCCAGCGCTCGCGCAGGCTGCAAATGAGCTCCGAAAGAAAGCTGAGGAGATTTCGCGACTCTTTGCCCGAGAGCTAGACAGGTATTGCCGCAGCTACCTCGAACACATTAGCGGCTTAATTGCAGAACTCGCGAAAAATACTGGGAGCCACCCCCGCGTTTGATTAGTGGGAGAGCACGTGTGAGTCTGCCGAAGAGAAGATCGGAGCTGTCTGCACTGCCGGGTGGTGTTGACTGGCAGGGAATACTGGCTGGGTTTCGCATGGACGGCTGCCGGGACGGTCGGCGTATCATCGGATGTAAGGCCAAAGTCTGAATCGGAAATTCCACCTGAGGTTTCGGAGGACTGATGCGCATCCCGAAGATTGTTTTACTGGCTCTCGTGCTGATACCTAAGCCGCTCGGCGCGGCGGATCAACCGACGAGCCTAGACCAGGTCCTCGATCGCATCACTAGCCGCGAGAACGCGCTGGTCAACGCTCTGCGCCAATACACTCCGTTGGTAGAGACTTATGTCCAGAACATGCGTCCCGACAATGAGCTTGGGACCGTGCCCGCGGCCGATCACTACTTCCTGGGCCGCGCCGAACTCGACAAAGGAATCGAGCTCCGTTTGATGACAGACAAATCCGGCGGGACGCATAAGGAGTCGGGCGGCGTCCAAGGTGGATTTTCGTTCGCGATCCAATACCTGCCACGTGGTTTCCTGCAGATGATCTACCTCGATACGAACGGCTTTGATCGCCAGCACTACAAGTTCGATTTCGTGCGCCGCGAGTTCCTCGGCGAGCTCCGCTGCCTGGTCTTTGATGTCACTCCGCTGCCCAAGTCCGGCAAAGGGCGGTTCCTGGGCCGCATCTGGGCCGAGGATCAGGACTTCACCATCGTCCGCTTCAATGGTGCATACTATGGAGACTCCAAGATCAGTTCATACTTTCATTTCGATAGCTGGCGGGTGAACGCCGGCCCCGGCCTGTGGCTGCCGGCCTTCGTCTATAGCGAGGAATCGGACCTTCAGTCGGTGGTGAAGCGCCTGCAGTTCAAGGCGCAGACGCGGCTGTGGGGTTACAACCTCGGGCATAACGGGCAGGAGCAATCCTTGATCAAGATTCTGGCGGAGCCGTCCACGGCCACCCAAGATCACCCCGCGGCGGCCAATGACCTTTCGGCCCTGGAGGGCCAGCGAGCCTGGGACCGGCAGGCTGAAGACAACGTGATCGATCGCCTGGAGCACATCGGGTTGCTCGCGCCGCACGGCGATGTGGAAAAGGTCCTCGAGACCGTGGTCAACAACCTGGAGGTCACGAACAACCTCGACATCCAGCCCGAAGTGCGCTGCCGCGTGCTGCTCACCTCGACTCTGGAATCCTTCACGGTCGGCCACACGATCGTGCTGAGCCGCGGCCTGATCGACGTCCTGCCCGACGAGGCCGGCCTGGCAGCCATGGTAGCTCACGAGTTGGCCCACGTTGCGCTCGGCCACCGCATCGACCCGCAGTACGCTTTCTTTGACCAGTTGCTGCTCGATGACAAGAACAGTTTCGGGCACTTCGTCTTCGCCCGTGAGCCCGGTGTAGAGGAAGCCGCCGCCAAGAAGGCGAACGAGCTGCTGAAAAACTCTCCATACAAAGACCAGCTCGCCACCGCCGCCCTGTTCGTGCAGGCGCTGAACAAGCGGGCACACGAAATTCCCAATCTGGTCAGCCCGCACTTGGTCAGCCCGGTCCCGGTGGGCGTTCAAACGCAAGCCAATTCCGTTGGACCACCTTCCGATACTGCCAAGCGTCCCGCTCAAATCGTCGCGCTGCCGCTGGGCGGGCGCATCAAGGTGGATCCCTGGAGCGACCGCGTCGAGATGATCAAGAGCAGAGCGGCCTCTGGCTCGATCAACGAGCGGGAGAGAATGCCGTTCGAGGTCACGCCGTTCATGCCCTATCTGACGCGGCAGAGCAGCGCCGTTGGGCAGCCCGCGGCGAGCACCACGCGACCGAGATCCGACCGCCCCCAGCCACATTGAAGCCACAAGCCGGGCGACGGCGGGCCGGCGCATCAGGCCAGCATGACGTCTCCAATTGCGCGCTGAATCTTAGGGTTTCTTAGGTTTGAGGAGCCTTGGACGGGGAGTGGATGGGGAAGAGGAAACTCGGGCGCTGATTCCTGGCGGGCCTCCCGCGGCACCACGAGAGCCGTCCTCACAGAACTCGGGGGCATGTGCCGCCCGCAGAATTCGCTGCCTGGGGCGGTGGTAGCCCCGTCCCAGGCAGGCCAACAGAAGCCGGAGATTTCACCTTCCGAACGGACCAAAAACGGGGGGACCTTCAAATACCCCGAGGAGCTGCATTTTCGCTGGACTAGTTTTCGGGGTGCAGGGCAGAGAACCCAGGCCCCCCTCCCACATAAGGACAAAGACTGGGCCCAGGGCCTGGGCTTCCAGATAAGCTGAAAATGGCTTTCCACTTATCGCCACTGTGCTGCACGGGTTGAGGTTGGGCGGGCAGGTTTGGCCTCAACCTGCGTTGTCCACTTTCCGGGAGATAGCAAAGTCCCACAGAACCAACCACTTAAGTGGCACAGTGGCGTACTACACTGGGCCCTTTTCATGCCAGCCTGGCAAGTGCCATGCAGTAGACTAACCGGAATCGTTCGCGGAAGGCTCTCTGGTCCCCGCCAGATCGCATTCCACATTCGACACTAAGCAATCCGGACGAGGAGCGCTCGCCAAGTGAGGAGGCATAGGTGCGTCCACGGCGACTAAGAATTCTCACCCTTGGGGGCAGTGTGGCCATAAGTGTGGCCATACTCTTTCTGCTTGGTCGACCAGCGACGCAGACCGGGGACGGTGTTGTGATTGACAGCAACAAGTCCTTGGCAATTGCCAACGGCGGCATCGGTTCCAACAGCACCCATCCGAACACCTTGGAACGGCGAAACGGCAAGCTGGCGCTGAGTTTTGAACCCAACCGCGGCCAGACCGATGCGCGCGTGAAGTTCGTGTCTCGGGGCCGCGGCTACACCCTCTTCTTGACCCCCACCGAAGTGGTATTAGCCTTGCGCAAGGCGGGAGCAACCGCGACCCGGCACCCGATCGATGCCCCAGCCTCAAGAACAGACGCTGAGGAGGCTTACGCGACCTCAGCGACGGTGCTGAGCATCGAGCTTATGGGCGCCAACCCGGCGCCGCAGGTCACGGGACAGCAGGAACTGCCCGGCAAGAGCAACCACTTCATTGGGAATGATCCGAGGAAATGGCGCACAAACGTGCCCACCTACGCCCGGGTGAACTACCGGGACGTCTATCCCGGCGTGGACTTGATCCATTACGGCAACCCACAGCGATTGGAGCACGACTTTGTTGTCAGGCCAGGGGCCAACCCGAAAGTCATCACACTGGGCTTCCCAAGGGCAGACCGAGTGACGCTGGACGCCCAGGGCAACCTGCTCATTGACATTGGGACCGAAAAGGTGATCTTGCAGGCCCCGGTTATTTATCAAGAGAGTCAAGGGGACAAGCAGAGCGTCGAGGGTCGCTATCTGCTCAAGGGCCCACAGCAGGTGGGTTTTGAAGTGGCTGCCTATGATACCCGCAAACCACTGGTCATTGACCCGGTGCTGGTTTATTCCACGTACCTGGGCGGTAGCAACGCCGACGACCAAGGAAACGGCATCGCCGTGGATTCCACCGGCAACACCTACGTTGTGGGCCAAACGGCCTCGACCAACTTTCCCACCGCCGGCCATCCCCCACAGAGCACTTACGGCGGCGGTATCAAGAATATTTTCGTGAGCAAGCTGAACGCGAGCGGCACGGCCCTAGTCTATTCTACCTATTTGGGCGGTACAGGTGATGACGAAGGCATCGGCATTGCCGTGGATTCCTCCGGGAACGCCTACGTCACCGGCCAAGCGGGGTCGACCAACTTCCCCACGACCGCCAATGCCGTGCAGCGTGCTTATGGCGGCGGCAGTGCGGATGCTTTCGTGAGCAAGCTGAGTGCAGATGGCTCGACCCTCGTCTATTCCACCTACCTGGGTGGCAATGACTTTGACATCGGATTAGCCATTACTCCGGATTCCTCCGGCAACGCTTACATCACGGGCCAAACGCGCTCAGGCAACTTCCCCATGGCCGGCATTCCCGTGCAGGGGAGCAACGGCGGAACCTCTGACATCTACGTGAGCAAGCTGAATGCGACCGGCACGGCCCTGGTCTATTCCACGTATCTGGGCGGCGGTGGTGATGAGAAGGCCTACTCGATTACGGTGGATTCCTCCGGTAACGCCTACATCGCCGGGGAGACGAGTTCGATCAATTACCCCACGGCTGGAAATCCCCTGCAGCGGACTTTCGGTGGCGGTGCCACGGATGCCATCGTAAGCAAGTTGAATGCGACTGGCTCGGCGCTGGTTTATTCCACGTACCTGGGTGGCAGCGGTGATGAGCATGCCCACGGGATCGCCGTGGACTCCTCAGGCAACGCGTACATCGGTGGATTTACGACCTCGACCAACTTCCCCACGACCGCCAGTGCCTTTCAGCGTAACTTCGCCGGCGGCGCCACGAATGGGGATGCCTTCGTGAGCAAGCTGAACGCCACCGGTACGGCCCTGGTCTATTCCACCTACTTGGGTGGCAGCGGTGACGAGTATTGCCATGGCCTCGCCATAGATTCCTCCGGCAACGCCTACATCGTCGGCTATACGAAGTCGACCGATTTCCCCACGGCGGGCGGCCCCTTGCAGAATGTTTCTGGTGGTAGCTCTGATGTGTACCTCAGCGAGCTGAGTGCAGACGGCTCGGCCTTGGTCTATTCCAGTTACTTGGGCGGCGCAGGCGACGACGAGGGCAATAGCCTGGCCGTGGACTCTGCCGGCAACGCTTACATCACCGGCTTTACGAACTCGCCGAACTTTCCAACGGCCGGCAATCGCTTGCAGCCTACCCTGGCTGGCGGATTCGATGCCTTCGTGGCCAAGTTCAGTTTCGGCAATCCGTTCTCGTTCGTGCAGGCCAAGGCCTCGGGAACAAGCTTCGGGGCAGGCACGACCACTTTTGACTCCCCGAACACGCCTGGCAACACCATCGTTGTCGGCCTCGACTATGGGGACACGTCCACCGGAAGCATCACGTCGGTCACTGACACCGCGGGGAACACATACACCAGGTCGTGCGCGGGCGTGAAAAACGTCAGTCAGGGGTACCTGGAGGTCTGGCACGCTCCAAACATCGCTGCCGCGGCCCGGAACGCCGTGACCGTTACTCCGAACGGCGGCTTTGGCCTGCAGTATGCCATCGCCGAGTATGCCGGCCCTCCTGTGAGCGGGCCGATGGTCGACGCTTGCGGCGCGGCCGCCGGCGCTGGGACGGGCCCCGACGTCATGGACAGCGGCCCGGTCAGCACCAGCAACAAAGATCTCATCATCGGGTGGGGCAGAACCAGCGGCGGCACGGCCTCGCCGGGCACCAACTTCACCGCAGCTATGGCCGGTGTCGATGGTCAGCTCCTGGAGCACAGGCTGGGCGTCGCCTCCGGGAGCGTGAAGGCTACCGAGTCGAATTCCGTTGCCGCGCATTGGACCATGATCGTTGTGGGGTTCCTGCCCCGGTCCTCGGGAGCTCCCTCGACGGCTCCAGTGGTCCGCCTCTCGGGCAGCAACCTGACCTTCGCCAGTCAGCAATTGAACACGACCGGCGCGGCGCAGACGGTGACGCTGACCAATACGGGCAACGCAGCGCTAAGCATCACCAGCATCGGCGTCACGGGCGTAAACAGTGGCGACTATGCGCAGACCAACACTTGCGGCAGCTCGGTAGCGGCCAACAATGGAAGCTGCACGATCAGCGTAACCTTCACGCCGACGGCGACGGGCACCCGGACGGGCGCCCTCACGATCACCGACAGCGCCACCGGCAGCCCGCACTCCGTCAGCCTCAATGGGACGGGCTCTTCCACCCCGTCCAGCGTCATCGTGACGCCCACCAGCCAGGATTTCGGCTCACAGGCAGTGGGCTCCACCAGCCGGGCCGCGATTGTGAATTTCAAGTATGTTGGCACGACTTATCTCACCATCAAGAGCATCACGGTCACTGGTGATTTCACTCTCACTAACTACTGTGGGAGCGGGTTGTCGCCAGGGTACGGCTGTGAGGTTTGGGTGAGATTCAATCCCACGGCTCCCGGGCTCAGGACCGGCACGCTCATCTTCACCGACAGCGCCCCGGACAGCCCGCAGGTGACGAGCCTGACGGGCTTGGGGACCTCCTCGACGGCGCCGGTGGTGGGTCTTTCGGCCCCGAGCCTGACCTTCGCCAGCCAGCAGTTGAACACGACCAGCGCGGCGCAGACGGTGACGCTGACCAACACGGGCAACGCAGCACTGAACATCACCGGCGTTGCCGTCACGGGTGCAAACAGTGGGGATTACGCCCAGACGAACACCTGCGGAGCTTCCCTTGCAACCAATGCGAACTGCACAATCAGCGCAACCTTCACGCCGACCGCGACGGGCACCCGGACGGCTGCGGTGACGATCAGCGATAACGCTGCGGGCGGCCCGCATAGCATCAGCCTCACCGGCACGGGTGCGGCAGCTCCGACGCCGGTGGTGAGCCTCTCGGCTCCGAGCCTGACCTTCGCCAGCCAGCAGTTGAACACGACCAGTGCGGCGCAGACGGTGACGCTGACCAACACGGGCAACGCTGCGCTGAACATCACCGGCGTTACCGTCACGGGTGCAAACAGCGGGGATTATGCCCAGACGAACACCTGCGGAGCTTCCCTTGCAGCCAATGCGAACTGCACCATCAGCGTAACCTTCATACCGACGGCGACGGGCACCCGGACGGCTGCGGTGACGATCAGCGATAACGCTGCGGGCAGCCCGCATGGCATCAGCCTCACCGGCACGGGTGCGGCAGCTTCGGCGCCGGTGGTGAGCCTTTCGGCCCCGAGTCTGACCTTTGCTAGCCAGCAGTTGAACACGAGCAGCGCAGCGCAGACGGTGACGCTGACCAACACAGGCAACGCTGCGCTAAGCATCACCAGCATCGGCGTCTCGGGCGTAAACAGTGGCGACTATGCGCAGACCAACACTTGCGGCAGCTCGGTAGCGGCCAACAATGGAAGCTGCACGATCAGCGTAAACTTCACGCCGACGGCGACGGGCACCCGGACGGGCGCCCTCACGATCACCGACAGCGCCACCGGCAGCCCGCACTCCGTCAGCCTCAATGGGACGGGCTC
>JBGPZW010000168.1:0-7147 GCA_041493955.1 Terriglobia bacterium
GACGCGGTGGGCGCGCTTGGCCGCGGCAGCGCCTGCTTTGACGTGGCCCTCGGCGATCAACTCCTGGATGCGCGTGCGGCTCAGTTCGGGCAATCGCGCCGCAAGGTAGCGGTCCAGGCGCAGCCCAGCCTCTTTGGTGGCCACGACGAAGCGTTGATGGGCTGGCATCGTTTGCGGACTTGACCCGTGGTTTCTGTAACGGCGCCCTCTTAGGCGCCATCGGGTTCGCGTAGTGCCCCGACGGGTTGGGGCGTTACGGCGCCGGCCGCTTCGACGTATCTCCCCGCAGCAGCAGCGCCCCGCCCACGACGATCAAAGCCACGCTGACCACCTGCATCAGCGAGACCGATCCGCCGCCCAACAGTGTTCGATCCGGGTCGCCGCGGAAGAATTCGATGGTGCCGCGCGAAAGCCCATAGAGCACGGCATAGGCGGCAAAGAGCTGCCCGGTGAAGCGTTGGCGCCGGGCGAGAAACATCAGGAAAACGAAGATCAGAAACTCGGTCGCGGCTTCATAGAGCTGCGTGGGATGCAGAGCAATCCCCAACGGCGTGCCCACCAGGGCGTGGGCGTAGGGGTCGGTGAACGTGACGCCCCAGGGCAGCGTCGTCGGCTTGCCGTAGCAGCAGCCCGCGGCAAAGCACCCCAGCCGGCCGATGGCGTGGCCCAGCGCCAGTGGCGCCGCATAGGTGTCGGCCAGCGGAAGAAACGCCAGGCGGTAGCGGCGCGCGTAGAAGAACCCAAACAGCAGCGCGGCGAGAAAACCGCCGTAATAGACCCCGCCCGAGAGCAACGTGCTGAAGGCGAGGATTTCCCGGGGATGTTGCGTGTAATACTGCCAGTCGGACACCACCAGCCACAGTTTCGCGCCCACCAGGGCCGTCAGCACCATGTAGATGCCGAGGTTCCACACGCCCCCGGGGTCGAGTCCCGCGCGAACGGCCTGGCGTTGCGCCAGCCACAATCCGAGCAGCACCCCGGTGGCCACCAACAGGCCGTAGGTGTGCAGGGTCAAAGCGCCGACGCGAAACAGCACCGGGTGCATGGCTAAGAAAACCTCTCGCTGGCTGGGTGCCGGCGACCAAACAGGAGCTCCAGCGCCGCCAGCACGGCACCGATGGAGATCGCCGAATCGGCGACGTTGAAGGCCGGCCAGCGGTAGCTGCCGAGCCACACCTCCAGAAAATCCGTCACGGTGCCGTGCAGCAGGCGGTCAATCAGGTTGCCCGCCGCACCACCCAGGATCAGCGCCAGACCCGCGCGGCCCAGCCGCCCGCCCGCGCGCCCCGTAGCCAGCAGCCAGGCAAGTACGGCAATGACGACCGCCGAGATCGCGCTCAGTAGCCACGGAAGCCACTTCGCGGCGCCATCGGCGAGCAGGCCGAAGGCAATCCCAGGATTCTCGTTGTGCACCAGGTAGAGAAAGCCCCGGACTACGGTGTGGCGGAGGGTTTCAGGGGTGTACCACTCGATGGCAAACTTCGAGGCGCGGTCCGCCACGACAATCCCGGCGGAAAGCCAGAGCCAGCGCGTCTTCACTGCGCCGGGCATCAGAAGGCCGCGGCGCTGCGGGCGATTTCCTCGAGCGCAGCCAGGCAGCGTTCGCAGACCGTGGGATATTCAGCGCTCTCGCCGACGCGCGTCGAGTAGTTCCAGCAGCGCTCGCACTTGTTTCCGTCCGCGCGGAGGACGGAAACCTCGAGACCCGGCAGGACCTCCGAGCGAACCGCACCCGCCGCGGCCTCGCGCGTCAACTCCACCTGCGAGACGATGAACAACGGCGGCAGCCACTTCTGGTAGGCGGCCAGCAGCGGCGCCAGGTCGCCGTCGGCGCGCAGCACCGTTTTCGCCTCGAGCGCGCTGGAGATCTTTTTCGTAATGCGTGCGGCTTCCAGCACCTTCAGCACTTCCCCGCGCACCTGCAGGAGCTGCATCCAGTTCGCCGCCTTCACGGCTTCGAGGCGCGTATCGAGTTCCTCCGCCGTCGGAAACAGCGCCATGTGCACGCTCTCCGGCTCGCCGGCGCGCCGCGGCAGGTGCTTCCAGACTTCCTCGGCGGTAAAGGCCAGGATGGGCGCAACCAGGCGCACCAGCGCGCTGCCGATCCGGTAGATGGCGGTTTGCGCCGATCGCCGGCCCCAGCTCCGCGCCGCGAAGGTGTACAGGCGGTCCTTCAGGATGTCGAAGTAGAAGGCGCTTAGGTCCACCACGCAGAAATCGTGCAGGGCGTGGAAGACGCGGTGGAACTCGAAGGCCTCGTACCAGCCACGGCAATCTTTGGCCAGATACGCCGTGCGCTCCAGCATCCAGCGGTCCAGTTCCTCGAGCTGTTGGTCGGGCACCGCATCGCGCACGGGATCGAAATCGGCGAGGTTGCTCAAGCCGAATCGCAGGGTGTTGCGGATCTTGCGGTAGGCCTCGGAGAGCTGCGTCATGACGTTGTCGGACATGCGCACGTCGGCGGTGTAATCCTGCGAGGCTACCCAGAGCCGCAGCAGGTCCGCGCCCCATTTCTCGCACACCTCGCGCGGCTCCACGACGTTGCCCAAAGACTTCGACATCGGCCGGCCATGCTCGTCGAGTGTCCAGCCGTGCGTCAGCACGTGGCGATAGGGCGCGGCGTCGCGCACCCCCACCGCCACCAGCAGCGAGCTCTGGAACCACCCGCGGAATTGATCCGGGCCTTCGAGATAGAGGTCGGCCGGCCAGGGCAGCTCTTTCGAGCCCAGCACGGCCAGGTGCGAGGAGCCCGAATCGAACCAGACATCCAGAATGTCGGTCTCCTTACGCCACCGCGAGCCGCCGCACTTGCAGCGTACGCCGGGCGGGAGCAGCTCCTCAGGCGAATGCTGGTACCAGGCATCGGCGCCCTCGCGCTCGAACCAGCGCACGACGTTGCGCAGCGCCTCGAAGTTCTCCAGGCGCTCCTGGCATTGCTCGCAGTAGAAAATCACCAGGGGCACGCCCCACACGCGCTGCCGCGAGATGCACCAGTCGGGCCGGTCCTGGATCATCATATGGATGCGCTCCTGGCCCCATTCGGGCGTCCATTTGACCTTGCGGATCTCCTCGAGCGCGCGCTGCCGCAGCCCGGCGTGTTCCAAGTTGATGAACCACTGCTCGGTGGCGCGGAAAATCACCGGCTGGTGGCAGCGCCAGCAATGCGGATAGCTGTGCGTCAGTTTGCCTTCGCCCAGCAGCGCGCCGCGCTCACGCAGCAGCGCCACAATGACCGGGTTAGCTTCAAAGACCGTCTTGCCCTTGTACTGCGGAAGACCTTCGAGGTAGCGGCCGTGGTCGTCAATGGGCGCGTGCGTTTCGAGACCGTACTTTTGCCCCGTGTAGAAGTCTTCCGCGCCGTGCCCCGGCGCCGTGTGCACCACGCCGGTGCCCTGGTCAAGGGTCACGTAGTCGGCCAACACTGCCGGCACGCGCAGATCGAGAAACGGATGGCGGAACTCGATGCCCTCCAGTTCCCGACCCTTCCACGGGCCGCGCGTGCGCGCCGCTTTGAGTCCCAACTCCTGCGTCACCGCGGCCAGACGCTCGGCCGCCAACAGGAGCGCGCCCTTCTCCGTTTCCGCAACGACGTAGTCGTAATCGGGATGAAACGCCAGCGCGCGATTGTGCGGCAGGGTCCACGGCGTGGTGGTCCAGATCACCGCAGCCACGTTTTCCGCGAGCCGCCCCGCGGCGGGGTCGTGAACCACGGCGAACTTCACCCAGATCGAGGGGCTGGTGTGATCCTCGTATTCCACCTCAGCTTCGGCCAGGGCGGTGCAGTCGGTGAGGCACCAATAGACCGGCTTCAATCCACGATAGACGTAGCCTTTCTCCAAAAACGTGATGAAGGTATCCGCGATGCAGGCCTCGTACTCCGCGCTCATCGTCAGGTAGGGCTCTTCCCACTGGCCGAACACGCCCAGCCGCTTGAAATCGAGGCGGTGCTGTTCGACGTAGCGGAGGACGAACTCCCGGCACATGCCACGGAACTCGGCTGGGGCCACGCTGCCCTTCTTCCCGCCCAGCTCCTTTTCCACCTGCGTCTCGATGGGCAGGCCGTGGCAATCCCACCCGGGCACGTAAGGGGCGCGAAACCCGGCCAAGGTCTTGGACTTCACCACCAAGTCCTTGAGGATCTTGTTCAGGCCCGTGCCCAGGTGGATGGTCCCCGTCGGATAGGGGGGGCCGTCGTGGAGAACGTAGGCAGGTGCGCCGGCCCGGGCCTGCTGAATGCGCTGGTAGAGCTTGCCGCGCTCCCATTCCTCCAGTTGCCGGGGTTCGCTCTGGGGCAGGTTGGCCTTCATCGGAAAGGCGGTCCGCGGCAAGTTCAGAGTGCTCTTCAGGTCAGCGGGCTTCGGTGCAGGACTCATAGGACTGGTTTACGAATCATCTCCTTACCGATGTCCGGAAAAGACTTAATGGACCCCTGAAATAGTTTCCCACAAGGCGCCGGCTTGCGCTAGGATGGCAATATCGTCCCGCAGCAGGAAACTTTCCGTCGGGTTGAAGCGTCGTATGTTACAATGAATCCTGAAACGTGTCAGCCTCAGGAGCCCAGACATCCTTTTGGCTGCGTTTGCGTCTAAGTGGTAAGGAAACCGATTGGCGGGGTAAGTTGAGCAACTGACATGCTGGGACCAGCAGCCAACTCGAAGAACATCGGCCCCAGGTTACCGACCTTTGGCGTGGATCACCACGCCCTGTCCAGCGGCTTCTTTTCCAATCTGAGGGATTTCCTGACCGAGCGGCCCGTGAAGCTCCCGCGAAACGTCAAGGGGGGAGCGTTTACCGATGTGCGGTACGGCGGCGGGTTCACCGAAAACCTGAAGGAATGGTTCCGGCCGCTGCCCAAGTCCATGCGGCATGGCGAGCACTCGCGTATGGAAGTGGAATGGAAACCCTGGTACCGCCAGTTCTGGGAGAACCTGCACGACGCCATTGCTCCGCCAAAGCTGCCGCCGCTTAAGGTTACCAGCCATCCGGTCAAGGTGCGTGACATCTGGAGCAAGAACGAGCAATTCAGCCGCGCGCAGGGGCTTTCCCTGGTAGTCCACGCGCTGATCGCGGCTCTGCTCGTAGTGCCCCTTTTCCAGCAGGTTATGCCCACCAGCCAGGCCAGCACCAAGCCCGAAATCATCACCATCAACATTTCACCGTACATGGCCCAGTTGCCTCCCGGCAAGGACAAGGCCGGAGGGGGTGGCGGGGGCGGTGAGCGCATGCAGACTTCGCCCACCAAGGGCCGTGCACCGCGGTTCGCCATGACGCAGTTGACACCGCCCATGGCTACACTGCGCAATCTCAATCCGAAGCTGCCCGCGGAGCCCACCCTACTCGGACCACCAGAGCTAAGGGTCCCCAGTCCCAACATGCCGAACTATGGCGACCCGCTGGCCAAGCTCATTACCGGCTCCGGCGGGCCCGGAGGCGGTGGAGGCATCGGCACCGGCTGCTGCGGAGGTATTGGCAGCGGCGAAGGCGGAGGCCTGGGTCCCGGTTCCGGCGGCGGCACCGGCGGCGGGGCATTTCGTCCGGGCAGCGGCGGCGTCGGCTATCCGTCATGCGCCTATTGCCCGAATCCACAGTATTCCGAAGAGGCCCGTAAGGCGAAGTATCAGGGCACCGTCGTGCTTCACGTGGTCATCACGCCGGACGGGCGCGCCACCAACATCGAAGCGGTCAAGGGCCCCGGCCTGGGCCTGGAAGAGAAAGCCATCGAAGCCGTGCGCACCTGGCGCTTCAACCCCGCCGTCGGCCCGAACGGCAAGGCCGTGCCGGTCGCGCTGAACATCGAAGTCACTTTCCGTTTGCTGTAAATATCTTCGTCCCTCGCGCCTCAGCTATCTCGTACTGTCAGCATCCTTCCGGGGGTTGTTCCGCCACTGGAAGACCACGCGCCGAAGCCTGCCGCTACATCCTCCCGACAATCTGTTAGGATTGGCGCTATGAAAACAGCGAGCAGAGCAGTGCTCGTGTTGCTGGCGGCGTCCGTATCGGCAACCGCGTTCGGCCCGGCGCAGGCGGCATCGCCGCAAGCCGGTCAGCCTACCGGTGGCATCGATTTCGTCGCGCGCGTGACGCCCACCGACGGCCGCCCGGAGCCCGTACGGCAGCTCTCCTTTTATCTATTGCGCAAGAGCCTTGCTGCCATCCAGAAAGAAGCGGAAGAGGCGGAGCCAAAACCAGACCTGGACAGGTTCGTGGATGCCTTGGAGATCTCGCCGGAACTGAAGGCCTGGATGAAAAAAAACGGCTCGGTGGAGCTGGCGGGCACTGATTTCATCCGCCGGGTGAAGGTCAGCGACGCCCTGGACGTGCCGGAGTTCTACGAGGCCTATCTGAAGCGCAACGCGGGAGACGTCGCCGTGGGTTTCCCCGAACCGAAGTATCGCGAAAGCGACAAGACCACTGCGCCGCAGAAATACGAGAAATTGCACGCCGAATACCGCGAGGCGGTCCGGAAGTGGATCGTCAACAACCCGCAGAGCGTGGATGGGATTGAGGTGCATCTGGACACCATCAACCCGGGCCAGCGCTGGGCCCAACAGGCGACCGAGCTGCGCCGCCGGGCGCGCAAGCGCGCGCTGGACTTGGCCCAGACCACTTACCTCGTGGCGAAAACCGATACCGACCTCGACGGCCGCGGCGCGTTCACCGGCCTGCTCCCCGGCGACTACTGGCTTGGCACGCTGGAAACTGAAGCCGTGGTCGGGGACGCACGCTTGCACTGGGACGCCCCGGTGACGGTGCGGGCGGGCCAGCGCACGCGCATGGAACTCTCCAACCTCAATGCTCTCGAGCCACGCCGCCCGGCGCGCTAGTCCCGGCTCTGGTCTCCGGAGCGCCGGCCGTGCTTCCTCTTTTCGGCCCCGCCGCATAGACTGAGCCCATGCCGGTACGGAGCGCACGCTAGATGGGCACGCCCTGGCTCTGGATCGGGTTCAACGCCTTCGTCCTGCTGATGCTGGCGATCGACCTGGGCGTCTTTCACCGCCGGGCGCACGCCATCTCGCTGGGCGAGGCTGCGGCGTGGAGCGTGGCCTGGGTGGTGGTGTCGCTTGCATTCAACCTGGGGCTGCTGCATTGGTACGGGCACAAGGTGGCGCTGGAATTCTTCACCGGCTACCTGATCGAAAAATCCCTC
>JBGPZW010000025.1:0-29778 GCA_041493955.1 Terriglobia bacterium
ATGCGGCGGTAGAGCTGCGGGTGCGTCTCCGGCTGCGCGATGCGTTCGATGGCTCGCACATGGGCCAGGGGAGTGATGCCGAGCTGCTCGCGGAGCAGGCGATGATTGCCGGAGTGATCCTCGTGGTGGTGGCTGGTGACGCATTGCCGCACGGCCAGCTCCTGACAGAGCCGCCGCACCTCGTGCGCCAAATGCGGCGGGCCGGAATCCACTAGCAGCCCATCCACTGCATAGATGCCCGTCCAGTAGATCGCCCGCCCCAAGACGGTGCGGGCCATCCGGAAGAAACGCACCTCGCAGTAGTCAAACGCGCGAATCATCGCGGAACCAACACATACCCCGAACCCGCCCCAGAGAAAAGCGAAAAAGAGAGGGGAGTCTGGAAAGAAGACCTTTCAGCGCCGCCGGGGGAGGGAGGGGGCAGATTTGGCGAGCTCTACACTGGAATTGACGTGCAAAGTGCGTTAATCTGCCGCCGCGAAGCTGCTAGTTGCTTCCCTCGTCCGATGCTTTTCAAGACCCTGAGTGCCGCGGTGTATGGGATCGACGCCTACCTCGTCGAGGTCGAGGTGGACGTCGGCTCGGGCCGCATGGGCGATTTCAACGTGGTCGGCCTGCCCGACGTGGCGGTCAAGGAGAGCCGCGAGCGCATCAAGGCCGCGCTCAAGAATTGCGGCTTCGATTTCCCCGCGCCGCAAAGCGTGACGGTCAACCTGGCGCCCGCCGACATTCGCAAGGAAGGTTCGGCGTTCGACCTGCCCATGGCGCTGGGCATCCTGGGCTGCCAGGGCACGTTTTTCGGCAAGCCGCTGAACGGCTTCGTGTTTCTCGGCGAACTCTCCCTCGACGGCGGTGTGCGATCCGTACGCGGCGCCCTTTCGGCGGCGCTGGCGGCGCGCGAGCGCAAAATCCGCGCGCTGGCCGTGCCGGAATCAAACGCCCGAGAAGCCGCTGTGGTCGAGGGCATCGACGTCTATCCGCTACGCTCGCTGCCGCAGGCAGTGGACCTGATCAATTCCCCGGAATCCTTCGCGCCGATGCGCGTGGATGCGCAGACCATGCTCTCCGAAGCCGCGCAGTATCCGGTGGACCTGCGCGACGTCCGCGGCCAGCAGGCCGCCAAGCGCGCGCTCGAAGTGGCCTGCGCCGGCAGCCACAACATCATCTTCATCGGCCCGCCCGGCGCGGGCAAGACGATGCTCGCCAAGCGCATCCCCACCATTCTGCCGCCCATGTCGCTCGAGGAAGCCATTGAGACCACGCGCATCCACAGTGTCGCCGGGCTGCTCGAAGGCTCGCGCGGGCTGGTGGGCACGCGGCCCTTCCGCTCGCCCCACCACACCATCAGCGACGCCGGGCTGATCGGCGGCGGCGCAGTGCCGCGGCCCGGCGAAGTTTCCCTCGGCCACCACGGCGTGCTGTTCCTCGACGAGCTGCCGGAATTCGAGCGCAACGTCCTGGAGGTGATGCGCCAGCCGCTCGAAGAAGGCGCGGTGACCATCGCGCGCGCCGCCGTTTCCGTGACGTTCCCCGCGCGCTTCATGCTTGCTGCGGCGATGAACCCCTGCCCGTGCGGCTATTTCGGCGACACCACGCGAGAATGCCACTGCTCGCCGCCGCAGATCCAGCGCTACGTCTCGAAGATCTCCGGGCCGCTGCTTGACCGCATCGACATCCACATCGAAGTGCCGGCGGTGAAGTACAAGGAGCTGCGCGGCGAGCACGTCACCGAAGATTCCACCGCCGTGCGTGAGCGGGTGGTCCGCGCGCGCGCCCGGCAGCTCGAGCGCTTCACCGGCGAGAGGAAGATCTACGCCAACGCGCAGATGCCCCCCAAGCTGATCCGCAAACATTGCGCCATCACGGCCGAGGGCGAAAAGCTCCTGGAGATCGCCATCACCCGGCTGGGGCTCTCCGCGCGGGCCCACGACCGCATCCTGAAGGTGGCGCGCACCATCGCCGATCTCGCCGGCGCGCCGGACATCCAGCCCAGCCACCTGAGCGAGGCCGTGCAGTACCGCTCGCTCGACCGCACCTACTGGGCCTGACCACCGGCGCCGCGCGGGCGCTCGCCCCGGTGGCCCTGGCATCAAGGCTTCCATCTTTTTTTGCCGTCCATTGACTTCCCCCGAGCCGCTGTGCTACCCATACACGGCCAGAGACCCTGTGCCGATGGCCGCATGACCGCGGAAACCAAGCGGATTGAGGTGACCCTGGAGACGCTGCTCGACAGTGTCTGCCTGGCCGAGGAGATCTGCCTGCGCATCGCCGATACCGCGGGTTTCGACGAAGACGACTGCCACAAGATCGGGATGTCGGTGCGCGAGGGCGTAATCAACGCCTACCGTTACGGCAACCGCAGCCAGCGCGGTAAGAAGATCTACCTCACGGTGGAACTCGCGCCAGACAAAATGGAGATTCACGTCATGGACCAGGGCCAAGGGTTCAACCTCGCGGACGTTGCCGATCCGCTGGCCGAAGAGAATTTGCTCAAGGCCTCGGGGCGCGGGATTTTCCTGATGCGCTCGTTCATGGACGAATTCGCAGTGCAGCGCAGCCGCTGGGGCGGCGCCGAAGTGATCATGGCCAAGCGCTATTCCGCCTCGCGCGGCTCGAACCACCGCCCGGCGTCCCCGCAAGGCCCGGCGCCCGGCTAGGAGGAGTCCCCATGACTTTCAAAGCCACCGCCCGCGACTCGGGCAGCGCAACCGTGATCGACATCAGCGGCCGCATCACGCTCGGCGAAGGCAGCGCCACGCTGCGAGAGATGATCCGCGACCATCTGAACCAGGGCCACACGAAGCTCGTCCTGAATCTGGGCGACGTCAGCTACATCGACAGCTCCGGCATCGGCGAGCTGGTGAGCGGCTACACCACGGTCAAGAACCTGGGTGGCGATCTGAAGCTGCTCAACCTCACCAAAAAAGTCCACGACCTGCTGCAGATCACCAAGCTCTATACCGTCTTCGACGTGTACAACGACGAGCACGCGGCGATCGGCAGCTTCCGCTAGCCCTTCGCCGTTTCGCGGGCCGCCACCTCTGCGTTCTCTGCACCACCCTCTGGACACCGCCAAAATTTTGTGCCAGCATATCCCCGCGTTTGTGGGTCTTGTAATCCTGTAGGTGAACGAGAGCCCGCGCCCGCGGGTTTTTTGGTCCCACCGACTGGCGTTACAGGCAGCAAATTGCTACATCAACGAACGAGGAGCCAAGAAGTTGAGCAGAGAACAAGGTGTGGTGAAGTGGTTCAACGCTTCCAAGGGCTACGGGTTCATCCAGCGCCAGTCGGGCGAGGATGTGTTCGTGCATTTCTCAGCCATCCAGATGGACGGCTACAAGACGCTGACCGAAGGCCAGACGGTGGAATTTGAGGTCCGCCAAGGCCCCAAGGGCTACCAGGCCGAGAACGTCACCGCCACAACGAGCTAGAAAATCTTCTCGGCCCTGTCCGTCGCGGCGGACGGGGCCTTTTCCTTTTCCGCCTGCTCCTGCTTCCTCTTCATTGCAGAGCTTCCCCTGGGTGTGTGGCTCGCGCCTGGCCGCCGGCACGTCTCGCCGACCACGCCCCTTCGATATCTGCACGCACCATCTCTCAGTCTCTTCCGCCGTGTGCCTGGCCTGCTCCTCGCGGCTCACATTGCCTCCTCATCGTAGGCCCAAATCATTCCTGCAGGCCCACCTTTCCTACGCCACCCCGTCGGCAACGATGCGGCACCCCCGGCCCCGCACGGCATACCTGAGAGGCGCACAAGGCCATCCGAATCCGAGCTGTGTCGTAACCTGCATTGTAGCCTGCGGGGAGGCGCTGCTTTCTCGTGAGTGGAAAG
Source organism: Terriglobia bacterium (assembly GCA_041493955.1). Classification (GTDB taxonomy): domain Bacteria; phylum Acidobacteriota; class Terriglobia; order Acidiferrales; family UBA7541; genus QHYU01. The sequence continues at coordinate 3,830 of JBGPZW010000025.1, forward strand.
GGATGGAGACGTGTTAAATGAAATGGCAGGAGCCATTTCATGCGGATTTCCTCTAGGATCGCAGCCCTACTGATCGTTGCCCAGGTTTTTCTTCCCCGAACGGTTTTTGCGCAGCGGAAGGATGCCGGTCCAGAGCGGATGCTGTTCGATTCCGCTAATCGAGAGCGCACCGCGCAGGGATTGCCGCCGCTGCAGTGGGACGCTGCACTTACCGCCGCCGCGCGCCAGCACGCGCTGCGGATGGCGCGGGAGAATTCGCTTTCGCATCAGTTTTCCGGCGAGAAGAACCTCTCCGCACGCGCCATGCAGGCCGGCGCCCGCTTCAGCGCGATTGCGGAGAACGTGGCCGAGGGGCCAAGCGCCGCGAACATCCATGCGCAGTGGATGAAGTCGCCGCCACACCGCGGAAACCTGCTCGATCCACAACTGGATTCCGTCGGCATTGCCGTGACCCAACGAAATGGGCAGTTATTTGCCGTGGAAGACTTCTCGCAAGCGCTCGCCGACCTGTCCCTGGGGGAGCAAGAGAGGCAGTTGGCTGCAGAACTCGAAGCATGCGGGCTGCGCTTACGGAACCATACCGCCGATGCGCGACGCACGTGCGGGCTTGAACGCGGATACATCGGCGGCCACCCGCCCCGATTGCCGCTTGAGCTCGCCACTTCACTCGCGTATGATTCCACGACCAGCGAGAATTCCAGAGCAGGAAACCCACCCCGATGAAGAAAAAAGCAAAAGCAAGGCCGAAGCCCAAGCCGAAAGCAAAACCCAAAACCAAAGCAAAGCCAAGGCCCAAGCCACAGCCGAAGCCGCGGCCCAGGCGCAAGCCGGCGCCCAAGCCCAAGCCGCAGCCGAAGCCGAAGCCTGCGCCGCAGCCAAAGCCTGTGCCACAGCCGGGCAAGCCGCCAGGCGTAGCCGGCCCCATCGAGCACGTGGTGTTCCTCATCAAAGAGAACCACTGCTTCGACAACTACTTCGGCACCTTCCCCGGCGCGAACGGGGCCAAGCTGGCGCATTCGCCCAACCCGCCGCCGCAGGACCCGAACCACAATCACGCCCACTGGCTGACGCGAAAGCAGACCGCCGTCGCTCAGCAATTCGTCGAGGTGGACATTCCCACGTACTTCTCTTATGCGAGGCAGTTCACCCTCTGCGACAACTACTACACCGACGTCGCGGGGCCCTCGACGCCCAATCACCTCATGCTGATCGTCGGCGACTCCCCGGTCATTGACAATATCCACGGCAATTACCGGGCCGGCCCCGGCGGACCGCCGTTCAACCTGCCTTCCCTGCCGGCCAGCCTGGACAGCGCGAAGTTGACCTGGGCGAACTACAACGGGTATGCCTTCGCGTACATCCAGGGTCTGACGGGCAAGAAGAAGCTGGCGGCCAGCCAGTTTGCCGTGGACGCGGCCGCGGGAAAACTGCCGAACGTCGCGTGGGTCTATGCGAACCACCCGGAGAGTGAGCATCCGCGAGACCCCCGGGATCCTCCGAGCCCGCTGATCGGTAACGTTACGCACGGCATGCAGTGGACCGTGGACCAAGTCAATGCGATTGTGAAGGGCGGGCTGTGGCCCAAGACGGCGATCTTCATCACCTGGGACGATTGGGGCGGCTGGCTGGACCACGTGGACCCGCCAAATGTCCAGACCTGGCCGGCAGACGGCACCCAATTTCGCTACGGTTCGCGCGTGGGCTGCCTGGTGCTGAGCCCTTACGCCAAGAGCGGCCACATTTCAAAGACGTTGCTCTCGCACGTCAGCCTGCTCAAATTCTGCGCCACGCTCTTCAATCTGCCGCCGGTCAATCAGCGTGTCGCCCAGTCCGACGGCATGTCGGTTTGCTTCGACTTCAAACAGAAACCCGCACCCCCGCCGAAGTAGGGGCAAAAATTATTTTAGAACCGCTGGGGGCGCCCTTTCTTGCCTTGAGGAACGCGCCGGCGGCCGACCATCTCCACCACCGAGCACTCATCGCCCGAGCGGAGTTGCGCGTGCCTTCTCCTTCCCGACCCACCCCGTCGGGAACCATAGGAAATCCCAACCCCGCCCTGGAGTACATTTGATCGTTAATCCGCGGGCCTGGAGGGATGCGCCACCGGCCCGCGTCGCGGTCAACAGAATCGGCTCAGCTCGGACGACTCGTGTGGGCTACCCGCCAAGGGAGTGGAACCCGTTGTGACTGTCGAGAGCTCTCCAGAATCGCTTGCGACTGGCGTTGATACCCAATTAGAGAAGGCGTTTCAAGTAGTTAAAGCACTCTAATAGATGGGTCGGGATATTCAGAACAAGTGATAGAAAGGATGAGAAAATCCCAGTCAACCCACACTGTGCTCACCTAGTCTACGGGGATCAGAACGAAATCTTGCCACATCGTGCTAGGAGAGTACTTGCATTTCTTCATATCCAGCTTTGCTCCTTGAGCTGCACCCATTGACCGACCTTCGATGCGGGTCGAAGAAACTGAAGTAAATTCCAGTGGGAACTCGAAGTTGCACCTATGGTCGATTATTTTTTCTCCGGTGATGGGGTTGGTATGCCAGTGGACATAGTTGGTGTGAGATGTTCCAGCGTATTTGTCGCCCCTCTTTTTCACTTCGCCTGTGAGATAAAGACCTAGTTTGCGAAGATCCTCTGGCTCCTCTTTCTCTGAATAGATGTAATCGCCTTGGAAGCGCAGAGTATATATCGCCCCGGTCTTTACTGACTTCCATTTTGTAGGACGTTGCGTCACTTTGTCTGAAAATAAGTCAGCACTACCCTCGGATCTTCTCCATTGCTTCAAGGGCTTAGAGTCGTCTATGGAGCCAAGTAAGCCGCGCACGTAATTAATCGGAACCGCGAAATTGAGGTTCTCGCCTTCTTTTAGACGAAAGACGACAACGCCCACCGCTTCCGCATTCTCATTCAGGGCAGGGCCACCGCTGTTTCCGGGCGATATTGGAGCGGTGATTTGAAGTGTCTTGTAACCAGCATCCAAATCACGAACACCGGACACAATGCCATTAGATATTGATGTCTTCAATTCCTCAGCACCAAGAGGGTTGCCAATGACAAAAATTTGGTCACCGGGTTTAACGTCATTCGAATTTCCGAGGGCTACAGTTGGTAGGTCGAAACCGTTCACTTTCAGAACGGCTATGTCGCGCCGTTCGTCTTGAGCCAACAGAGATACGTCATCATAGATGTCGCCAGTTTGCATTTTGATTGCGATTCTTGTCGCGCCATCAATAACATGAAAAGCGGTCACGATTGTGCCGTTCGCTAAGATTGCAAATCCCGTTCCGGCACCCTTATCAGACTTGATGAACACAACGCACGGAGACACCTTCTCGTAGACTTGCTTGCCGTCCCTCTGGGAAAAGCCGCGCACAGGAGTGCAGATGAGAACTGCGACCAACACGACTGTCCTTGTATTCTTCATCGACCTGCTCTAATGAGAATCCGCTTCAGGCGCAGGTTGTTCCTAGCAAGCTGAATCGTAGACTCCGGTATATAACCTGTACAGTCATTCTTTTCAATTATATTTAGATGTCAAATGCCAACTTCTAAGGTATGTGCGCTGCTCAGGGCGGGTGGCCCACCCTTTGCGCAGCAAAGGGTGGGGATCCTTTTGAGTAGGGGGACTTGTGCGCGACTGGCCGTCTAGCGGCATCTACGTTGACTCCCGCGGTATAATGTCTTGTAAGGCCTGCCAAGAGCCTTTCAGGCGCGTTTTGTGCGTCCCGGACGGGTTAGCGGGACGCGCTCTAGCCTGAACGCTTCAACCTTGAAGGCTCTGGCCTGAAGGCTCTCGCCTTACACGGACTGATCACACCATGTTCTCGCCTGCGACTCCGGCGTTTACCACAGCCGAGCATCGCTCGACGCTGCGTAGTCCTGCATTGAAGCGAGTAACTATTTTGGAATGTATACTTACGTAAATCGTGCCCGTAACGTCTTTAGAATTCGCACTTAGGCAATTATTTTTGTTGAAGTCCTTTAGAATCAGCACTTACGCAAAAATGGGGGGGGGGTACCCCCTCCCGCCTTGGTGATCACAGGTTTTGTGATACGATGCGAGGCCTAGAGGCGGACCGAGGAGCGAAGCAGTGGCGCAGCACATCTCCCGCAAGGAACTGAAGAAGGACGAAATCCGCGACACGCTGGCGCACGGCGCCGAGGCGGTGTTTTCCCACCAGCGCCTGGCCTTCATCATCCTCGGCGCCGCACTGGGCGTGGGCCTGGCTATTTTTGGGTGGCGTTTCTACACCGAGCGGCAGACGGTGAAGGCCTCGGCGGCGCTCGAAGGCGGCATGAAGGTTTTCGAGGCGCGCATCCGCCTCCCGGGTGAGCCCGCCCAACCCAACGAAGTCACCTACGTGGACGAGAAGAACAAGTACGAGGACGCGGCGAAGAAATTCGACGGCATCGCGCGCGGCTACCGGCGGACGCGCCCGGGGCAGATTGCGCGCTACTATGCCGCGCTCAGTCAGGTGCACCTGGGTCGCTTCGACGAAGCGCAGAAGCAGCTGAAGGAAATCGAGGGCGCCGGCGACTCTGAGTTTGTCGCGCTGGCGCGCTTCCAACTGGCCGGCATTTACGGCCGCACCGGCAAGGGCGACGAGGCCGTCAAACTTTATCGGCAGCTTGCCGACAAGCCCGCGGCGCTGGTGCCCAAGCCCATGGCGCTGCTGGCGCTCGGCGACCAGTTGCGCAAGAGCAATCCGCAGGAAGCGACCACCGTTTACAACCAGATCAAAAAAGATTTTCCCGATTCCCCCATCGCCGAGGAGGCCGGCAAGCGCCTGGAAGCCTTCGGCCCGAAGACCTAGCACCGCCCGCGAGCCTCTTACCAGCTTGTGTCATTCCGAGCGGAGCGAAGAATCCCTCCGATGGATCTCTCATGCTGCTTGGGATCACCTCCGATTTCAAACAGTTCGCAATGCTTTTGGTGGTGCGGCGCGGCCTGCGATAAGATGCGCGCATGGCGCTCGCTCCTTATGCGATGGATGTGAGCCGTTCGCGCGGCCGCCGCTATCCCGAGCCGCAGCATCCCTACCGCAACGACTACGCGCGCGACCGCGACCGCGTCATCCATGCGCGCGCCTTCCGGCGACTCGAGGCGAAGACGCAGGTCTTCACCACGCGCTACTCGGACCACTTCCGCAGCCGCCTGACGCACACGCTCGAGGTCGCGCAGATCGCCCGCACCGTCGCTGGCGCGTTGGGACTCAACACCGATCTGGCTGAGGCTCTGGCGCTGGTGCACGACATCGGCCATCCGCCCTTTGGTCACGCCGGCGAGCGCCGCCTGGACGAATTGCTGCGCGAGCACGGCGACCGCTTCGATCACAACCTCCACGCGCTGCGCATCGTCGAGCAGTTTGAGCAGCGCTACCTGGACTTCAACGGCTTGAACCTCACCTTCGAGGTGCGCGAAGGCATCATCAAGCATTCCCGGGATTATTCGCAGGCGGAATTCCCCGAGCTGGCTGAATACCTGCTGGACCTGCGGCCGCCGCTCGAGGCGCAGTTGATCGACCGCGTGGACGAGATTGCCTACAACACGGCCGATCTCGACGACGGCATGGAGGCGCGGTTGTTCGACCTCGACGCGCTTCTCGACGGCGTGCCGGTGTTTGCCGAAATCTACGCAGAGGTGGAACGGCGCTACCCGCGCAGCCGCGGCAAGCTGAAGTTCAACGAGGCGCTCAAGCGCGTGCTCGATGGCCTGGCCACCGACCTGATCGAGACCACGCGCGAGCGTGTGCGCGGCGCGGCCAGCGTCGAGGAGATCCGCCGGGCGCCCGCGCGCTTGGCCGCGTTCGGCCCTGCGGCGGCGCAGCAGATCGCTGAGCTGAAGAGTTTCCTTTACGCCCGGCTTTACGACAATCCGGTGATCGTCGAGGAGCGCGTGCGCTCAGTGGAAGCCCTGGGGAAACTTTTCCGGCACTACTGTGAGCATCCCGAAGCCATGCCGAAGTATTACTTCGAGCAGATACAGTCCCGCTCTGCGGGCCCACCGCATCGCGTCGTCTGCGACTACATCGCCGGCATGACCGACCATTTCCTGCTGCGCCAGCTCCGCGAGGTGGTTGGCGCAGCCGCCGTACGTCCCGCCGATTGACGCCCGCGGAGATGAAATCCGCGCGCAGGAGTGCAACATGAAGAGGTTATTCTTCGCCGCAGCAATTCTTGTTCTGCTGGGATCAGCCGAAGCCAGGCCGCCGGCCGGCTCGCCGGCGGGCACATACGCGCTGATGAAGACCGACCAGGCTTTCAACGACGCCACCGCCGTGCGCGGCCTCGAAGGTTTCCGCAGTTTCCTGGCCGAGGACGTGGCCACGCTGCGTCCGGACAAGCCCGTCATTACCGGGAAGGACGCGGTGGCGGAGCTGTGGAGGCCGCTGCTGACCAACCCGGCGCTGGCGATTCGCTGGCAGCCGCTCCGCGCCGCGATCTCAAACGGCGGAGACCTCGGCTATACAATCGGCAGCTATGAAATCACCCGGAGCGATGAGCAAGGCAAGCGCGCGGCTGGCACGGGCAAGTACGTCACCATTTGGCGCAAGCAGCGGGACGGCTCCTGGAAGGTGGTCTTCGACTCCGGTGTGCCCGACTCGCCGCCGCAACCTGCGGCGAAGCCGGACGCGTAACGATTGGCCATCTGCATCGTGGAAGTCGGCACCGGGGACGCGGCAGGCTCTCAAGCCTGGGCCTACGATAAAATGGGGCGTCCTATCACCGACCAGCGGACCACGAACAGCGTGACGAAAAGTACTCTCTACACCTACAACCTTGACGGCTCCATCGCCACTCTGACCTATCCGGGCGGGCGTATCATCACGTATCAGCCTAGTGGGGCGGGCAGGACGCTTTGGGCTAAGGATTTGGCGAATAGCATCAACTACGTCACTGGAACGTGCGGTCCGACATCGGACGGGGTCTGCTATGCACCGCAGGGCGCGCCTACATCGCTGCAGAACGGCGCCAGCATCATCTCGACCCTGTACTACAACTCGCGCCTGCAGCCCTGCCGCATCTCGGTCAAGAGCAGCGGCACGGCGCCCACCCAGTGCAGCGACACCACAAACATCGGCAACGTGCTGGATTTCAGCTACAATTTCAGCGTGGGCACGGCCGATAATGGCAACGTGTCCTCGATTACAAACAACCGCGACGCCAACCGCATGCAGAACTTCACCTACGATTCGATGAATCGCATCGCCACCGCCTACACCTCCGGCAGTCTCTGGGGCGAGACGTTTCAGATCGATCAGTGGGGCAACCTGAACAAAATCCTGCCCTACGCCCGCAAGCCGCAGCCGGAGAATCTCAATCAGATGGCGGGCAACAACAACCGCTTCACAGGCATGTCGTACGACGCCGCGGGCAACCTGCTCAATGATGGTGCTTCGACCTATTTGTACGATGCAGAGAACCGCATCCAGACCGGCGCGGGCGTCACCTACACCTACGACGGCGATGGGAAGCGCGTGCAGAAGTCCAACGGCAAACTGTACTGGTATGGCATGGGCTCCGACCCGCTCGACGAGAGTGATGCTTCTGGGAACCTCACCGACGAATACGTCTTCTTCGGCGGCAAGCGAATCACCCGCCGGAACGTGTCATCAGGAAATATCTTCTACTACTTTGCCGACCACCTCGGCACTTCCCGCGTGATTCTGCAAGCGAGCCAGACCATTCCCTGCTACGACGCCGATTTCTATCCCTTTGGCGGCGAGCGCGTGGTCACCAACACCTGCACGCAGAACTACAAATTCACCGGCAAAGAACGCGACAGCGAGAGTGGGCTGGACAACTTCGAAGCAAGGTACTACGCATCGAGCCTTGGCAGATTCGTGCAACCGGACGAGTTTACCGGTGGGCCGCTGGACCTGTTTGGACAGCAAGACCCGCCCGGGCCGCTGCCTTATGCTGATATCTGGAATCCTCAGTCACTGAATAAGTACTCCCATACCTACAACAATCCACTCCGTTATGTGGACCGCAATGGTCACTGTGTGGAAGACCTCTGCATAGGCGAAGCATTGCTGGTGGCGACGGCGGTAACCGTCACAGTTAACTATCTAAACTCACCGCAAGGAAAGCAAAATATCGCTGTAACCGTTCAGGGTTTATCCGCAGGTTTGCAGACAATTGCAAATTTCTTCTCGAAGTCGCATGACGCCGAAGCAGGTGAGTTAAGTCGTGACGCAAAGGATGCTGCAAAACAAGCAGGCGAGGCAATCGGTGAGCTAGAAGCGGCAGTTGCCGGCGAGAAAGCAAATTCCAAGGACCAGCAGGAGGCCAACAACAGGATAGCTGACCAAAAGGCCGGGGTGGACGCCCTGAACAGAGCCAAGGACGCAGTAGGCAAAGCCACAGGCAAAGAGGCGAGAGACGCAGCCAAGGCTGAGTTGAAAAAGCAGATCGATCTTGCAAAGCAACATACCAAAGCAATTCAACAATTGGTGAAAAGGATAGTGAAGACCAATCCGAGGACAGATTAGGGTATGCTTCCAAAGAGATATCTAGCGCTAGCGTCCGGGCGTTGCGGCTCAGTGGATGAGTTGGCCTCGAGACTCCAATCACTGACTCCCGCGGAGAGTCGGGAACACGTGCAGGCGATGTTTCGCATTCTCAGAACCAGAAAGTACGCCACTGACCTGAATACTCGAATAGGCGCTATCAACGTGGTTCTGGCGCTTCCGCACGATAGCCTGCGCACACTTTGGAGGCTCGTGCGACATGTCTCTACGCCTACTTCGTACGAAGTCGCCTTCACTCTTTTTCTTTCTCTCTACTCAGGAGACTCGAAATTCAAGCTTTCGTATATAGAGCTCGCAGAATGGTATCTCATGCGCGTAAAGAGTAAAAGGGGCTCGGCGGCTTTCGAAGCAGCCCATTACTTGGGATCGAGTTGCGATGACTGGGCCGGGGTTGAGAGCTTGTTTCGTGTGATTCGCAACGGAAAGTCGCTTGTTGGTCGCACAGAGGCACTCCAGGGCCTGGCGTATGCTCTGCGGCGGCAAACTACCCAGAGACGACGAAAGATTCTAAATTTCTTGAAAGCTAGAACCAAAGATCCGAACAAGCAAGTGCGTTGGCATGCCGAATTCGTCTTAAAGTATGCCGAGAGCCTGTAGTTTAGGATGCTCCAGGAAGGCCAACCTCCGGCTGATTAGATAACGGCGCCGACTCCTGTTGAGCGAGTAGACTTCGTTGCTGCTATGGCCTGGAGCTACGACGCGATGGGCCGGGCGCTGATCGACCAGCGAAAGACGAACGGGGTCACCAAGAGCACGGTCTACACTTATAACCTCGATGGCTCGGTGGCCACTCTCACCTATCCGAGCGGGCGGGTGGTCACGTATGCGTACGACGCGGCGTCCAGGCCTCTCTCGGCCGTGGATCAGGCGAACACGATCAACTATGCCCTGAGCGCGACCTATGCTCCACAGGGGGCACTCGCCAGCCTAGTCTTGGGCTCAAGCGGAAGTTTTGCGGGGATCAATCTCAACGAGTCATTTAACTCGCGGTTGCAGCCGAGCAACATCAAGGCGTGGTCGACAACCAGCACGGCCCTGGACGTGACCTATGGCTTCGTGGACGCCAGCAGCCACAACAACGGCAATGTGGTCTCCATCGCCAACAACCGGGATACCAACTGCTCCCAGAGTTTTTCCTATGATCAGTTGAGCCGAATCCTCTCGGCTCAGACGCAGGGGACAACCGGACCAAACTGTTGGGGCTTGAGTTTCAGCTATGACATCTGGGCCAACCTGACGGCGGCCAGTGTGACGCAGTGTTCGGCCCCGATGCTGAGCCTGACGGTCAACAGCAACAACCGCATCACCAACACAGCGTTCTCCTACGAGCTAGCCGGCAACATGACCGGCGACGGCAGCTTCTCCTACACGTGGAATGCTGAGAGCCAGATCAAGGCGGCTGCGGGAGTCACCTATAGTTACGACGGCGACGGCAACCGCGTGCAGAAGTCAAACGGCAAGCTCTATTGGTATGGCGTGGGCAGCGAGGTGCTGGACGAGTCCGACCTCGCGGGAAACTTCACGGACGAGTATGTGTTCTTTGGTGGGAAGCGGATTGCGCGGCAGGACAGCAGTGGGAACATCTACTACTACATGGAAGATTTCCTGGGCCCTTCGCGAGTGATCACGCAGGCGAACGGAACGCTGTGTTACGAAGCGGACTTTTACCCGTTCGGCGGCGAGCGGGCTATCACCAACACCTGCCCCCAAAACTATAAATTCACCGGCAAAGAGCGCGATGCTGAGACCGGTCTCGATGACTTTGGTGCTCGCCTCTACTCGTCTGGCCTGGGTCGGTGGCTCTCGCCAGACTGGTCCACAATCCCTGCCCCGGTGCCCTACGCCGACCTGACCAACCCGCAGACACTGAACCTCTACCAGTTCGTGCGGAACAATCCCGAGACCTTCGTGGACCTCGACGGGCACGACCCCGCCGCACGGAACTCCTCAAAAGGGATCGAGACTACAATACCTCCTTGCAGCGACGCCACGGGCGGACCTGGCTGCCCAGGCGCCGGGCCGTCGCAAGAGCTGATGCAGCAAGAGACGAACAAACAGCAGCAGGTTGCTGACACAGCACAAAAGTACGACGGCAGCAAGGACTGGGCCTTCACTGCGCAGAAGGGAGCATTTGCTTGTAACACAAACAAATGCAATGCGTTCGTAGGCGACGTGACGAAAGAAGCCGGAGCTTCGGTTTCAGTCACGGGTAGCGATGGCAAGTCACGGTACCCCTTGGCTGGCGAATTGGCCGACAAAAACACGAAGATTGTAAACTGGCCGGAATTGGGGCCGGGACAAAAGCCACAACCAGGAGACATCGCCGCTTACAAGTTGCCGGGTGGAGGGACATCGTTCTCTGGTCACTCGGGCATCGTCACTTCTGTCGACCGAAATGGGACCGTTCACGCCATGGCCGCCCACGAGAAAGTGGTTGGGCCAGACAATAAATTCAACCCTGGCGTAGGAGCTGCGGTAATAACCTACCGAAGATTCACAGGAGACCAATAATGAGCACTCCACTTCTTAAGAAGCCGGTCCTTCGCTGGTCGGTGATGTTGGCGGCTCTTTTCCTTGCGCCGAATCTTCAGCCACAAGAGATACGTCCGAAACCGACCGTCGTGCAAGTCGACAAGACTCCGCGAGGAATTACTTATAAGGTCGATTCCAAGCTTACCGGCTCCAAACCCACAGACGATCTACTTCATGCTCTCAACCAGGTTGCGGACCGAAACGGTGTGAATCACCCTGTTTTCGTGTTCGTTGACCCGCGTTTACCTGTCGATGAGATTTGGAACGTGAATGGCGTTGCCGGTAAGGCTCAACTCACAAATCTGCGTTTTTTTATCTTTTTCCGGGAAAACCAGAAGATGACTGAGATAAAGTGGACGTCATTCGTACCCTTCTCGACGAATCCCCCTGCGGACTAGGCTGGTCTGTACGGCGACTCTAGCGCAAGTGTCCTGGCCTTTCCTTTAGCCGCCGATCCTGACAGCCTGAGCGACTGCTTGCCGTTGGGTCTCCCTAGCTCTTATAGCGACGATTAGCGGGCAGTTCCGCTTCGGGGGTTGCGCCTCGTAGCAGGCGGTTAACGGAGAGCGCCGGGGAGTCGGGGAAGAGCGGTGCCTACGGCACTAGGTGTGGCGAGGGACAAGTCACCCCGTTTCGGGCGCTAGCTCGTGATTGTCCGGCGAGTGCAGTCTAGGGAATTGTAACGCGAGCGTTTGTGGCCGAGCCCCAATGCGTCGAGTTGCCTCCGGTCCATGTAGCGGAAATCGTGGCGGGTATCCGTATTGATGGGTCTTGACCTGTTTTGACCAATTCTGCCAACCCCAAACAGGTCAATAAGAAGAAAAAGCCATCAAGCTCGGTCAATCGACTGGAACTACCTTGACACGGTGGAGGTCTGGGGTTCGAGCCCCCACGCGCCAACTATTTGTCTGATTGAATCTGAAGTGTGGTGGTCGGCAGGACCTGCCCGCGAATCCGGACACGGGATCCTAGAGGACTCTCACCGTCTGAGACACCTCCGTAGCCGGGCGTTGTACGATTCGCCTAGTCCGAAAGGCCACTTTGCGGGGTTTTCTTGACATGGCTCCGCGGGGCCGTATAATGGCGCATCCGCTGCAATGCGGGGGAAACGGCATGTTCCTCGACATAAAAGAGTTAGCGGCTCGCAAGATTCGTATCCGGAAGAGTTATGCCCCGGGTACGGTGGACTACCACTCGGGGGAGTTCCACCAGGTGGAGCCGCTCGAGGTGCGTGCCACCGCCGAACTGGTTGAAGGACAGATCCGCCTCTACGGCTCGCTGCACACCCGGCTGGAGATGGTCTGCGCCCGTTGCCTGGAAACCGTGCTAGAGGAAGTGAACAGGGAATTCGATCTCTACTATCGTCCCATGGTCAGCATTGCCCGCGAGGAAGAGTTCCACCTGAAGACGGATGACACCGAAATCGGCTTCTTCGAGGGCGACGGCCTGTTCCTGACCGATGTGATGGCCGAGCAGGTGATCCTGGCCCTGCCGATGAAGGTGATTTGCCGCAGCGATTGCCGGGGCCTATGCCCGCACTGCGGGGCTAACCTCAACAGCGAAGAGTGCCGCTGCGAGACCCATACGGCGGACCCGCGAATGGCGCCGCTGGCGCGTCTCAAACAGGACTGGTTCAAAAAGCAATAGAAATCCAGTATTAAAAACCATAGAATGCCCTGCACGAGAGCGGGGGCGAGCAAGAGGAGTTTGTATGCCCAATCCAAAACGTCGTCATTCCAAGGCCCGCAAGAACAAGCGGCGAGCGCACGACCATCTGAGCGCACCGTCGCTCGCCGAGTGCCCGAACTGTCACGAGATGAAACAGCCCCACCAGGCCTGCCCGCACTGCGGTTACTACAAGGGGCGGGAAGTGATGGACACGTCGTCCTGATGCGCAGAGGTTTCCCGGCGTCTCGCGACATCCCCTGCCGGAGCTTAAATGATCACCATCGCCGTTGACGCCATGGGAGGCGACCATGCTCCGCGCCCCGAGGTGGAGGGAGCGGTGCTGGCGGCGCGCGAGCTGGGGGTGCGGGTGATGCTGGTGGGCCAGCCGGCGGCGGTGCGGCACGAGCTCGTCAAGCACGCGACCCGCGGCCTGCCCATCGAGCTGGTGCCGGCAAGCGAAGTCATCACCATGAAGGATTCACCGACGCTGGCCTTCCGCAAGAAGAAGGACAGCTCGATGCACGTGGCCGCCAAGCTGGTGCGCGCGGGCCGCGCCGACGGCCTGGTCAGCGCAGGGAATACCGGCGCGGTAATGGCCGTGGCGCGGTTCGGGCTGGGCACGCTCGAGTCGGTGGATCGCGTGGCGCTGGCGGCGCCGTTTCCTACGCAACGCGGCGGAGTTTCGGTGCTGCTCGACGTAGGCGCCAACGTGGATTCGCGGGTCGAGCACCTGCTGCAGTTCGCCGTGATGGGGGAGATCTATTACCGGGTGATCTTCGGCACGCGGCGGCCCAAGGTGGCGCTGCTCTCGATCGGCGAAGAAGAGATGAAGGGCAACGAGCTGACCCGCGAGGCGCACATCCGCATGAAGCATCTGCCACTCAATTTCGTGGGCAACGTCGAGGGGCGCGACGTCTTTGCCGGCGGCGTGGAGGTCATCGTCTGCGACGGCTTCATCGGCAACGTCGCGCTGAAGATCAGCGAGGGGGTGGCGCTGCTGATCATCGCCATGCTCAAGGACGCGCTGAAGAGCACGCTGAGCGCCCAGGTGGGCTCGCTGCTCTCCCGCCGCGCGTACCAGGATTTCAAAAAGAAGATTGACTACTCGGAGTACGGCGGAGCACCGTTGCTCGGCGTGCGGGGCATCACGGTGATTGCGCACGGCAGCTCGAACGCCAATGCAATCAAGAACGCCATCCGCGTGGCCGCCGAGCTGGCCCGCGCAAAAATGAACGAAAAGATCGAACAGGAGCTTTCCGCAATGGCCGCGGTCGCGCGGGCGTGAGCCCGCCGGCCGGGATGTCCGCGGATTGCAACGTCCCATGGGCAAACTCGCATTTCTATTTCCCGGACAGGCTTCGCAATACCCGGGGATGGGCAGGGAACTCGCGGAAAAGTTTCCGGTCGCCCGCGCGGTCTTCGACGAGGCCGACCGGGCGCTGGGCTTCTCGATTTCCGAGCTGTGTTTTGCCGGCTCGGAAGACGCGCTGAAGCTGACCCCGAATACGCAGCCCGCCATCCTGACCGTATCCGTCGCTACTTATCGCCTCCTCGAGGAGAAGGGCATCGCGCCGCACTACATCGCCGGGCACAGCCTGGGGGAGTACTCGGCGCTGGTGGCCGCGGGCGCGCTGGAGTTCGGTGACGCGGTGCGGCTCGTCCGCAAACGCGGCGAATACATGCAGGAGGCCGTGCCCGCCGGCGAAGGCGCCATGGCCGCCATTCTCGGCCTGGCCCCCGCGCAGGTCGCCGGGATTTGCAAGAAGGCCGCCGACGGCCAGGTGGTCGCGCCGGCCAACCTGAACTCGCCCGAGCAGACGGTGATCTCCGGCCATGCCGCGGCGGTGAAGCGCGCCGTCGAGATGGCCTCGCAGAGCGGCGCCAAGCGCACCGTCGTGCTGCCGGTCTCCGCGCCGTTTCATTGCGCGCTGATGATGCCGGCGCAGCAGAAACTCGAGGGCGACCTGCGGGGGACGACGTTCGGTGCGCTGCGCGTGCCGCTGGTCACCAATGTGGACGCCGACGTGATTTCGACCGGCGAGGAAGCGCGCGAGGCGCTGATCCGCCAAGTGTCCCTGCCGATCCGCTGGGAGGAGTCCATGCGCGCGCTGATCAGCGAGGGCGTGAGCACGTTTGTCGAGGTGGGCCCGGGACGCGTGCTGAGCGGCCTGCTGCGTCAGATCGACCGCTCGGTGCACTGCTTCAACGTCGAGGACGAGAAAAGCCTGCTGAGCACCCTGGACAAGCTGGCCCAGGCGCAGGCGGAAACGGCTGAGGCTTAGCGAGCGCGATGTTCAGCCTGAAAGACCGCGTGGCTCTGGTGACCGGAGCTTCGCAGGGCATCGGCCGCGCCACCGCACTTGCGCTGGCCCGCGCCGGCGCCCGCGTGGCCGCAGCCGCGCGCAACACGGAAAAACTCACCGGCGTCGTTGGCGAAATCGTGGCCGCAAGAGGCGAGGCTCTGGCTGTGACGATGGACGTGGCCGACGCGGAGCAGGTGAAAGCAGGATTCAAACAGGCGCTCGAGCGGTTCGGCAAACTCGATATTCTGGTGAACAACGCGGGCATCACTCGCGACGCCCTGGCCGTGCGGATGAAGCCCGAGGACTGGGATGCCGTGCTGCGCACGAACCTGACCGGGGCGCACCTGTGCGTGCAACAGGCCTTGGCGGTGATGATGCGGCAGCGCTACGGCCGGATCATCAACGTGACCTCGGTGGTCGCCGAAGCCGGCAACGCCGGCCAGGCGAACTACGTCGCGGCCAAGGCGGGGTTGATCGGGCTGACCAAGGCCATCGCGGTCGAGGTGGCTTCGCGCAACATCACCGTGAACGCCGTGTCCCCCGGTTTTATCGTTTCACCGATGACTGACCCGTTGCCGCAGAAGGTCAAGGAGGAATTGGCAGCGAAGATTCCCCTGGGGAGGTTGGGCACCGACAGCGACGTGGCCGCGGCGATTGTGTTCCTGGCCAGCGAAGAGGCGGGATACATTACCGGCCACGTGCTGGACATCAACGGCGGCATGTACATGGCCTAGCGCCGCTGCGGTTGACCTCACCGGGGGCCGTGCATAGAATGGGCGGGTCATTTCAGGGCCAATCGGCAGTCGTAGCATAGAGAAGCGGAAGCGGAAAACGCGCAGTCCGGAGGGAGAGAGAATGGCCAGCGTCGAAGAACGCGTCAAGCAAATCATTGTGGAACAACTGGGAGTGGACGAGGGCGAAGTGACGCCCACCGCTTCGTTTGTGGACGATTTGGGCGCCGACTCGCTCGACACGGTCGAGCTGGTGATGGCCTTTGAAGAGGCTTTCGGCATCGAGATCCCTGATGAGGACGCCGAAAAGATCGCCACCGTCAAAGACGCCATCGCTTATATCGAGAAGCACGCTCCGGCAAAGAAGTAATCCGCCGGCCGCCGGGATCCAAACAGGAGAACACTAGAGTTGAGCCGCCGCGTCGTCGTAACGGGTGTCGGTTTGGTTTGCGCCTGCGGGATCGGCACCGAGGAAGTCTGGAAAAACCTTCTGGCCGGTCAGGGCGGGATCGCTCCCATCACCCATTTCGATGCGAGCGGATTCGACTGCCGTTTTGCCGGTGAGGTGCGCAATTTCGATCCGCTCAACTGGGTGGAGAAGAAAGAGCTCAAGAAGGTCGGCCGGTTCATCCAGCTCGCTCTGGCCGGGGCCGATTTCGCGGTGAAGATGGCCGGCCTGGAAGTTACGCCGGAGATCGCCGATGAAACCGGCGTCTATGTTTCCTCCGGGATCGGCGGGTTCGACGTGATCGAACGCGAGCACTCCAAGCTGCTGGCCGGCGGCCCCGGCAAGATCTCACCGTTTTTCATCCCCGCGGCGATCGTGAACCTGGCTTCGGGTCACATCTCCATCCGCTACGGGGCGCGCGGGCCGAATTCGGCCACGGCGACCGCGTGCTCGGCTTCAGCCCACGCCGTCGGTGATTCGTTCAAGATCATCGAGCGCGGCGCCGCCGAGGTGATGATCTGCGGCGGCGCGGAAGCCTCGATCACGCCGATGGGCATCGGCGGCTTTGCGGCCATGCGCGCTCTCTCCACGCGCAACGACGAGCCCGCCCGCGCCAGCCGCCCGTTTGACGCCGAGCGCGACGGCTTCGTCGTGGGCGAGGGCTCCGGCATCCTCATCCTGGAGTCGCTCGAGCATGCGCAGCGCCGCGAGGCAAAGATTCTTGCCGAAGCCGTGGGCTACGGCATGTCCGGCGACGCCTACCACATCACCCAGCCGGCCGAGAATGGCGACGGCGCGTATCGCGTAATGATGGCCGCGCTGAAGGATGCCAAAGTGGCGCCGGAGGTCGTTGGCTACGTCAACGCCCACGGCACTTCGACGCCGCTCGGTGACGCCATCGAAACCGTGGCGCTCCACCGCGTCTTCGGCGAGCGCGCGAAGAAGGTCCCCGTCAGCTCGACCAAATCCATGACCGGCCACCTGCTGGGCGGTGCGGGGGGCCTCGAGGCCGGCATCAGCATCCTGGCGCTGCGCGACCAGATCCTGCCGCCGACGATCAATTACGAACACGCCGACCCGGCCTGCGACCTCGACTACGTGCCCAACCAGGCCCGCAAGGCCGAGGTCGAGTATGCGCTGTCGAATTCGTTTGGCTTCGGTGGCACCAACGCCGCGCTGCTCTTCAAGCGCTGGGACGGTCGTTGAAGTATTATTGGTCTTCGTTTCGGGCCATCGCGTGATTCAGTTTGCCTGCCGCGCCCGCTGGAGGAATCTTTGAACATCGTTGTTTGCGTCAAGCAGGTCCCTGCCAAGGACGCGCCGCTCGCCATCGCTGAGGGCGGCACGTGGATCCGCGAAGCCGACATCAGCTTCGAGATGAACGAGCCGGACTCCCACGCGCTGGAAGAGGGCCTGCGGCTCAAGGAAAAGCACGGCGGCGAAGTCGTCGCGCTTTCGATGGGCCCCGAGCGCGTCAGGCAAACGATCAAGGAAGCGTTGGCCAAGGGCGCGGACCGCGGCATCCACGTGGCCGATGACAAGTTCTTCGCGCTTGATCCGCTCGCCGCGGCGCGGTCGCTGGCCGCCGCTCTCGCCAAAGAGAAATTCGACCTCATCCTCACCGGCCTACAGAGCGACGACCACGGCTTCGGCCAAACCGGCGTGCTACTGGCGGGGATCCTGGGGCTGCCGCACGCCACCATCATCATGCAGATTGACGTGGCCGACGGCCGCATGAAACTGAAGCGCGAGCTCGAGGCCGGTTGGTTCCAGTGGGTGGAGCTGCCGCTGCCGGCGGTGCTTTCGATTCAGTCCGGCATCAACAAGGTGCGTTATGCCACGCTCAAGGGCATCATGGCCGCCAAGAAGAAAGAGATCGCCACAATCCCGCGCGAGTCGCTCGGCGTGGCCAGCGAACCGACGCAGCGCGTCGAGCGCATCTACGTGCCGCAGAAAACGAAGAAGACCGAGATGCTCGGCGGCACGCCGAAGGAAGCCGCGGCGAAGCTGGTGGAAAAACTCAAATTCGAGGCGCGAGTGCTGTAAGGGGTTAGCTGACTGGTGTCATTCCGAACGCAGCGAGGAATCCCTCCGGAGGGATGTTTCGCTCCGCTCAGCATGACACCCCGAGACGCACTTCATTCTTACTTTGGATTGAACCATGAACATACTTCTGATCACCGAACAGCGGGAAGGGAAGTGGAACAAGAGCAGCTTTGAAACACTTGCTGCGGCCCAGCAGATCGTGAAGGAAACCGGCGGTAAGCTCTCGGGCGTGGTCATCGGCAAAGGTGTACGCGCGCTGGCCGAAGAACTCGCCGCGAGCAAGCTCGACGAAGTGCTGGTGGTCGAGCACGACCTTCTGGCGGCCTACACGCCCGACGGCTTCACCATCGCGCTCGCGCAGGTGATTGCCGCGGACAAGCCCGACCTGGTGTTGCTGCCGCACACCTATCAGGTGCGCGACTTCGCGCCGAAATTGGCGGCATCGCTCGGGAAGGGCATGATCGGCGATTGCGTCGGCTGTCGCCACGACGGCGGCAAGCTGATCTTCGTCCGCCAGATGTTTCAGGGCAAAACCGCCGCCGATGTAACTTTCCAGGGCGCGCCGCCGTGGTTTGCGACGTTTCAAGCGGGCGCCTTCCGCGCGGACCTGGTCGAACGGGGCGCGGCCAAGGCGCCCGTGCGTGCGGTCAGCGTGGACTTGAGGCCCGAGCAGATTCGCACCAAGCCGCTCGAACTCTTCCGCGAAGCCAAGCAGGCCGTGGACTTGACTCAGGCGCCGGTGATCGTCGCTATCGGCCGGGGCATCAAAGCTCCGGAAAATATTCCGCTGGTCGAGAAGCTCGCCAAGTTACTGGGTGGGGAGATTGCTGCCTCGCGCCCGATCTGCGATGAGGGCTGGCTGCCGATGGACCGGCAGATTGGCAGCTCAGGGCAAACCGTCGCGCCGAAGCTCTACCTAGCACTGGGCATCAGCGGGGCGATCCAGCACGTCGTGGGGATGAAGGGCTCGCGCACGATTGTGGCCATCAACAAGGACGCCAACGCGCCGATCTTCGAGGTGGCCGACTACGGCATCGTCGGCGATCTCTTCGAGCTCATCCCCGCTCTGACCGAAGAGCTGGAAAAGGCGAAAGCTTCTTAGCCACTGCACGGCGCGACGAAGGTCGTGCCTTCTCGAGCAGGCGGAGCCGACAAACCGTCGCCACCGCGCCCCGATTGTCCTAGACTGCCCTCATGGAGACGATTCGCCCGGACAGCGCCCAGGCGGCGCGCGACATGCGCGTGGCGATGAGGCTTTCGCTGCTGTTCGGGGTGGGCATGTTCTTCGGCAAGACGGCCGCGTACCTGTTCACCGGCTCCGCAGCGATTCTCTCCGACGCGGTCGAATCGGTGATCCACGTGGTGGCGGTGGGCTTTGCGGCGTACAGCCTGTCGCTTTCCTCGAGGCCCGCCAATGTGCGTTTCCATTACGGCTACGAGCGGATCACGTTTTTCTCTGCAGGATTTGAGGGCGCGATGATTATTCTCGCGGCGATAGCCATCATCGCCGCGGCGATCCAGAAGTGGCTTGCAGGCATCTTGCTCCAGCACGTCGGCGCCGGAACTCTCTTCGTGCTGCTGTTCGCCGTGATCAATGCGGGGCTCGGTTGGTACCTGGTGAGAACCGGCCGGCGCACCCATTCGATGATCCTCGAAGCCAACGGCAAGCACGTGCTCACGGATAGCTGGACGAGCTTCGGGGTGGTGGGCGGGCTGGGACTGGTTTTTTGGACGGGCTGGAAGCCGTATGACCCGCTGGTGGCGATCGGGGTCGCGCTGAATATTCTCTGGTCCGGCAGCCGGCTGATCTCGCGGTCGGTGCGCGGCCTGATGGACTACGCGGACCCGGCCGTGGGACGCGAGCTGCGCGAGAAGCTCGACGCGCTGTGCGGTGAGTTCGGCGTCGAATACCATGGGCTGAAGTTCCGCACGACGGGCTTCCGCGTGATGGTGGAGGTGCACCTGTTGTTCCCGCAGAACCTGCCCGTCGGGGAAGCGCACCGCGTGGCTACACAGATCGAAGAACGCCTGCCGCAAGTGCTCCACCTGCCAACCGAAGTGGTCACGCACCTCGAGTCGCTCGAGGACCACCACCGCGTTCACCGCGACGCGCACTACACCGGCAAGCCTTCCTGACGCCGGCGACGGCTGGAGGACGGCGATATGGGGCACACGGGCAGCAAACGCGCTTCTGCTAGAATGCGAGAGTGAATACGCAACGCGAGCAGCTAGAAGCGGATGTGCTGATTGTCGGCGCGGGGCCGGCGGGGCTGGCCTGCGCGCTGCACCTGGCACGGCTCATCAAGGACAGCAAGGAAGCCACGGCGGCGGGACTCTCTCCAGAAAACATCTATGTGCTCGAGAAGGGCCGCGAGCTGGGCGCCCACCAGCTTTCCGGCGCGGTGATGGATCCGCGAGGCCTGCGCGAGCTGGTGCCGGACTTCGAGCAGTCCGCGCCGCCCGGGACGCTCGATACGCCGGTGACCGATGACGCGGCGTTTTTCCTCACCAAGAGCGGCGGCTGGGAATTTCCCATCACACCGCCGCCACTGCGCAACCACGGCAACTACGTTGTCTCGCTCAGCAAGCTGGTGAAGTGGCTCGGCGTCCTGGTGGAAAAGACCGGCGTCAATCTGTTCACGCAGTTTGGCGGCGCGCAATTGATCTACCAGGGCGAGGGCATTGCCGGCGTCATCACCGAAGACAAGGGCGTGGACAAGGACGGCAAGCCCAAGGACAACTACACGCCGGGCTACGAGCTGCGCGCGAAGGTCACCGTGCTGGCCGAAGGGCCGCGTGGCTCACTGACCAAGGATCTGGTTGAGAAGAAGCAGCTCGATGGCATCAACCCGCAGATCTACGCCATCGGCATCAAGGAGCTGTGGGAAGTGCCGGCGGGACGGATCGCAGCGGGCTGTGTCACGCACACCATGGGCTGGCCGCTCGATCCGAGCATGTACGGCGGCGGCTGGGTGTACGGTCTGCGCGAGAATCGCGTGTCGCTGGGCTTGGTTGCGGGCCTCGAATATCACAACCCACAGTTCGACCCGCACGAGGCGTTTCAAGAGTTCAAGACGCACCCGTTTGTCAGGAAAGTGATCGAAGGCGGCAAGCTGGTGCGCTACGGCGCCAAGACGATTCCCGAGGGTGGCTGGTACTCGATGCCGCGGACCTACGTGGACGGCGGGCTGATCATCGGCGATTCGGCGAGCTTTCTGAATTCGCAGCGGCTCAAGGGCATCCACATGGCCATCAAGAGCGGGATGCTGGCCGCAGAGACGATTTTCGACTCCTTGCGCGCGGGTGACACCTCGGCGAAGACGCTTTCGACCTTCCCGAAAAAGGTGGAAGTGAGCTGGATCAAGAAGGAGCTGTGGGCCGTCCGGAATTTCCACCAGTCATTCCAGCACGGGCTCTCCGCCGGGCTGTTTCACGCCGCACTGCAATACATAAGCGGCGGACGGGGCCTGGTGGACCCGATGCGCGCGCGACCGGGCCACGAGGCCTATCACAAGCTTGATGGCGCGGCGGCCCCGGAACGTTTCAAGGGCGATGGCGCGCTCACCTTTGACCGGCTGACCGACGTCTACCACTCCGGCACGCGGCATGAGGAAGATCAGCCCTGCCACCTGGTCGTCGTGGAGCCGGATATCTGCACGAATCGGTGCGTGCGCGAGTACGGCAACCCGTGCCAGTATTTCTGCCCCGCGGCGGTCTATGAAATGGTGCAGGAGAAGGGTGAAACACGGCTGAAGATCAACGCCTCGAACTGCGTCCACTGCAAGACCTGCGACATCGCTGATCCCTACCAGATCATCAATTGGGTCGTTCCGGAAGGCGGCGGCGGCCCCAACTACGAAGGCATGTAGGCGGGGGAAGCCTTCGGGTTGCACTCACTTCTGTGCGCAGCCCTCGCCCTTGCACGGCGTGCGGCCAAAGAGCCGGCGGAAGAATCCCCGGACGCGAGTGCCAAAGCTGGCATGCTTCTTGGGCGGCGCTTCAAGGACTGAACCTGTGACGTGCGCCGGCTGCGCTGCAAGTGGCGCGGGCGCTTCTTCCACCCGGCCATGGAATTCCACGGCCGGGCGCACGCGCACCTCGCGCACCAGGAGCATGGTTTCAGGACTCGGTTGCGGCTCCGGCGGCTCGGGCGACGCCGCGTTGAAACTGAGCGGCGGCATCATGACCTTGTAAATGGGCTCCTCGATCGCGGGCGGCTTCACGTCTTCCACCGTTTCCGGTTTGGCGTTTTTCTGCGGGGGCTTGATGGGTCGCGCCAGATCTACGGGAACCGCCACGGTGACTTCCGGCGGCCGCGGCCCCTCGGGAGGGTCGGCTTTGGCCGTTTGCACCTCGCACTGGCAGGCGCCGGCACTGCCGCGCAGGGAATCCAGTTGCCCTTCGGCGAAGGCCACCTCGCCGGACTGCGGCACCAGAATCACCTGGCCGGTGAGTTGCTGCTCGATGCGCACCGCGCCGCGGCCCGCCAGCACGCACATCGCGCCGCTCTGCTCGAGGCCGATGGTGGCGTCGCGCGGCCCTGCGGCGATGGCCACCGGCGTGGCCACGATCAGCGCGGAATAAACGGTCAGCGGCATGGCCCCTTCGAGACGCGCGTGAATCCGGCCGTAATCCAGCGCCAGGGTGACGGCGCCGCCGGCCTTGAGCAGGGAGAAGTGGGCGGGGCCGCAGACCCCGATCTCCCCGCCTTCGGCCAGCACCAGGCGCGCCGTTCCCGATCTCACGGTGACCTCGCTGCCGCTGGCCAGCGCGGTGGTGCTGCGGCCGCCTTCGACATTCACGCCAATAGCTCCCTTGACGGCGATATCCTCGCCGTAGATCCGTCCAACCGTTTCCGGCGGGGCCTGCGCGCAGAGCGTCCCCGCGGAGGCCGCCAGTGCAAGGAGGAGGGCCGTGGCCGCCGTGAGGAAAGACACGGCAACGCCGGCGTTTCGAGTCAGACGGGCCTGCGTGGCAGAGTCCATCGGAGAGCCGCTGCGGGGCGCTTATTATACTATATGCCTATGGACCCGCCAGCACCCGCCGAGCCGCGCCCCCATCCTGGTGAGGACCAGGCCCCGGAGCAGCTCGAAGAAGAGCGCCCGGGCGTCCACTACGACACGCGCCTGCCGCAGCTCACCCGCTGGCAGCGCGCGCAGATTCCGCTCATGGCCGCGGCGGGATACTGGCTGGTGAGGTCGCTGGGGCCTACGCTGCGCTTCGAGGTGCTGGGCTGGCATCACGCGGAGCGGGTTTACGCAACCGGCCGGCGGTGCATCTGGTCGTTCTGGCACCGCTCGATTTTCTCGGTGATGTGGTGGGGGCGGCGCCGCGGCGTGGTGGTGATGAACAGCACGAACTTCGATGGCCAGTGGACGCGGCGAGTGATCGAGCGGTTGGGTTACGCCACAGCGCAGGGCAGCTCGACACGCGGCGGCCTGCGCGGCCTGGCGGTGATGGCACAGCGGCTCGAGCAGGGACTCGACGTCGCCTTCACGATTGACGGCCCGCGCGGCCCGCGCTACGTTGCCAAGCCCGGCCCGGTGCTGCTGGCCCGGCGCACCGGATGCCCCATTCTGGTTTTCCACGTGGGGCTGGAAAGCGCCTGGACGCTGACGAAAACCTGGGACCTCTTCCAGATCCCGCATCCCTTCTCGCGCGCTGTGATTGTGTTTGCCCCGCCGATTTACGTTCCCGCCGATGCCGATCGCGAGGCGATCGTACAAAAGCACGCCGAGATGCAGGCGGCGCTGGAACGTGTGCGCGACCTGGCGGAATCCTGGTTCACGCTTGCGCTCCAGGAGCGCGAACAGCACCGCGCAAGCTGGATCGCCTGAAGAATCCTCCCCGCCGGACTGCCGGCAAGCGTCCTGCCTACTTCCGCGGCGGGATGTTTAGCAGCACGTGGCACGGCGCATGGGTGGCCACGTGTTTGGCGGTGGTGCCCAGCAGCAATTCGCCGAGCGTGCGCCCGTGGTGGTAGCCCAGCACCGCGAGATCGATTTTCTCTTCCTTCAGATCGTCAAGCAGCGCCCCGCCGGCCGAGTGCGCCCGCACGATCCGCGTGATTGTTTTCATCCTGCTGCGGCGCGCCACGCGCGCGGCCGTGCGCAGGATCTTCTGCGCGCTGGCTTCGAGGTCCGGCACGTCGGCCTCGAGCGGGGTAAGATCCGGCAGCTCGATCACGTGAACCAGCAGCAGCCAGGCGCCACGGGCGCCCACGCGACACGCCAGGTCGGTCAGTTCAACCGCGTGCGCAAGGTCTTTCAGGCCCACCAGGATTCGTTTGGCTTTTTTCATTCTGGCCTCCTCGGAGAGTCCTTGGGTTCGCGAAAGGGAGGCGCGGCGTCGGCCGGGGGTCAGCGCTCGGAAAGGGGCACGCGCACGTCCATCCTCTGCCGGCCGCGATAGATCGTCACGCTGATCACGTCCCCCGGACGCTTCCGGTTCAAGAAAAGATTCAGATCCAACTGGTTCGTGATTTTCTGGCCGTCCACGGCCACCAGCACATCGCCTCCGATCAAAATCTTGCGCATGCCCGCGACGGCGACGCGATTTCCGCCGCGCAGGCCCGCGCGCTCGGCAGGACCCCCGGGCGTGGCGCGCTCGATCAGCAGGCCTTCCTCCACCGGGAGGTCGAGCGCCTCGGACAGCCCGGGCCACAACGGGCGGACCTCGACCCCGAGATATGCGCGGTGCACGCGGCCCGTATTGATCAGGTCCTGCGCGATCAGCTTCGCGGTGTTGATGGGGATGGCGAAGCCGATGCCGGCGGTTGTGCCGGAGGGCGTGTAGATGGCCGTATTGATGCCGATCACTTCGCCGCGCGAATTCATCAGCGGCCCGCCGGAATTGCCCTGGTTGATGGCCGCGTCGGTCTGGATGGCCTCGTCAATGAAGGTGGTCTGGCCGGTCTGCACGGTGCGGCCGAGCGCGCTGACCACGCCGGTGGTGAGCGTGCTCTGGAAGCCAAAGGGATTGCCCACGGCGAGCACGTGCTGGCCCACCTGCAGCGTGGCCGAGTCGCCCATGGGCAGGGTGGTGAGCTTGCGGCTGCGCGGCTCAATCTTGATCAGCGCGACGTCGTTGCGCTGGTCGGCGCCGATGAATTTCGCCGGATAGCGCGATTGGTCTCCCAGGGTTACTTCGATGGTCTGCGCCTCCTGCACCACGTGGTAATTGGTAAGAATGTATCCCCGCGGGTCCATGACGAAACCCGAGCCTGCGCCCTCCACCGGAACCGGATTGAAAAAGAAGTCGTATTCCACTGTGCGCGTGACGATATTGGCCACTGCCGGCGCGGCTTGGCGGTACACCTTCACGTTGACCGCTTCCTCGTCGGTGAACCCCGCCGTGCTGCCGCCCTGCGGCGCGGGGAGCATGACGGGCAGTGCTTCGACGTCGCGCACTTGCCGCGGGCCCCAGCGCGCTCCCGCCCAATAGGCCGCCAGCACCACAACCGCAACCAGCGCCACCAGGCGGAACATCTCTCCAATATTCTTTGCTCGCGTCATGACGTCTTCCCTGTTGGCCCTGCCCGGGCCTTAGCAGGGTGCTGAAGAACGGGTGATTTTTGAGATGCGGATGCTGCCGAGAGTGAAACAACGACGGGACCTAGTGGAATCAGGCGCCCCGGGCATCCCTGTTTTGTTCTTCGGCACCGGTTCCTTTCTCCGATTTTC
>JBGPZW010000179.1:0-6336 GCA_041493955.1 Terriglobia bacterium
CGCACGATCCCCAGAAATGATTTCCCCAGGAAGCTCTTCATCCGCCGCGCCCCGTACGCTTCGATGGCCTGAAATTCCGGGTCGCTGAGCAGAGAGAAATTGAGCTTTTGCTTGGCCTTGAAATCGGCCTGCGTCTCCACCGCATCCGCGCTGCAGCCCAGGATCACCGCACCGAGCTTGTCAAATTTTGTTTTGGCGTCGCGAAACTCGGACGCTTCACTGATTCAGCCCGGGGTCTGCGCCTTGGGGAAGAAATACAGGACCACAGACTTGCCGCGCAGGCCGGCCAACGCGACTTCCTTGCCGTCCTCGGCCGGCAAGCGAAACACCGGCGCCTTATCTCCCACTTTCAACGTGGCCATGAAATCCTCCGGGTGTGCCGCTGCTGCCATTCCCGACTGTCTTCCTCGGTGCTCTCTGCGCCTCTGTGGTGAGAGCCGTTGCCGCGGTGCGTGATCCTATGCCAGCAGACGTTTCAGCGTATCGTTCACCACTTGCGGATTGGCCTGGCCGCGCGTCGCGCGCATCACCTGGCCCACAAAAAACTTGAACACGCCCTCGTTTCCGGCGCGGTACTTCGCCACGTTCTCCGGGTTCTTCTCGATCACTTCGCGGCAGGCGCGCTCGATTTCGCCGCTATCGCTGATTTGCGTCAGGCCCTCGGCGGCGATGATCGGCCCGGCCGGTTGGCCGGTTTCAAACATCCTGGTGAAAACCTTCTTTCCACTGGCGGCGGTGATCTGGCCGCTCTCGACCAGCTTCACCAACTCGGCCAGCGCCGCCGGCGCGACCGGACTCCCGCTGATTTCCTTTCCGGTATCATTCAGCCGGCGCAAGAGTTCGGTCTGAATCCAGTTCGATGCGGTTTTTGCGGCTGCGCCCGCGCGCACCGCGGCCTCGAAATAGTCCGCCAACGCGCGGGTGTCGGTCAGCACGCCTGCGTCATACGGCGTGATGCCGAAGTCGCGCATGAAGCGCGCGCGCCGCGCATCGGGCAGCTCCGGCATGGCTTTCAGGATCTGCTCCTTCCACACCGCGCTCACTCGCACGGGCAGCAGGTCGGGCTCCGGGAAATAGCGGTAGTCGTGCGCGAACTCCTTCGTGCGCATAGACTCGGTGCGCCACTCGGCCACGTTCCACAGGCGCGTCTCCTGCTCGATCCGACCGCCGCTCTCCAGCATGCCGATGTGCCGCTCGATCTCGTATTCCAGCGCGTGCTGCAGGTAACGGAACGAGTTCAGGTTTTTCACTTCGGTCTTGGTGCCGAACTCCTGCGCGCCGCGCCGCCGCACGCTCACGTTGGCATCGCAGCGCAGCGAGCCCTCCTCCATGTTGCAGTCGCTCACCTCGGTGTACTCCAGCACCTGCTTGAGCGTATTCAGGTAGGCGTAGGCCTCGGCCGGGGAGCGCAGGTCGGGTTCGGAGACGATTTCGATCAGCGGCACGCCGCAGCGGTTGTAATCAATATAACTCTTGCTGTCCGAATCGGGGAAACCCTCGTGCAGGTTTTTGGCTGCGTCCTCTTCGAGATGCAGGCGCGTGAGGCCGATGCGCTTTTGCGTGCCGTCCCATTCAATTTCGAGCCACCCGCCCGCCGCCAGCGGCAGCTCGTACATGGAGATTTGATAGCCCTTGGGCAGGTCGGGATAGAAGTAGTTCTTGCGCGCAAACCGCGCGTGCTGGCGCACGTCGCAGTGGAAGGCCAGCGCTGCGCGAATGCCCAGCTCGAGCGCGGCCCGGTTAAGCACCGGGAGCGTCCCCGGCAGACCGAGGCACACCGGGCAGACGTTGGTGTTGGGCGGGTCGCCGAAGCGCGTCGAGCAGGCGCAGAAGATCTTCGTGGCGGTCTTCAGTTGCGCGTGCACCTCGAGGCCGATCACCGCCTCGTAGCGCTCCAGCACTTCCGGGGCGATCCCGCGACTCTCCTGGGCTGTTCTGCTCATGGCAAACTGCGAATTATAGCATCAGGCAGACCCGCATCCACGCCACCTGACCCAGCCAGCGGGGTGCCCCCTTACGAGCTGGTAAGCATGAACATACATCCCCAGTTGGGCTGGAGGTGTTGTTGTCATCCCCAGCGAAGCGAGGGATCCCTCTGCAGGATGCTTCGCTCCGTTCCGAATGCCTTGAAGCGCAGACCTATTCTCCGCCGAACGTGAACCTCATCCCGATGCGGAAGTCGC
This sequence comes from Terriglobia bacterium, assembly GCA_041493955.1. Taxonomy (GTDB): domain Bacteria; phylum Acidobacteriota; class Terriglobia; order Acidiferrales; family UBA7541; genus QHYU01. The sequence goes on from JBGPZW010000179.1 coordinate 2,184, forward strand.
GCCCCAGCGCTGGGAAGCCGATCACATCCTGGTACTGCTTGTCGAACATGTTCTCCACTCGTCCAAACATGCTGATCCCGCGGCGAAGTTCATAACTGACGCCCAGATCAAACCGGGCGTAGCCGGGATTGCGGGTCAAGCCCAATCCGAGGAAGTCGCTGTCGGTGCGCCGCCCGGTGAAGTGGGCCGCCAGATTCCAGTTCATGTGGCGGAACGCGGCGTTGGCGATGAGGTTGCCCGAATGCACCGGCCGCCGCAGCAGGCGGTTGCCCGGCTCCTCGGCGGGATCAAAGGCATTGGGCGCTTGCAGCACGCGGCTGTCGTCGTAGCTGTAACTGCTCACAACGCTCAGCCACCGCGCCGGCCGCATTTCAACAACGATGTTCGTACCGCGGGCGCGCGCCAGGTCGGTATTGAAAAATGTGCCGAAGCCGAATGGGCAGCCCGGCGGCGGCGCAACCGGACATGGCCCGCCCAGCAGGCAAAACGTGAAGCTCACGACGTCGCGGAAGCGGTTATCGAAATAGTCGGCCGTGATGCGCACCCGATCCGATGCGAGCCGCTGTTCGATGCCCGCATTGATGGTCCGGCTGCGCTCGGGCCGCAGCGCGGCGTTCCCGGGAAAGCACGGATCGGTGCCGAACGATTGGTCCAGGCTCGGCTCCTTGATTCCTTTGCCGAAAGAAAACCGCAGCCGCGTGGCGCCCCAGAAGTCGTGGCCGTCGCGCAGGGCATAGGCCACGCCCACGCGCGGAACTCCGCGCGTGCCGAAGCTGTCGTTGCCCTCGATGCGCACGCCGCCGCTCAGGGTCAGACGCCGCCAGGGCTGCCAGCGCGCGTCGAGGAAGCCCGCTTGGTTGTTGCGCCGCGCGTGCTGTCCGCCCAGCGCGCCGGGGAAACCGTTCTCCACCTCGTACTGGTAGCCCGCGGTGACCGCGCCCTGGCGGAAGAGGTAGCTCGATTGCTCCGCAAAGCCGGCACGGTTGAACTGGTTCCGCGCGGTGAACGGGAAGTCGCAGAAGAACGGCGCGCTGGTGAAGCAGAAGTCGCTGATGGGATTGTCGAACAACTGGCGGTTGTAGGCCTCGTTCCCGGCCAGGCGGTGGCGCCAGTGTTCGCCGGTGGCGAACTCCGCGCTCAAGTTGGCGGAGAAGTTGTGCAGGGAGTCGTGCTGCTCGTGATCCGGCGGCACGAGCAGGGTCTGCCCGGCGATTCCGGCATCACTCGTGTTGTTGCGCACGGCGAGCCGCACCTGGTTGGTTTCCGAGAAGCGCCAGCCGAAATTCCCGGAAAGTGTCCGGTTGAGGAAGGCGTCATCCACTCCCTGCCCGGCGGTTTCAAAATATGCGGCCGCAGCCGAATAATCGAACCGGCCCAGCAGGCCGCTCAGCATGGCCGATCCGCGCGCGGTGGAAAACCCGCCTCCCTCGGCGAGCAATGTGAGCTGCGGCCGCCGCGTCGTGCCGCGGTGCGTGAAGATCTGCACCACGCCGGTCATGGCGTCCGAGCCGAACAGGGCGCTTTCGGCGCCGCTCACCACCTCGATCTTTTCAACGTCTTCGAGCGTGAGATTGGAGAAATTAACTGCGCCGCCGGGCTCGTTGATGGATGTGCCGTCCACCAGCACCTTCGTGAAGTTGGAGTTTCCTCCGTTCAGGAACAGCGAGGCGACGCCGCCTTCGCGCCCCGTGCGCGCGAGGCTGAAGCCGGGCAGGGTCGCGAGCAAATTGGGCAGCGAGGTTGCCTGGCGCTGCTCGATCTGTTGCCGCGTGAGAACGGTCACCGGCGCGCTGGTGGACTCGGCGGGCGCCGGCTCGGCCTGGGCGGACACCACCACGGTGGCCGCCAGCGGTTCGAGTTCGAGGCGCAAATGCACCTCGCGCGTCTCGCCCGCGGCCAGCGTGATTTGCTGTTCGGCGCGCGCGAACGAAGGATGCGTAACGCGCACGCGGTAATCCCCGGGCGCCAGCGCCAGGGCGAAGCGGCCGTCCGCGTCGCTTGCCGTGCGTAGCACGCTGCCGGCTGCGGCCGGCAGGCGCTCGGCGGAAACCTCCGCTCGCGCCACGGCGGCGCCGCTCGGGTCGGTGAGTGTTCCGTTGAGGGTTGCGGTGGATTGCGCTCGCGCAAGCGGAACAGCAGACAAAGCGCCAAGCAAAACGACAGCAAAACCTGCAAGGAATCTGAAGCGGAGTCTCATCGTAGTTCCTCCTCTCCCTCTCGCGCGGGAGTTGAAGGTTGTCCCGAAAACCCGGGAGCGTTCCCGGGCCTCACAGGCTGCGGACTCCGCCGGTCTCCTGGCTTGGCGGCACCAAAAACGCCGCGGCCTTCCCACCCGGCCCGACAATTTCTTACTGCGTCGGACCGGACAGTGGCCTGCGCTCGATACTTCTCCGCCTTACAGTCGCGCGGCGGCGACGGCTTCTCAGCGTCTTCCCGTGCACGGAGTCTGCGGTTGATCGGGGCGGCGCCTGCCGCCACCGGATGGCTCCGGCGGCTTGCAAGCGTCGCGTGGACAATGCGCGCGGGTTGCGGCCAGGCTGCCGGCCTCACCCCGCAGTTTCGTTGCGTTCCCCCCGGATGCTCACGCGCGGCCGGCCCCCGGGACCGGTCTCCACTTCGAGCGGGGCCTCGAAGATTTGTTCGAGCAATTCGCGGCTATAGACCGCCGCGGGCGGGCCGACCCGCAGGCACTTCCCGTGGTGCAGCAAGACCACCTGGTCGGCGAATTCCGCGGCCAGGTTCAGCTCGTGCGTGACCACGATCGCGGTGTAGCGATTCTCCTCCGCCAGCCGCCGCAGCCGCTGCAGCAGCTCCACCTGCGCGCCGATGTCCAGGTGCAGCGTGGGCTCGTCGAGCAGCAGCAGCAACGGCTGCTGCGCCAGCGCCCGCGCCAGGATGACGCGCTGCTTTTCGCCGCCCGAAATCTTGTCCATCCAGCGGTCGCGCAGCTCGCTGGCGCCCACCTGCGCCAGAGCGTTTTCGGCGATGGCCGCGTCCTCGGGAGTTTCAAACCGCAGCGTGCGCCCGTAGGGATGCCGGCCCTGCAGTACGTACTCCCACGCGCGCGAAGGAAACAGCAGCGGGCTTTCCTGCTGCACCACGGCGATGCGCTGCGCACGCGTGCGGGGCTCGAGCCGGCTGGTCTCAAAGCCGTCCAGCTGCACGCGGCCGGAAAGCGGCTTGATCGCTCCTGAAATCAGACCCAGCAGCGTGGATTTGCCGCTGGCGTTCGGGCCCAGGATGGCCACGACTTCCCGCTGACGCGCCTGGAAACTTGTGGCCTGGAGTGTGAACAGTGGGGCTTGGCGTTCGCCGGACGAGTAGGCGTAGCTCGCCTGTTCCACAGTGAGGCGCACGTCTCCGGGGCCGCGCCGCGCGTCCTCCCCCTCGGCGTGCAGCGCCGATGGGGCTGTCATAGCCGGACCGCCCGGGCTCACTGCAGCCTCCTGCGCAGCAGGTAGATGAATACCGGCGCGCCGGCCATCGCCGTCATCGCGCCCACAGGCAGTTCGGTCGGCGCCACGATCGTGCGCGCGAGCGTGTCGGCCAGCACGACGATGATGGCCCCGCCCAGCGCCGATGTGGGGATCAGCAGCCGGTAATCGGAACCGAAGAGCAGCCGCATCAGGTGCGGCACCAGCAGCCCGACGTACCCGATCGCCCCGCTCACGGAAACCGCCATGCCCGTCAGGATAGAAGCCGCCAAGTACACCACCAATTTCACCCGCGTCACGTGCACGCCCAGGTGCATGGCCTCCCGCTCGCCGGTCAGCAGCAGATTTAAGTCCGCCGCCGTGGTGTAAATCGCGCCGCCCGCCACGATCAGCACCAGGACGAATATCCACCGCAAGCCCTCCGCCAGCGGCGTGGAAAGATCCCCCATCAGCCAGAAAGCCATGCCGCGCAAGTCACGGCCCGAGAGCGTGGTCATCAGAAACATGATCACCGCAGAAAGAAACGACGCGGTGATAATCCCGGCGAGCAGCAGCGTTCCGCCGTCAAGCTGCCCTTCGCGCCGGCCAAGGAAATAGACCGCCGCGATGGTCAGCGCCGCGCCGGCAAACGCCGCCACCGGCGTCAGCAGCGGAAGATGCGGCGAAGCGATCAGCGAGAGAATCGCTCCCAGCGCCGCGCCGCTCGAAACCCCCAGCAC
>JBGPZW010000121.1:0-10651 GCA_041493955.1 Terriglobia bacterium
ACTCCTTCCTCAGGCGAAGTCCATGGCCACAAGGCCGCTCGGAGCGCCAAAGCAGCGCTTCGAGCTATCAGCCGAGGAGTATTATAAGCATTGAGTCTATCGTTGTCAAGTATATTCAAGTGCCATACTCTACTGTAAATACAACACTTACACATGGCATCGGCATTCTGGACCGGTCGGCGGACCTCCAGAGTCCCAGGCGTCAAGATGGCTTTCCCGACAAACACCAGATGGCTCCGTCGCATCAAAAAGAGGGGACGAGATTCTTTGGCGGAGCAGCTGGTACGCAGCGGCGCGGGCGGACACCCGCTGGCTGGAAGCCAGCGTTACAGGAATCGCTCTGAGCGTCGCGGCGCCGGCGATGTGGTCGCACAGCGCATCGGTTTATCGACCGCGTGGTTCGGCCAGTTTGGCTCGCGTGCGGAAGCGGCGCTAGCGAACCGGGCGACGCGGCAGGGCAACTCGGGGTAGAATAGCGGCGAACACTCTGCCGGATGGATAACTTGGGAGGATTTGGTGAACCGGGACTGTTTTGCGAATGCCAGAATGCTTGGCGCTTTCTTGCTCGGCCTAGCCGCACTGACGCTGGCCCTGGCGACCTCGACGGCGGGGCAAACCAAGGTCGCGGCAGCAGCGCTTGCACCCAGCAAGGCGATGGGCTCAAAGTCGGCGCCCATCACCATCGAGGTCTTCAGCGACTTCCAGTGCCCGGCGTGCAAGCAAACCTTTCAGCAGACGCTGCGGCCGCTGATGGACGACTACGTAGCCGCGGGCAAGGTGTACCTGGTGCACCGTGACTTTCCGCTCCCCATGCACAACCATTCGCGCGAAGCCGCGCGCTGGGCCAACGCCGCGGCGCAGGTGGGCAAGTTCGAGCCCGTCGAAGAGGCGCTCTACACCAAGCAGGAAACCTGGGCAGCCAACGGCAATATCGATACCATCGTTGCCGCGGTGCTCACGCCCGCGGAGATGAAGAAGGTGCGACAGTTGATGCAGGGCAGCGGGCCGCTGGACGCGGCCATAGACAAAGATGTGGAACTCGGTAAGAGCCGGCGCGTGAGCCAGACGCCGAGTCTGTTCGTCACCCACGGTGGCGAGACGGTGCCGCTACCGCCCGGCGGGGTGAGCTATCCGATTCTCAAACAGTACCTCGATTATTTGCTGAAATAGTAGCTATGGTCGAACCGACACCTCCCGTTGTGGCGCCGCGGCCAGGCGCCACGGCGCGCGCGGTGATGCTGCTGAGCCGCATCGCATTGGGCGTCGTGTTCGCGTACGCCGCTTACACCAAGCTGCGCCATCCGTGGATGCTCTTCGCCATGTCCATCAATTCCTATCAAGTCCTGCCGGAGGGGGCGGTGACGCTGCTGGCGCGGACGCTGCCGTGGCTGGAGCTGGTGCTGGGCCTACTGTTGCTCGCGGGAGTTGCTTTGCGGTACGTCGCCGCGGCAGCCAGTGCATTGCTGCTCGGATTTTTCAGCATCATGCTGAGTTCGTATGTCAAGGGATTGGGAATCGACTGCGGCTGCTTCGGGTTTGGAGAAAAGCTGGGCGTGCGCACGCTGCTGCGCGATGGCTTTCTGCTCGCGGTGTCGCTGGCGCTCACCGTCGGCGCGTTCTGGACCGAGCGAGCCCGAGGCGCCAGGGTTCTTGCGACCCTTGACGACCCGGAGAGCAAGTAGCCCACGCGCGGGAATCGACGGGACACGCGCCGCTCAACTTCACGGCACGACAAATTATTTCTGGGATAAAATAATAAGGAACAAATGCTAAGTCTACCGAACATCACACTGAACCTGCGCGGATGGAAGCTGATTGGCCGCGTGGCTTTCGGGTTCCTGCTGCTCTGCGCGATTGCCGTGGGCGCGGCGGCCGGGTTGCTGTTCGTGTACGCCAGCGACCTGCCCGAGATCCACGCTCTGGAAGACTACCGGCCCAACGTGATCACCGAGCTGTACGCCGATGACGGGCAGCTCATCGGGAGCTTCGCATTGCAGCGGCGGATCCTGATGACCTACGAGCAGATTCCCCGCGTACTCAAGGACGCCATCCTGGCCACCGAGGACCAGCATTTCGAGGAGCACTGGGGCATCGATTTCCCCCGCGTGGCGCAGGCGGCCTGGCGCAACGTCGCGCAACGGCGGAAGGCCGAAGGCGCCAGCACGCTGACCATGCAGCTCGCGCGCGTGCTCTTTCTTTCCCCCGACAAGCGCTTCAGCCGCAAGGTGCAGGAGACGCTGCTGGCCATCCAGATCGAGCGCCACTACACCAAGCAGCAGATCTTTACGATGTACTGCAACCAGGTCTATCTGGCGCACGGCAACTACGGTTTTGAGGCCGCGGCCGAGTTTTATTTCGGCAAGCCCGCCAATCAATTGAAGCTGACGGAAGCCGCCCTGCTCGCCGGTATGATTCGCGGGCCCAGCTACTCGCCGGTGCTGCACCCGCAGGTCGCGCTTCAGCGGCGCAACATTGTGCTCGAGCTGATGAGCCGCGACGGCAAAGTCGCGCCGCGCGAAGCGCAGGAGGCCACCAAGCAACTGCTCGGCCTGCATCTGCAGTACCCGCGCAACGACCTGGCGCCGTATTTCTTCGAGGAGATCCGCAAATACCTGGAGCGCACCTACGGCACCGAAGCGGTGCACGAGCGCGGCCTGCGGGTTTACACCACGTTGAACGTGGCCATGCAGCGCGCCGCCAACCAGGCCGTGCGCGACGGCCTGCACAGTTACGTGCGGAGGCACGGCTGGAAGGGCGCCCTGCCCAACATCCTGCGCGACCACCTGGTGAACAAGATCGACAGCTACGAGGACGAAGACTGGCGGCGGCCGATCGAGAAGGGCTCTTACCTGACCGGGCTGGTCACCGCCGTGGACGAGAAGAGCGCGGCGATTAAGCTCGGGCCGTACCGCGCCCAACTCACTGCGCCCGACTTTTCCTGGACCGGCCGGCGCTCGCCCGCGCAACTTCTGAAGGTGGGCGACCTAACCGAGGTGCATATCAAGGACATCACCGGCAGCACAGCGCGCGTGGACCTGGAGCAGAAGCCCACGGCGCAAGGAGCGCTGGTGGCCATCGACAACCCCACCGGCGAGATCAAGGCCATGGTGGGCGGCTACAGCTTCGAGGAGTCGAAGTTCAATCGCGCCACGCAGGCGCTGCGGCAGGTGGGCAGCTCGTTCAAGCCGTACGTGTACACGACGGCGATCGAGAAGGGCTTCACGCCGTTTGACACGATCGTGGACGCGCCGTTTACCACCATCAGCGGCGGCCAGCCCTACTCGCCGCACAACTATGACGAGAAATTCGAGGGCACCATCACGCTGCGGCGCGCGCTGGCGGGCTCGCGCAACGTTCCGGCGGTGAAGCTGGCGGAGAAGATCGGCATCCAGGCGGTGGTGGAAACGGCGCGGCGCTTTGGCATCACCAGCCCGCTGCCGCCTTACCTGCCGGTGGCGCTGGGTGCCGCGGAGATTACCCTGCTCGAGCACACCTCCGCCTTCACCGTCTTCCCCGACGACGGCATCCGCATCGAGCCACACCCCATCCGCCGGGTCACCAGCTACGACGGCGCGCTGCTCGAAGAGGCACGCCCCGAAGTGCACGACGTCATCAGCCCGGCGGTGGCGCGCACGATGGTGGCTATGCTCGAGGAAGTGGTGCAGTTCGGTACGGCCATGAAGGCCAGAGAGCTCGGCCGGCCCGTCGCCGGAAAGACCGGCACGACCAACGACTTCACCGACGCCTGGTTCATGGGCTTCACGCCGACCCTCACCGCGGGCGTCTGGGTGGGCTTCGACGACAAGCAGGATTCCCTGGGTAAGAAGGAAACCGGGGCCAAAGCCGCTCTGCCCATCTGGATTGACTTCATGAAGGCGGCCAACGACGGCAAGCCGGTGGAAGATTTCCCCAACGTCGAACGGCTGGAAAAGGTCGCGTTGACCAAATCGGTGCAGGTGGACACGCCCGACAGCGCGCCGACGGAGGAAATCCCCGAAGGCCCCGAGGAGAAGACGCCACAGAAGGTCAAGCCGGTGCCGCCTCTTCAGCCGCCGCCCGCGAAGACCAGCGGCACGGGCGGCGGGCCATCCTGACCCGGACATCCGATTTGAAACAAAGCCGGAGTGGCAAATTCGGGCTGAGGCGTGCACCCTCGAGCTGATAGAGCTGAAACACGCTCAACACCTGATCCTGTTCTCGTTCAGAATGATTGGTGATACTCGGGTAGAGTGTCGCCATGCAGATTCGCTATGGAAAGGTACCCCGAGCGGGCCAGCTGGCCCGCTTGGGGTACGAGTTGAGCCGGGAGGCCTCTCTCCAGCTCCGGTGGATGGACTTCTATTGCACCCACGGACGGAACGCCGCGCTGACCTGTCGGCGCTTCGGGCAGCACGAGCCATTCGACCAACGTCACCCTCGTGGTCAATTCCGTGAACCCACCCAACTTCTCGATTTCCGCTTCGCCCAGCTCGCGCACCGTGGGGCATCCCGGGACGACCTCGTACACGGTGACGGTAACGGCGATCAATGGGTTCAGCGGGAGCGTCAGTTTGAGCGTGAGCAACCTGCCCTCGCGCACCAACGCAACGTTTAATCCAACGTCGGTGACTGGTTCGGGCACTTCGACGCTGACCCTCTCGACGCGCTCCAGGACGCCGACGGGCACGAGGACGCTGACAATCACCGGCACGAGCGGCAGTCTGACGCATTCGACAACCGTATCGCTGACTGTGCAATAACCCAAGACCCGCAGGGGCTCGCCCTGGTTCGGCGGATCTCGTCGCGCCATTCGCGAGCCCCCGGCACCCTAGCCGAGGCCCTTCTTATTCAATCGAATCTCCGCTTTTCCTCTTTGTGTGTGCTACGCTTTTTCCGTAGTCCTTGGGAGGGCCTCCCTTGAGAACGAAGCGGGTTTACCTCGCTGTGTTGTTGCTCCTGCCGCTGTGTGCATCTGCGGGCGACAAGGAGGCACCCGGCGCGCAAGCACCGGCTGCGGTGCCCATCGCGTCGGAACAGCATCACCATCTCTCGCTTCAGAACGATTATGTGAAGGTTTACAAGGTCGAGGTCGCGCCGCACGAGTCCACGCTGCTGCACCAGCACGATCACGATTACGTGTACATCGTGATCGGCGGCGCGCAAATCACCAGCGCCGTTCCCGAAAAGCCGGAGGTGCATCTGAAGCTCGCCGATGGCGAAGTGCGCTTTTCGCGCGGCGGCTTTGCACACGTGGCGCGGAACGACGGCGACGCTCCTTTCCGCAACGTCACGATTGAGCTTCTTCGTCCGCAAGGCAAACTGCGCAACCTCTGCCTGCAAGTGATTGCCGACAAGCCGGCGGCTTGCCCGGTTACGCAGGAGACGCCGGCAGGGGCCGCGACGCACACCGATTGGCCCCAATTTGAGACCCCTGAGACGCGCGTGATCCTGACCCGCGTCAGGCCGCTCCAGAAAGTGAGCTTGCACGATCCGCAGCGGGAAGAATTGATCGTCGCCCTCGATGAAGCGGTGCTCGCGTTCGCGGTAGGAAAGGGACCGGAAAGGTTGCTGCGTCCGGGCGACTACGTGTGGCTTGGCCGGGGTAGCGTGACGCGCGTGTTCAAAAACAATAGTGACAAGGAAACGCGATTCATCACGCTCGAAATGAAACCGCAGGGCCCCGAGAAGTCGGCGCCAGCGCCTGCGGCGGGCCCCATCGTCGGCGCGCCGCTTGTCCCGCGTGATCCCGATACGCTGATTGCGCTCGAACACAAATGGATGAACGCGCGCGATCGGCAGACGCTGGAAGAGATATGGGCCGATGATTACGAAGACGCAAGTGAGAACGGTCGCTTCACCAAGCAGCAGATGCTCTCGCGCCCCGTGCCTCCCCCGCCGACCGAGGGCGCCCAACCGCCTTGGACAGCAAGCCTCGAAGATATCCACGTGCGGTTCTATGACACGATCGGCATTGTCACCGGCCGCGTCGAACGGCGAGATAATTCCGGAAAAATCATTCTGCGGACGCAGTTCACCGACATCTTCCATTGGGAAAGCGGCCGCTGGCGCGCCGTCTCCAGCCAAGAAACACCGGTGTCGCGCGACAAGGTCACAGGACACTAGCGGCTCCCGAGCGGCCGTGCTCTCTCCGAAACACAAGACTCAGTAACGCCGGGCAACCCTCTTGCTGCGCCTCCTGATTTTCCAAGCCGTATGTCGGGAGTCCGAGCCTTTCCAGGCCCACCATACTTACTCATTCAGTTTCAGAGAGTTCGCGGGATCTCGGACTTCGCGCTGGAGGCCGGAAAAAGGGCTTGAGAGAGGAATAACAGCGAGAGCCCGTTGGGGGAGCAGGAACAGAGGGCTTGCAACGGAGATTTCGAGTCGGTCTGCTATCGTGGGCGGAAGTGGTCCCAGCCGCGGGCCGCGAGCGGGGTCAGGCTTCCGTCGGTTCCCACCAGAAACATTTTCCTCCCGCGCGTGACCTCCCCGATGGGCGTAATCGGCGTGCCCCGGAAGAACGCAGGGACGCGCTTGCTCAGGCGGCGCGGCACGCTGAATAGCAATTCGTAATCCTCGCCGCCATGCAGGGCGAACTCGCCGGCATCGAATCCATGTTCCTGCAAAGCTGGCGGAACGTGTACTGCAGGGATGCGGCCGGCCCAGAGGCGCGCACCGACATGGCTCGATTCGCAGAGATGCTCGAGGTCGGTCGAGAGACCGTCCGAGGTGTCGATCATGGCCGAGGCCAGGCGCTGGCGGGCCAGCCAGCGGCCGAGCTCGATGCGCAGCTCGGGGTAGAGGTGTGGCCGCAGCAGGGGTTTCCATGGCGGCTGGCGATACATCCCGCGCAGAACCAGCTCCAGCCCCAACTGGGCTCGCCCGAGACGACCGGTAACGTAGAGCAGATCTCCCGGCCGGGCGTCGGCCCGGGTCACGGCGCGGCCCGGGGCGACTTCGCCCAGCACGGTGATGTTGATGGCCACCGTGGGACTCTGCGCGGTGTCACCGCCGGCCAGCACTAGGCGGAAGTTGCGCGCGGCCCGCGCCAATCCCCGCAGGAAACCGTCGAACCACGGCCCCGCTCGGTCGGCGGGCAACGCCAGGCTGAGGAGGAAAAAGCGGGGCCGGGCGCCCATGGCAGCGATGTCGCTGGTGGCACGCGCCAGGGATTTGAAGCCCACCGATTCCGGAGGATGCGCGGCGGCCAGAAAATGGACGTTTTCGAGGAAGGCGTCGCAGGTCAGCACCCATTCCGACCCACGGGGCGGGCGCAGTACGGCGGCGTCGTCGCCAATCCCCACCCGCAAGCCGCCGGCGCGAGCCAACCACCCGCCCGAAGGGATTCTGGAGCGGATTCGTTCGATCAATTTGGCTTCGAGGGACATAAAAAGACTGCCGGGGTCCGCATTTGTAGGCCGGCACGGACCGCCCGGAGTTTCCATTATAGGAGCCGTGGCGCGGGGAATCGAGTGCAACGGAAAAACATATGGGAAAATATAGATTGACTCGGCCGCAGGTTTGCCTTTATACTATCTAGAGTTTCGGACCAGGTCTCGCGGTCTAAACACACGATCTGGATAGGATGATCGCTTCGGGTTGAAGCGGCTCTTACCCATTCTCGAAGGCGAAGTCACTAAATCGGCCCCGCGCCGGGCCGCTGACAGCCACAAGGAATGATGAAGCCAAGATCCTACACCTTCTTTATTGCTTCAAGCCAGCAGGGCAGCATGCGGAAGGTGCGGGTGCCGCATTATGTCCTGCATTTGCTTCTAGTTCTGTCGATTGTGGGCGGAGCCACGGTGCTGGTGGCGGCCGGCGCCTACACGCGCATGTTATGGAAGGTGGGCAAGTATAACTCCCTCCGCCGCGAGCAAGACACGCTGAAAAAGCAATTCGAGCAGCTCCAGACCACGGTCAAGGACACCAACCAGCGCCTCTCCTCCCTGCAATCGCTGGCCACCGAAGTGGCCATGACCTACGGCTTCACGCGCTCCCGCCAAGGGCCCTTTGGGCTTGATGATTTGGGGCAGGTGACCTCGGCCGGGGGCTCGGAGGCTGCTTACGAGCGCTCCATGGAACAGTTCGACTTCCTGATGAAAAACCCGACGGCCGTGGCGCTGCAGGCTGAAGGACTGCGTTTGATGCCGCGGCCGGGGCTAGGCGATGCAGCGTTTGAGCCGTCGCTCTGGCCGGTGATCGGCCACATCACTGGAAGTTTCGGCGAGCGGCTGGATCCGTTCAGCGGTGAGGGTGCTTTCCACACCGGCGTGGACATCTACTCGCAATACGGCGAGGCAGTGCACGCCACCGCAGACGGCGTGGTGGTGGTGGTCGAACCGCACGCCGGCTACGGCCGGCTGGTCGTAATCGACCACGGCTTCGGGATCTCCACTTGGTACGGGCACCTCTCCGGCTTTCACACCACGCCCGGAGCAAGGGTCAAACGCGGCGACGTCATCGGCTACGTCGGCGTGAGCGGCCGGGTCACCGGGCCGCACGTGCACTACGAAGTGCGCATCCACGGCGCGCCGGTCAATCCCTGGCGGTACCTCCGCTTCACGCAGGCAGGCGACTAGCCCGAGCGCGGCAGCAATTCTCTCCCACTCCTCCTCCAGCTGAGAGACGATGTGATCTGGTGTTTTTGATCGCCCCTACGGTGAGGAGGTATGCGCCGCGGGCTTCTTCGGCGACATGGCTTTCAACATTTCGGGAGTCAGCTCCAGCATGACACGAACGCGCTGCGCGTCGCGCGAGAACTCGACCATACGGAGCAGCGTTTCGAGCTTCCCCACATCCTCAGGGCCGAGCTTCTGGCGCGTCTTGGAGTCAGCCAGGAGGGCTTGTCCAAGCGAACGCAGGCCGTCGAGCGTGCCTTCGAGCTGTCGCGCGCTGTCCGGGGTGTCGCACTCACCCTCCGCCACGACGCGCAGTCGATCCCCTTCGAGCCGCGCCGCCAGGGTGAACCACCGCAGGCTGCGCGCCAGATTGGTGAACTGGTCGGAACGCATGCCGCCAAGGGAGAAATTCTCGGGAACCTGGCTGACCTTTCCGACAATGAAAAGGGCCGAGCCGGCCACCCGGGCGATGCGCTCACGCATAGCCGGGTCGAGCGTCCCCGACGCGCGCGGGAGCTGCGCCAGTTCCAGACTGGGCCCCTCGGCCAGCGCGACGCGGTTGTTGTCGAGAAAAGCGAAGGAGAATGATTTGGCCGGAGAAGAACTGTTCGGGACCACGTAAACTTCGAAGCCATTCTGGCGCTCCAACTTTCCGGTGCGCAGGGCGTAGCTGATGATCCTGGCGCGATCGAAGCGTCCCTCGGCCAGCGCGACATTACGGCCCGCCGGCGCCGCGGGCCGAACCGCAAAGACGACGTCATCGAGGTCCCGGGCATACTCCAGCCCTGTTGCGCGGACAAATTCGTCGTAGTCGCGATCCCTCGGCGCGGTGGCGGCCCACTCGTCAATCCGGGGCATCAGGGAAGCAGAACGGAAGGCCGCGATGTTGGCGTAGAACAGATAGGCCGCGTCTGCCGGGGCAAGTTCAATCAGCTCCGGGACGCCCCCGCCCTGCGCGGCGCGCGGGCCGCGACGCAGAGAGTATACGACGCCGCCGACGACCACCGCGGCGAGGAGCAGGACGATCAGAACTCGTTTAGCAATCCGCATGGGTGCTTGTGAAATCATTCTCTCACCGCTTTCCGGCCTTGCGCCAGGTATCTCTACCCCCCTTGCTCGGGTAGCCCGAACTGGGGCAAAATGGATGATGGTAGCGGTGTAAAGTTGGCGTCAGGCGCCCAGGGCGGTCGGGCTTGGCCTCGATATTGCTAGGAACGAATAAAAGGTCCTTGCAATTGGAATGCCCATTTGATATTCTTTTTAGGTTTGCGCGGTGCTGGCGTAGCTCAGTGGTAGAGCATCTGATTTGTAATCAGAGGGTCGGGGGTTCAAATCCCTCCGCCAGCTGAGATTAGATTTTTAGGAAGCCGGGGATTGAGGCGAACGGGTTCCCAGACATAAAAATCAGACGGGTTGGTGTCTTTTGACACGAACTCTATTTGTGTTTGCATTTCCCCTGCGCGGACGGGTGGGTGAGTGGCTAAAACCAGCAGACTGTAAATCTGCCGCTCCTTGCGGGCTACGGAGGTTCGAATCCTCCCCCGTCCACCACCCTCGCGCAACACAGACCAGACTCCGAGGGCAAGCAACCGAGGGAGTTCCGAACAGCGCAATCGAGACGCGGGACCAGCAAACGGCGCGCATGCGGCCCGGCGCGATTCGGGTTGGCGCGCGAGACGCAAAACGATTCGGGCCTGGGTAGCTCAGTTGGTAGAGCGCGTCCTTGGTAAGGACGAGGTCACCGGTTCAAGCCCGGTCCCAGGCTCCAGAGATGGGCGACAGGCGGGCGGGGGTAACTCAGCGGTAGAGTCTCGCTCTTCCAAGGCGATGGTCGCGGGTTCGAATCCCGTCCCCCGCTCCAGAATCTGGGCGGCTGTGAGCGAGCCCAGTTCGTGAACAGAGGGTAACAAGTTATGGCGAAGGAAAAATTTGAACGCAGCAAGCCGCACGTGAACATCGGGACGATCGGGCACATCGACCACGGGAAGACCACGCTGACCGCGGCGATCACGAAGGTGTTGGCGAAGACCAACCCCAAGGTGCAGTTCCGGGCG
>JBGPZW010000061.1:0-18864 GCA_041493955.1 Terriglobia bacterium
ATGAAGAAGGTGGGCAAGGACGGCGTCATCACCGTCGAGGAATCGCGCACGATGGAGACGACGCTCGAGGTGGTCGAAGGCATGCAGTTCGACCGCGGCTACCTCTCGCCCTACTTCGTCACCGACCCGGAGCGAATGGAATGCGTGCTCGAGGACGTGCACATCCTGATCCACGAGAAGAAAATCAGCTCGATGAAGGACCTGCTGCCGTTGCTCGAACAGACCGCCAAGATGAGCAAGCCGCTGCTGATCATTGCTGAGGACGTGGAGGGCGAAGCCCTGGCCACCCTGGTAGTGAACAAGCTCCGCGGCACGCTGAAGTGCGCCGCAGTGAAGGCTCCGGGCTTTGGCGACCGCCGCAAGGCCATGCTCGAAGATATCGCCACGCTTACCGGTGGCAAGGCCATTACCGAGGACCTCGGCATCAAGCTGGAGAACGCGAAGATCGAGGACCTGGGCCGCGCCAAGAAAGTGACCATCGACAAGGACAACACCACCATCGTCGAGGGCGCCGGCAAGGCCAGCGAGATCGAGGGCCGCATCAAGCAGATCCGCGCGCAGGTCGAAGAGACCACCTCGGACTACGACAAGGAAAAGCTCCAGGAGCGCCTGGCCAAGCTGGTTGGCGGCGTCGCGGTCATCAAGGTGGGAGCGGCGACCGAGATGGAGCTAAAGGAGAAGAAGGCTCGCGTCGAAGACGCCATGCACGCCACTCGCGCGGCGGTCGAGGAAGGAATCGTGGCCGGCGGCGGCGTGGCCTTGCTGCGCTGCATCCCGGCCCTCGACAAGCTCAAGGTGCATGAGGACGAGGCCATCGGCGTCAACATTGTCAAGCGGGCCCTGGAAGAGCCGATGCGCCAGATCGCTCAGAACGCCGGCCACGAAGGCGCCGTGGTGGTCGGCCGCGTGCGCGAGTCCAAGGACGAAAACTTCGGCTTCAACGCGGAGACGAGCGAGTTTGGCGACCTGGTCAAGGCCGGCGTGATCGACCCGGCCAAGGTCACTCGCCTGGCTCTGCAGAATGCCGCGTCCATTGCCGCCCTAATGCTGACCACCGAAGCCCTGGTGGCCGACATCAAAGAAGAGGAAAAGAAGGCTGCCGGCGCAGGCGCCGGCGGTCACGGCGGCATGGGGGGGATGTACTAGAACGGACCCAACTCCGCTGGGGTTGCTACATAACCCCATGCGTTCAGGGGCGTTCTCCCGAAACCCGGGAATGAACGCCCCTTTTTCATTCTCCCGCCGGCAATTACCGTAGGTTCCGTCGCCCCCCACACGCTCTTCCTTGCCCCCGAGGCAGTGCTTCGGTTATAGTCAGCCGGTCGTTCCCGCATTTGAAGCAGGGGAGTCCACGAAAAATGCCCGGCCTATTGAACCGAATCCTCCCGCGCGAGAATTCCTTCTTTGCACTGTTCGTGGAACTGGCCGAAAACGTCCACGCCGGGACCCTTGCCCTAGTCGAGATGCTTTCCAATTACACCAACGTGCCGGCCCAGGCCGAGCGCATCAAGGACATCGAGCACAAAGGCGACGACATCACCCACGGCCTTTTCACCAAGCTGGCCCAGACCTTCATCACTCCGTTTGACCGCGAGGACATCCACGAGCTTTCGAGCCGGATTGACGACGTGCTGGATCTGACTGACGCTGCCGCCAGCCGCATGGTGATGTTCCACGTGGACACGGTCCGTCCCGGCGTGGCTGACCTGGCCCGCGTTCTGAACGAGGCCACCGCCAAGATGCTGGGGGCCGTGCGCGTGCTCGAGAAGCACGACCACATCCTCGATTACTGCATCGAGATCAACCGTCTGGAGAACGAGGCGGATCGGCTCAGCCGCACGCTGATTGCGCAGCTCTTCGACGAGGAAAAAGATCCGGTGCAGATTATCAAGTGGAAAGAAATCATCGAGGTCATCGAGACCGCAGTCGACAAGTGCGAAGACGTCGCCAACGTCCTCGAGTCTGTCACCTTGAAGAGCGCGTGAGCCCTCGCGCCGCCAGCATCACCCCACTCCGCCACCGGCCAGTGCCCCCGGCTGGCGCTCTCCCCCTGCGCCAAGAGTTGCCCCGTGCGTAGCTTGCCGCTGCTGCTGTTGATCATCGGCATGACGCTGGCCTTTGAATTCTCCAACGGCTGGCACGACGCGGCCAATTCGATTGCCACGGTCGTTTCCACGCGCGTGCTGACGCCGCTGCGCGCGGTCGTATGGGCGGCCTTCTGGAATTTCGTGGCGGCCTTTGCCTTCGGCACTGCGGTGGCCAAGACCATCGGCAAAGGGATGGTCCACATCGAACTGGTCAGCGAGCAGGTGCTGCTGGCCGGCCTCCTGGGAGCCATCCTCTGGAATCTCATCACACTCTATCTCGGAATACCGACAAGCTCCTCGCACGCGCTGATGGGAGGCTACGGCGGCGCAGCGGTGGCGCGCGCGGGTTTCACTGCGATCATCCTGTCCGGCTGGGTCAAGCCGGTCATCTTCATCTTCGTGGCGCCCTTCATCGGTCTGTTCGCCGCGCTGTTCGTGACCGTGACGACCAGTTGGCTGGTTCGCGGAATGGGGCCGCAGCGCGTGGACCGGTGGTTTCGCCGTCTGCAGTTGCTCTCAGCCGCTGGTTACAGCCTCGGCCACGGCACGAACGATGCGCAGAAAGGCATGGGCATTATCACCACGGCGCTGGCGGCTGGCGGGCTCTTGAAGACCTTCGACGTGCCGTTCTGGGTTATCATTGCCTGTCACCTGGCCATTGCCGCAGGCACCATGTCCGGCGGGTGGCGCGTGGTCAAGACCATGGGACAGCGCATCACCAAGCTCAACCCGTTCGGGGGCTTTTCTGCGGAGACCGCAGGGGCGCTGACGCTGATCGGCACGGCGCACTTCGGCATCCCGGTGAGCACGACCCACACGATTACTGGTGCCATCGTCGGCGTGGGTTCGGCGCGACGTCTCTCCGCCGTGCGCTGGGGCGTGACTCGCCGAATCGTCTGGGCCTGGGTGCTGACGATCCCCGGCGCGGCCGCGATGGGCGCCGTCATCTATCAATTCCTGCGCCACTGGGAAAACTAAAATGCCCGCCCAGCCTGTTGAGTTCACCACGGTAGAAGAAGCTGTCGAAGAGATCCGTCAGGGCCGCCAGATTGTCCTGGTGGACGACGAAGACCGCGAGAACGAGGGCGACCTGACCATGGCGGCGGAGAAGGTCTCCCCCGACGCCATCAACTTCATGGCCAAGTACGGTCGCGGGCTGATCTGCCTGACGCTGACCGAGGAGCGCTGCGACGAGCTGAACCTGAAGATGATGGTCGCGCAGAACACGTCGAACTACGGCACGGCGTTCACCGAATCGATCGAGGCCCGGCGCGGAGTCACGACGGGTATCAGCGCCGCCGACCGCGCCACCACCATTCTCACCGCCATCGATTCCCAAACGCGCCCGGTGGACTTGGCCCGGCCCGGCCACATTTTTCCGCTGCGGGCGCGCCGCGGCGGCGTGCTGGTGCGCGCGGGGCAGACCGAGGCGTCCGTGGACCTGGCGCGCATCGCGGGACTTACCCCCGCGGGCATCGTCTGCGAAATCATGGCCGACGACGGCACGATGATGCGCGTGCCACAACTCGCCCAGTTTTGCCGCCACCATGGCTTGAAGCTGCTCTCCATCGCCGAACTGATCCGCTACCGCATGCAGCACGAGCGCTACGTCCGCCGCATGGCCGAAGCCGCTCTGCCCACGCGCTATGGTGAGTTCCGCATGATCGCCTACTCCAGCGATGTGGACAGTGAACAGCACATCGCGCTGGTGCGCGGCGATCTGGCGGGAACGCCGCCGCCGCTGGTGCGTGTCCACTCCCTCTGCCTGACCGGCGACGTCTTTGCCGCCACCACCTGCGACTGCCATGAGATCGTGGAGCGCTCGCTTGAGGCCATCGTGCGCGAAGACCGCGGGGTGTTCGTCTATTTGCACCACACGGGCCGCGGCTTTGGCATCCACTCGGCTGCTCCGGCGCCCGACGAGCTGCCGCGCATCCTGTATCATGTGCGCGGCCAGCTCGACCGCGACCTTGCCCGGCAACGCCTGGTGCAGCGCGAGAGCGGCATTGGTGCGCAGATCCTGATCGATCTTGGCTTGACCGGCATCCGCGTGCTCACCAACCATCCGCGCAAGGTCGTGGCTCTGGAAGGCTACGGCATCACCATTGCCGACCAAGTGCCCATCACGCTCCAGCAGAAGAGAATCACCCACCAGGTCTTATAGCTGCGAACCCGCCGCAGCGGTGTGTCGCGGTGGGCTTCAGCCCGCCACTTCTCTTCTTGCCGCGCACGGGTCACCTCTATGGCGCCCTGAAGGGCGCCGCTACACAACCCTGGATGTGGCTAGCTAGGATTCCTGCCAGGAGGCGCCAGCGCGACAATGATATAGGGGCGAAGCTTTTCGAGTTTGGCTTTGGTGATGCCGCGGATGACCAGCAGGTCCTCTGGGCGACGAAAGGGTCCGCTCTTCTCGCGGAAGCGCACGATGGCCTTCGCCGTTGTCGGGCCGATGCCCGGCAACTGCTGGAGCTGCTCGATGGTGGCCGTGTTAAGGTCGAGTGGCTTTGCCGGTGGCTGCTTTTTGCCCTGCCCCGCCGCCACAAGCACGGCGGCCCAGCAGAGGACACCGACCAGAAACGCAATCTTAGTCTGCCTGCGGCACATCCTGCTTCCCTGCTCGTGCTACTTCATTCGAGCCGGTTTCCTTGCGCGTCATACACTTCCACTTCGCCGAACAGCGCGGCCTGCTCGGCGACCTCCTTGCGGTCGCCCACGACCACAATCTGCGCGTTGGTGGAGTCGAAGTATTTCCGCGCTGCGGCGAGCACATCGCCCGCGGTAAGCGCGCGAATCTTCCCGCGGTAGGTCTCGAGGTAATCCTCCGGCAACTCATTCAAATAGACGGTGGCAAGCTGCCCGGCCAGGCCGTCCTGCGTGCCGAGGCCGAGCGAGAAGACACCGCTCAGATAATTCCGCGCATCGGCGAGTTCTTCTTCGCCCACCGGCAGGGCGCGCATGCGATCCAGCTCGTAGAAAATCTCGGTCAGGCTCGCCGCGGCAACCGCGTTGCGCACCGCGGCATGAATGCTCAGATAGCCGTAATGTCGCAGGGCATGCACTGTGCTGCGCGGACTGTAGGTGTAGCCCTTTTGTTCGCGGATGTTCATCACCAGGCGCGAGTTGAACGCTCCGCCATAGATGCTGTTGGCGAGGCTCAGCCGGAGCCAGTCGGGATGCCGGCGAGTGATGGCGCGGTTGCCGACGACGAGCTGCGCCTGTACGGTCCCCGCCAAGTGAACCAGCGAGACGCGGCGGCCGCGCAGCTCGGGCGGCACCGGCTCCTCCGGTGCAGCGGGTTTCCCGCCCGGCCAATTGCCGAACGCCTTCTCGATCTGCCGCATCATCTCCGCGGCGGAGAAATCCCCCACGACCAGCAGCAGGGCGTTTCCGGGCAGGTAGTGCTGGCGGTAGAAGTCGACGAGTTGCTCCCGCCGGTACTTCTCTACCTGCGCTTCGGTCGGAGCCACCACGGCGTAGGGATGTTCGCCGAAAAGCACCTTGCGCAGCCGCTCGCCGGCCAGAAATGCGGGCGTGGTGCGCTCGATGCGCAGCTCTTCGAGCCGCTGGCGGCGCTCCCGCTCAAACTCCTCGGCTGGGAACGAGGCGTTCCGCGCCAGGTCCGCGACCAGCTCCAGCAGGCCCGGGGAAAACTCGGCCAACCCGGAAAACGAAATCGCGCTCGAATCCGTGCCCGCGCTGGTGCCCAGATCGGCGCCCATACGGCGCAGGTCTTCTTCGATCTGGCGGCTCGTCCGCGAGCCCGTGCCGGTGCGGGCCACCGCCGCGGTTATCTCCGCCAAACCGGGCGCTTGCCGGGCGGTGAGGGAATTGCCGCTGCGGAAAAACAGCTCCGCAGTGAACTTGGGGATGGAATGTGATTCGACGAGCACGACCTGGAGGCCATTAGGCAGCGTGCTTACCGCGCGCTGCGGCCAGACCACCGGGCGTTCCGGGCCGAGCGCAGGGACCGCGGCACGTGCCGGCGGTGCAGGAGTGGCGCTCATCGCGCGGCTCCCTTCTCAACCGGTTGGCGAACGACGACGGCGCGGTTGCGGGGTTGCAGGTATTTCTGTGCCGCGGCCTGCACCTGCGGCGGCGTAACTTCCAGAAACCCTTCGAGGATGGTATTCACCAGTTGCGGGTCGCGGTCGAATAGCGTGAAACACGCCAGGCAATGCATCAGGCCGTACCGCGGCATGTAGCCGCCGCGACCGCCCTCGAGCTGCGAGTAGTAGTCGGAGCGGAATTTGACCTTGACCTCATCGAGTTCGTGGGCGCCAATCCCCTTCTGCTGGACTTCGCCCACTACGGCATCGAACGCGGCCAACGTCTGCTCAGCGCTGTACTCGGGTTTGTGCAGGATGCGCGTGACTATCTGCATCGGCCCGTTGTAGTCGAACACATCGCCCATCGGATAGTGGATCCCGCCCTCGGTGTCCACCGCCAGTTGCTGCTCCAGCACCAACCGCCGGTAGATGTGCCCGGCGCGGCCGCCATGCAGCGCCTGGTCCAGCATCGCTGCGGCGTACCAGTCGGCCGTGCGGCGTTCGGGAGCGTGGTAGCCGATGGCCAAGGCCGGTAGCGTGCCGAATTTTTCCTCCGCCACGCCGCGGCGCTCCTCGGTCTGCGGCGGCTCGCTCACGTCCGTATGCGGGGGAATCGCTTGTGTGGGAATGTCTTCAAAATACCGCCGTGCAAGCAGGAAGCTTTCCTCGGGTTGGACATCGCCCAGGACCAACAGCACGGCGTTCGAAGGCGCGTAGTAGGTCTTGAAGAAGGCCTGCACGTCCTCGAGTGTGGCGGCATCGAGGTCCTGGAAGTCGCCATAGAAATTGTGGGCATTGGGCCAGTTGCGATAGGCAATCGGCGGCAGGTCCAGCCAGGGGAAACCACCGTAGGGCTGATTGAGAACGTTGACACGGACCTCCTCTTTGACGACGTCGCGCTGGTTGCGCAGGTTTTCGTCGTCCACCTTGAGGGCGCGCATGCGGTCGGCTTCGAGCCACAGGACGCGCTCGAGGGCGCTCGAGGGCACGGCCTCGAAGTAGTTGGTCACGTCATAGTGCGTCGAGCCGTTGAGCACGCCGCCCGAGGAGTTGATGAGCTTGATGTGCATCATCTTCCCGGCATTTTCTGAGCCCTGAAACATCATGTGCTCGAACAGATGCGCGAAGCCGCTGCGCCCGCGCGGCTCCAGGCGGAAGCCGATGTTGTAGTACACACCCAAGGTCACGATCGGCGCGGTGCGGTCCGGCGAAACCACCACGCGCAGGCCGTTCCGAAGCGTTGTGCTCTCAATCGGAATGTGGAATTTGGCCAAGGAATTCCTCCGAAGTTGCGGTCGTGCAAGTGATGCTCGTCCGTCGGCCGGCTCAGGTCGTCCCGAGCGACATCGAGAGACTACGCCGCGGAAACCGTGCCGCCGCCGTCCCGGCGGCGCCTTTCCACCACACCGGCGAGACACCGGCAGTACCGGTTACTACGTCTTGCCCAGCACCCGCGCCAGGCGCCGCAACGTAGCGCGGGAATTGCGCGACAGCACTCCGGCACTCAAGCGTGTCAGTGCCGCATACGCGTCGCGATACTCGCGCGGGAACCGCCGCAGCGCAACGACGTGCCTGGCCACCGTCGCGTAGTCGCCACGCGCGACCGGCCCGGTCCACGCAGCGCCCGGCCCCAGCCGCTCGAAATTCTCGAGCGTCTGCCGCAGGAGCGGCAGCAGGGCACGCGTGGCCTGGCGCCGTGTGAAGCCCACCGTCATTAGAATGCGCGTGGCCGATTCGACCACGCCGAGCATGTGCCCGGCGACGAAGGCCCCGGCAGCGTGATAAGCGGCCTTGTTCCGCCCGCGCACCGGCACCGGCACGCCGCCCAGCTCCCGTGCGATTCGTCGCGCCACGGCCAGTGCCCTCCGATCGCCCTCCAGCGCAAAGACGTGACCCTCCAGCTGCGGCACGCCCCGCCCGCTGAAGGTCTGCAGCGGATGCAGCGACCCCGTCGCTGCACCGCAGCGCTTGAGCGGCCGGAGCGCCGCGCGGTCAAGCGCACCGCTGGTATGCAGTACCACCTTCCCGCGCCATTCTTCGCCGCCCATCCGCGCCAGCTTTGCGGCGACACTTGCAATGGCATGGTCCGGCGTGGCAATCAGAACCACATCCGCGCCCAGGACCTGCCGCGTGAGCATGGCGTGGGCACGGCCCTCGCCGATGGCTCGCACCGCCGCGCGGGCGCTGGCTTCCCGTCGCGCCACTACGGAGCCAATCGGCCAGCCCAGCTCGTGCAGGCGGCGTCCCAGTGCTCGCCCCACGCGGCCCGCCCCGATGATCGCAATCGTCGCTGCCATGCCGCGCGATAGCATACCTTGTTCATCCATGGTTATGAAGTGGTGACGCTCTGGCGCGGCGGGGTGGTGTGGCGCGATACGTTTTGCCCGCTCCCGGTGCTCAAGCGCGGCAGAGTCCAGCTGCGCCGTTCCGGGGCTGCTATTTCCTCTTTCGTGGAAGCCGGCCGGAGGCGGCGGGCGCGGATTCCGCGACGGTCGCCGGTGCGGCTTCGTTGATCGGTGTTTCCGCCTCTGGAGCTGTCGCCGTCGTTTCCAAACGTGAAAACAGCGCGCCGAGGTCGCGCTGCTTCAAGGCGCGGATGCGGTCGCGCAGCGCCGCGGCGCGCTCGAATTCGAACTTCTTGGCGGCCTCGCGCATGGCGGTCTCGAGTTGCGCGATGGCTTGTCGCAACTGCTCTTCGTTGGTGATGCTCTCGTCCAGGAAATCTTCCACGGGCACAGTCACGTAGTCGGCCTCCACGATCCCCGCCAGGCGCATGTCCACCGACTTCACGATGGATTCCGGCGTGATGTGGTGCTCGGTGTTGAAAGCCGTCTGCTTCGCGCGGCGGCGGTTGGTTTCGTCAATGGCCTTGCGCATGGACTCGGTCATCAAGTCGGCATAAAGAATGGCCTTGCCGGCCAGGTGCCGCGCGCAGCGCCCGATGGTCTGGATCAGCGCCGTCGAGCTGCGCAGGTAGCCTTCTTTGTCCGCATCGAGAATGGCTACCAGCGAGACCTCGGGCAGATCCAGACCTTCGCGAAGCAGGTTGATGCCGATCAACACGTCGAATTCGCCGCGGCGAAGGTCGCGCAGGATGCGCACGCGCTCGAGTGTCTCTATCTCGGAGTGCAGGTAACGGCAACGCACGCCGACCTCGGTGAAATACTCGGAGAGGTCTTCGGCCATGCGCTTGGTCAGCGTGGTCACCAGGACCCTCTCGCCGCGGTCAGCGCGCACGCGGATTTCTTCGAGCAGGTCGTCCACCTGCCCCTTGACCGGCCGCACTTCCACTTGGGGATCGACCAGCCCGGTTGGCCGGATCAGTTGCTCGACCACGACCCCGCCTGAACGGGTCAGTTCGTACGGCCCCGGCGTAGCCGACACGTAGATCGCCTGGTTGACGCGATGCTCGAACTCCTCAAACGTCAGCGGACGATTGTCGAGCGCCGAGGGCAGGCGGAACCCGTAGTCCACCAGGTTCTGCTTGCGCGAGCGGTCGCCGTGATACATGCCGTGAATCTGCGGGATGGTCTGATGCGACTCGTCCACAAAAAGCAGATAATCCTGCGGCACGTAATCGAGCAGGGTGGGCGGCGCTTCGCCCGGCAGACGCCCGGAAAGGTGCCGCGAGTAGTTTTCGATGCCGTGGCAGTACCCGATCGTGCGGATCATCTCGATGTCAAACAGCGTGCGCTGCGAGACGCGTTGTGCTTCAACAAACTTGCCCTGCCGCTCGAGCTCCGGCTTCCACCAGTCGAGCTCCTCGAGGATGGTGGTAATGGCGCGCTCCTTCTGCTCGGCGGGCATGACGTAGTGCGACTTCGGGTAGATGGGCACGCGCGCCAGGTCCTCCGCGCCGGAACGCACTTCCCCGGTCAGCGGGTCGATCTGCCGCACCGCGTCTATCTGATCGCCCCAGAGTTCCACGCGATAAGCGTTGTCCTCATAGGGCGGGTAGATTTCGATCACATCGCCACGGACGCGAAAGGTGCCCCGGCGGAGCTCTTCGGCGCGCTCGTACTGGATGTCCACCAGCTTCCGCAGCAGCGCCTCGCGCGCCGTGCTCTGGCCCTTCTCCACCATCAGCAGCATGCCGTAGTAAGCCTCGGGCGAGCCCAGGCCATAGATGCAGGAGACCGACGCCACGATGACGACGTCGCGGCGCTCAAACAGCGAGCGTGTGGCGCTCATGCGCAGCTTATCCAGCTCGTCGTTGATCGTGGCCTCCTTTTCGATGTAGGTATCCGAGGCGGGTAGGTAGGCTTCCGGCTGGTAGTAGTCGTAGTAGCTGACGAAATACTCGACGGCGTTGCGGGGAAAGAATCCGCGGAACTCGTGGTAGAGCTGCGCGGCCAGTGTCTTGTTGTGGGCCAGGACCAGCGCGGGGCGGTTCATCTGGTCGATCACCTTGGCCATGGTGAACGTCTTGCCCGACCCGGTAACCCCCAGCAGCACCTGGTGTTTCTCTCCGCTCTCGACCCCGCGCACCAGTTGCGCAATGGCTTCCGGCTGGTCGCCGCGCGGCTCGTAATCGCTCGAGAGTTTGAAGTCCATGGCCTAAGCGCGCTCGACGGCCCGCGCCCAAAATTCTGATTATAGCGCATGCCTCGCGGCGGCACTGCTCCTCGCTCAACGCGACGGCGGCGGGGGCTCGGGCAGCAGAGTGACCTGCGACTGGGTCCGCACGCGCCCGGCGTAGCGCATCCTGGCCTCGCCGTCCGCATTCGATACGGTGATGTCCATCTCTTCTACGCCCGACTGCGTCAAACTCACCACCCAGCCGGTGCGCAGCGACACGTAGGTGAGGCTCTCGCCTGAACCGGTCCACTTTCCCGCCGTGCGCAGCCCGTTCTTGCGGTACTCCTCCGGAGTGGCGTCGCGCGGCACGTGGGGCTGCGTCATCCCGAACTGGGTCAGGATCACTGCGCAGGTTTCCTCGGGCGTGACGGCTGCGGCGGTCCGGGCTGAGTCGGCAGGCCGGCAGGGCTCGTTGCGCAGGTAGGTGGACTCGGTGCGCAAGACGATGCCGGAAATGGGCGCGGAAGCCGCCGGCCGCTCGGCGGACCACTGCTGCCCCAGCGCGATGCCTTCGGCCGGCAGCGACGCGCCCCCGGCGAGCTCTCCGAGCCATTCGCGCGCCGCGCTGGCCGCCCTCTGGTCGGTGAGGACATCCTGAAAACCTTCTACCTCGCTGACCTTTCCCTCTGCGTCGAGCGTGAACTGGATGGCGCGGCCCTCGAGCTTGCGGTACTGCTCTTCAAGAGCCGTCGCTTCGGGATCGTAGGTATCACTCCGGGCGGTGGCCACGGACTTTTCATACGTCGTGCGCAGGCGCGTCCGGCCGCCCGGGCGGCCTGTGGCGTCTGCGTCCACGCTTATCACCTCGAGGCGCACCACGGCGCCCCAGGTGATCTCCAATTGCGAGGGAGCTTGCGGATCTTCGACCAGGCCGCTGCGGTGGCTCTCCGTCGTCGTGCGGAATTCCATCTGGTAGCGCAGCACGCGTCCTGGAGCGAATTGCGGGGCGAGCCGCACGCGCTGGCGCGGCTGGGCCGCCTGCGGAGCCTGCTTCGAATCAGGGCGCCGCGGCTGCTGCGCGCTAGCGTTGCTGCCGCAAAGCAGAACGGCCAGCAGATAAGCAAGGGGTTTCATCGCATGCTTGGATGACCACTTCCACGAAAAGGCTTCCCCGGAATTCCGGCGGATCAGGCAACCCTTCGACCGGCGCGAGCCGCCAGGTGATCTCCCGCGTCGCCGAGCGCGCCGCGGCCAGCAGGCGCCCATCGGTGAGTGAGACCGTATTGAGTGATTCGCCGTGAAACCGCGCCCGGGCCGCGCCCTCCGGCGGCTTTTCTGCGCCGGAGACCACCGTGCCGGAAAGCTGCTGCACGATGTGCAGCCGCACGGCAGGTTCCGCGGCCTGTTGTGCCTCGAGCCATTCACCACTCTCCGAGCCGCGGACCTCTGCCCAATTGGTGAGCTGCGCGTTTCGCGGCACCCGCCATGGTTCGGCGAAACGGATTGGCGTGGCGGGCAGCGCCGCCGCGGGCCGCAGTGCCCGTAGCAACCAGAGCGTCAGCACGGGCGGAGCGGCCTCCCCTAGCGGCGGGGCGCATTCGGGTTTGAGGTCGAGCAGTTGTCCCGAACGCGTTTCGCGGTAGCGAAGCGTGCGCTTCTCTTTCCAGGCTGCCAGCGCCTCGCGCAAAGCCGCGGCCAGCCGGCGCGTCTCATCGTCGAGTTGCTTCGCGGCTTCCTCCTCCGGTATGAGAGCGGAGTCTCCGGGTCCCGCAAACTCTTCCAGGGTCTCTTCCACCTCGGCGCTGCCATCGGCAGCAACAGCGACGACGCGTCGAGTCGCCGTCCAGCGCAGCGCATTCCCAACCTCCCGGGAAAACGGCTTGACGTAGGCCTTGGCACCGATCTGGACGGGCTGCTGGCCGGATACTCCGCTGTGCACACTGAGGGTGATGTGGTAGCTGGAGACCGCGCCGGCTGTAAAGGTGCGCTCGAGCGGCTCTTGCTGGGCAGCAGCCATCGCGCTTAGGAAGCTGAAGACCACCGGCGCCAGGATGAGCAATCCGGGCAACGTGAGGACGCGCGCCGGGGAGATCATTTCTTGGCGCCGCGCTTTCCACTGCCGGAATCGAGCGGCGTCACCTGTGGTGCGTCGAGCGGGCCAGTGATGCGGAAGGTTCGGCTGGTCGGGCCGCCGGGCCGGTCATCCTTCGCCGGCGGTACCGGCCGCAGGCGCAGATCCAGGATGCGTGAGAAGTTGATGCTCCCCTCGGCCTCGAAGTCATCATCACGATCCGTGAGGCGGAGGTTTTCGACCTCGATCTTCTCAGAAGCCAGCGAGAAACGCGCCTCCGCCGTTGCAAACTGGCTCGGACCGCCACGCGCGCTGCCACCCTGAACCACCGCTCGCACATCGAGGCCGCGTATGCGCGCGCCGCGCACCCTGAACAAACCGTAGCCCTCAAGCGATCGCACCAAGTCCTGGCGCCCGATTCCGCGCGCCGCCAACATGAGCTTTCCCGACGCGGTCCCACCAATACGATCCCGAAGTGACGCGGTGGCGTCGCCGAGCACCTTCAGATCCACGCCGTCGAACTGCACATCGAAATCGTAAGCTGGCCCGGCCGCCAGACGTGCCGTGAGCGTGCCTTCTGCGCTGCCCTTGCAGAATTCGACCGCCGCTTTTGACAGACGGATCGTCCGGCCCTCGATCTCGGCCTCGGTGCTGAGTTTGCGCAGGCTAAGGGGCGCGAGGAAAAACTCTTCTACGCGCAACCGCCCCTTGCCGCGCAAGCTGCCCAGCAAGGTGTCGAGTTCCGGGGTGCTACGGCTGGCCGCAGCGAACGGCAACATTCGTTCGAGCAGCCCGGGCCGCGCGCGCGGGCCCAGCCAGCGATCGAGTTCGGCGGCATCCAGGCGATCGACGCCCAGGTCAAATTCCCAGGCTGCGGTGGGATCGCTCCGCCGAAACGTGCCTTGCCAGTGCCCTCCGAAGGCGCCGGCCGCCGTGAGCGTCACGCGCCGCTCACTCCCGCGTAGCTCAATGAGGGCGTTCGGCACAAGAACCGGGTGGTTCAGGTAGTCCGTGCGCCACTCCAGCCCGCGCAGGCCAATCGTGCCCGCAACCCCGGCAGAGAAGGGCCGCACACTGCCCTGCCAGCTCAGCCGCACCTCCACCGGCCCCGCGGCGCTCCAACCGCGGTTGAGCGTGTATCCGAGCGCCTGCGCGGCTGCAAGCCAGTCTTGAGCGCGGTCGGTCTCTCCGGCCAGTTCGAACGTGAACTGCCAGCCCTGCGACACCACGCGTGGAAGCGCTTTCGCGGGTCCGATCGTTCCCTGCACGCGGAGCGCATTGAGCGGCGCGACGCCGGAGGCTGCCGGCCCTGCCCGTGCCGGCGCGCCCGGTGGTGCAGCTCGGTCCGGGGTGCCGGCCGCAATGAAAACGGTCGTGGGCGCAAGTTCGAGCTGCCCACGGCGCACGCGCGCGAGTATGCCGCCTAGGCGCACCGGCTCAGGCAAAGCAGTTGCCTGCAGCCGCGCGCCGCTGCTCGAGAACCCTCCATCTTCGATCCGCGGCGGCCAGCCGCTCACGGTGAGGTTTATCTCCCCGCTGCCTTCCAGCGTCAGACTCTCCGTCACGCCCGGACGAAACGCACGGTACCAAACCAGCAGGTCTGCGAAGCTGATCCACGAGGAGCGCAGATGGAAAATCGGGGCGAGGCCCGCCGCCCAGCCGATGCCTCCGGAAACCTCCACACTCGAGCGCGGCGCTTCGAGCACGCACCGGCTGAGCTCGATACGCGCCGCGTCCGGAAACCACTCCGCTTCCGCGCGCAGATTGAGCGCCGGATCGCCGGGGCGCTGCGGCAGGTCCCAGCGGTGAGCATCTCGCAGGCGTGCCGTGGCGGTGAACGCCCAGCGCGGGCCGACGGTGGTTATGGGCAGTTTCGGCGGGGTTGTGGGCGTAGCGCTGTTCGCTCCTGGCGGTGCGCTGCGCACCGTCAGCTCGACGTCGAGGCGGCCGCGCGCGCCATAATCCTGGCCACGCGCCAGGCGCAGCGCATCGGCCAGCGACGCGTCCTGCCAGGTGAGGGCAAGCTCGGCGGGTTGCAGCCGCGCGGAGGTTCCGGCGATGCGGCCGCGCACGCGCAGCGTGCCGGCCTCCGGCAAAGCGACGGCAGCCCGCATCGGGCGCGCTTTCAGGTCTATGCGCCAGCGCCCGGCGGTCTCCTGTTCCACGTCCCCGGTGACCTCGATGAGCGCAAAGGGGTGCTTATCGCTCCCCAGTTTGAAGTTGATCCTGCCGGTGTCCACTTTGATGCGGTGGAGGCGAGCGGGAGCGGAGACTCCAGCCACGCCGGTGGCAGGGATCTCCGCGGGCGGCGGAGGCAGCCAGCTTTCCAGATTCCAGTGGCCGTCGGCGGTGCGTACTAGGTTGAGGCTGGGCCGCGTGAAGGAGAGCGTGCCAAACTCAAACCGGCCGCGTGCGAGCGCGCTCCAGCGCAGGCCCGCGGTCAGACGCTCGGCGCGAAGAAAATACTCGTAGCCGAAGCGCGGGTCTTCCGCCACCGTGATCGAATCGGCTTCCAAGCGCAGCCCATCGAGCAGGCTGAAACTGAACTCGCCGACCCTGACCGGCCGGCCAAAGGCCGCTTCCAGGCGGGCGTTCAAGTAGCGATGAACGCGGCCGAGCCGCAGCGAGCGGGAGAATCCGGCGCTCACCACTACCAAAACTACCAGGGCCAACGCGACCCGGCGCAACCAGGACCTTTTTCGCATGGCGAGGTCAGGGATTGTTGCAAAACGAGCCGAGGAAAGGAAGGGCGGAGGGATCCAGTCCCACTAATGAACTCCGTGAAACATCCGGCTCCAGCGCGTCTTCTTCGGGAGATGAACCAGCGTATCAGCAAGGCCCACCACCCGGCCAAAGAAGCCGCGGTCGGAGTAATCGGCGCTCGTGGCGTCCACCGACCAGTAGATCAGGATGGGGCGGCCCATGACCGCGTCGCGGTCCACGAATCCCCAGTAGCGGCTGTCCCAGCTATGGTCGCGATTGTCGCCCATGACGAAGTATTTATTCGAGGGAACCACCATTTCGCCATTACTGACGTGGTTCAGGATCTGCTCTGCCCACTCGGCCCGCACGCTCCGCTGCAGGAAATGGCGGCCGCTGGGCGGGAAATTGTCGCCGAAGGAGTCGTAGGGCGCGCCCGGGTCATGCACCACAAACGGCTCGGGCTGCAGGCGGCCGTTGACGTAGACCTGCTGGTCCGCGAGTTTCACGTGGTCGCCCGGCGTGCCGATCACACGTTTGACGTAGTGGGCGTGCTCGTCATAGGGAAACTTGAAGACGATGATGTCGCCGCGCCGGATCGGGCGATAAGGCAGCGCGCGTTCATACCAGGCGCCGCGCCCCCCGAAGATGAATTTATTGACCAGCAGGTGGTCGCCGACCAGCAGTGTCTGTTCCATCGACTGCGATGGAATCTTGAAGGCCTGGACGACGAAGCTAGTGCCGAACAGCGCCAGGATCACCGTCACCAGCAGCGACTCGACGTACTCCCGCAGCGAGGTGCGCTCCCGCTCTTCCTTTCGCCCAACTGCAGACTGAGTTTCAGCGACGTGGGCCGCTTCGGCCATCTTCCCCCTCTTCGTTCTCTCGTGCTCCCGGGAGCTGCTCCCGGGCCAGGCGCGCCGCAGCTTGCGCGGCTTCCTTCTTGCTGGAACCGACGCCGGAGGCAATCGCCCGCCCAGCCACCCAAACCTCCACCACAAATGTCTTGCGGTGGTCGGGCCCGGTCTCGCTCATCACCCGGTAGTCGGCCGGGGGCAAGCCGCGGCTCTGGAGAAATTCCTGGAGACCCGACTTGTGGTCCGGCTGCCCCAGCCGGTAGGCGCCTTTCCCGATCGCTGCATCGAGCAGCGATCGCCGCACGAATCCTTCCGCCGCTTCGAGCCCGGCGTCCAGATAAATCGCCGCGACCACGGCTTCATACGCATCAGCCAGCACTGCCGGCTTTTGCCGCCCGCCGGTTTTTTCCTCGCCACGGCCCAGGCGCAGGTGTTGGCCAAGGCCCAAGCGTCTGGCGGCCTCGTGGAGCGAAGCAGAGTTAACGAGTTTCGCGCGGCTCTTTGAGAGTTGTCCTTCACTCCAATCAGGGAAAGACGTCACCAAGTACTCGCTGACCAACAGGCCGAGGACGGCGTCCCCGAGGAACTCAAGTTTCTCGTTATCCTCCCGCGCTTTACCGGTGCGTTTATCCTGCGCGCTCTCCGCATCGAGCTCCGGCAGGCAGGAGCTGTGCATCAGCGCACGTTCGAGCCACTCCGGCTGCCGGAAGTGGTGGCCGAGGATAGTTTCGAGTTCCGCCTGTTCAGTCTCGACCATGCTCACCGGCCGTGCATCAGGGTTTGGGCGCCGAGGGTTGTGTTGCGGCGAGCTTCTTGGCGTTCTCCAGGCTCGCCTTACAGCGGTCCTGCATCGGTCCACCCGCCTCGCCGCAGTGGCTGAAGGCCACCACTGCATCGCCGAAGTGCTTGATCTGCAACTGCGCCAGACCCAAGACGAAATAATCGACCGGGTCCGGCATCGAGGTAAGCTTGACAGCCTGTTCGAGTTCAGTAGCCGAGTCGGCGTATTTCTGCCGGTGATAGTTGGTCACCCCGAGGCCGCTGTGGCACATGGACAGTTTTTCGTTCTTGGCCTTGGCGAAGTCTTCATCGCTCATCCCGGCCGGCTTGCTCACGGTGACGAGGACATCCAGGCACCGCTTTCCGTATTTTTCGGCTTTATCGAGCTTCTGGGCCGCATCGAGCGAGCTGGGATTCACCGAGCGCGGCAGGACCGCCGCCATTGCCGCCAGCACGTCCACGTTGTCCGCGTTGAGTTCCAATGTCTTCTCCCCGGCGGCGAACATCTTCTCCGCTTGACCCGACATCCAGTAGGCGTTGGTCAAGTACGCATATACGTCCTGCGCGTAACGGCTCTGCGGGTATTTCTTCAGGAACTCTTCGCCGAGCTGAATCTTGCGCTCCGTCTCGCTGTTCTTCACATCCTGAAAAGCCTTGTAGGCGGAGGACTCCTCCGCGCTAACCGGCGGAGCGGTATCCGCGGGCACCACCGCCGCCTGGCCGGGCTGAGCAGGCGGAGCCGCCGGCTTGGGAGGGGCCTGCTGGCCCTGTCCATGGCCGGAACCCTGCCCGGCGGACACCTCGGCGAATCCGGCGGCACACGGCATCAACAGCGCCACCAGGATGATTCCGGTGGTTGTACGCGACTTGCGGCTCATTCGTCTCTCCTTGTTGAGTGCGATTGCCGGACTCCGCCCAAAACGGAGCCACTTGATTCTTCCGTTGCTCCCAGCCGGCTCCCGCGCGAAGCGAAGAGCGCAACCCTCACGGATTTCGCGGAACCGGCTGGTAACCCTTCTCCATCCCCCGCTGCGCCGCCAGGCGCGCTGCTTCCGGGGCGCGCTCCACCGCGAGCGCGGCACGATACTCGCTCACCGCCAGTTCACGATTCCCATCCACATCGTAAATCCGGCCCAGATAAACATGCGACCAAGCTAGGATCAGCGGGTCCCGGGTCTTCACGCGAGCGTCTACCTGTGAAGGCTCCACAACCAGCTGGCGAAAGAGGTCCTTGGCGCGGTCTGCCTCCCCCTGCAGGACCGCGGCAATCGCCAGACCATAGAGTGCCCGAGGCTGTTCGGGGGATTTCGCCAGCGCGCGCTCGAACGCGGCTGCCGCGGCCGCCGCATTCTGTGCGGCGATTTGCCGCTCACCTTCCGCGAGCGCCGCCGCCACCTCCGGATCTGCTCCACCCACAGAGCCCTCCCGGGAACCAGCGATGCCCCGGGCAGGGTGCGTGTTGGTGCCTGGGGCCTCGGCCACTGGCGAGGCCACGGCCGCGGCAAACGTCACGCTCTGCAAGCGCTTGGTCTCCACAGCCGCATCGATTCCGCGGACCAGATCAGGAAAATAAAAGCTCATGGCAGGCCCAGCCTTCTCGAAATTCCCCAATTCGCGCACCAGCGGCCGCACCAAAACGTAGCCGTCGCCTTCGGCGGCATCGAGTACCGCGGCGAGCGCCTCTGGCTTCAGCCGCCGCGCCTGCGTGTCCATCCGGATCTCCACGGCCCGCACCAGACATTCAGCGGCGAAGGTGATGAAGTCGTCTTTGTATTCCGCGGGCAAGCGGGGGGCGCGGGCAGCGA
>JBGPZW010000055.1:0-20041 GCA_041493955.1 Terriglobia bacterium
AGCGCAGCCGGTGAAGATGAGCCGGCGCGATCCGTTCAGCCCGTTGGTAGGCAAGGAGCCCGCCGGCGGAGCACTTCCCGAGCGCTTGCCTCCGGGCAAGGCTGGGCTGGTGGTGAGCACCCTGCGCCTGGATGGAATTGTGCGCGGGCCAAACGGAATGATCGCGGTGGTGTCCAACCCGCAGCAACGGGTCTATTTCCTGCGGGAAAACGATCAACTTTATGACGGCCGCGTGGAGAAAATTAGCATGGACGCGGTCTCGTTCCACGAGACGGGCAAGGATGCCTTCGGCAAGCCCGTGGAGCGCCAGGTGACCAAACGACTTTACCCCAGTGCAGGAGAACAGCGATGAAGAAGAACTGGCCGGCCTACGGGCTCGCCTGCTTGATTCTGGTGAGCTTAGCGATGATTGCCCGCCCGGCAGGGGCGCGGCCTGGTCCGCCCTCGCAGTTGCTCCGCGTGGACGCCCAGGTGAGTGCGCACTCGGTGCGCATCGAAGCCAAGGCAGCCGGACCCTTCGAGTACACCACGGCGCGGCCGAGCGACCACCTTCTGGTAGTGGACCTGGCCGGTGTGACTTCCACTGAGCCGGCCAACGCCCATGTACTGCAGTCCAGCCTGGTGAGCAGCTACCGCGTTCTTCCGTCGGGAGCCGGGGAAAACGCCGGCGTTCGGCTAGAGATTCTGTTGCGCAGCAGGGTGGCTCCTCGGTTTGAGCGGCGCGGAACGGACCAGTTGGCACTGGTTTTCGAAGAGAATGTGGCGCCAGTTTCCACTCGCGTCGGGCCGCCAGGCGCTCGAGCGACTTCCCCTGCGGTGGGCACAGTGATCGCCCAGGTGGCGATGGGGAGAACCGGCCAGCAGACCAGCGTACGCGTGGAAGGCAACGGCCGTTTGACGTATCGCGCGGAACGTTTGAACAATCCCGAGCGCCTGGTGCTGGACTTCACCGGCGCCCGCCTGGCCCTGAGCCAGACCTCGATCCCGAGCGAACTCCGACCGGTGCGCGGGGTGCGCTTGAGCCAGTTCAAACCGGACGTGACGCGAGTCGTGATTGATCTTGAGCGCGTGGTCCACTACACGGTCAGGACGGACGACAAGGGCGTCACAGTCGAATTTACCGCCCCCGCCAGCGTTCCGGTGACCACCCCGGTGGCTTCCAACCCGCCCGCCGTCCCGAAGGCTCGGCGTGTCGCCTCATCATCGGTACCTGCCCCGCTCGCGCTGAACCTGCCGGCCATGCCGCTTCCCGCCTGGTTAACCCAGCGCAGAGCGTTGCTCGGTAGTCTCGCTGGTGGCGCTGGACCGGTCCCGGCAGGTCGAAGGGACGATCCGCCTCCAGCCCAGACCCAAAACCAGACGGCCCAAGACGTGCCAGCACCTGCAGTGGCGCACGCCAGCGGCAAGTACTCCGGTGAGCCGATTTCAGTGAACCTGAAGGACGTTGACCTCAAAGATTTCTTCCGTCTGATTCACGAAATCAGCGGGCTGAACGTGGTCCTTGATCCTGCGGTCAAAGGGACCCTGACCATCGTGCTCGATGAAGTGCCCTGGGACCAGGCCCTCGATATCGTGCTGCGCAACAACAACCTGGATAAGCAGCTGGACGGCAACGTGCTTCGCGTGGCCACGCAGGAAACGCTCAAGAGGGAAGCGGAAACCAAGCGCGACCTGGCCAAGGCGCAGGCCGAGGCCATCGATCAGGTGACGACCACGCGCGTGTTGAGCTACTCCAAGGCCTCCGCGATGAAGGACACCCTGAAGCGCTTCCTCTCTTCGCGCGGTGATGTCATCGCCGATGAGCGCTCCAATACACTCATCATCAAGGACATTCCCTCCGTGCTCCCGGCCATCGACAACCTGATTCGGCAGCTCGACCGAAAAGGACAGCAGGTGGAGATCGAGGCGCGGGTGGTGGCCGCTTCGCGTTCGTTTGCGCGGGATATCGGCACCCAATTTGGCTTTGCCACCACCACGACCGGTGGGCGGACGCTGTTCGGCGGGCTGGTGGGAGCGGCCGGGTTCACGAGCCCGATCGTCCATCCCGGACCTCCCTTGGTTCCCAACCCACCGCTGGTGGTCTCGGGCACCAATTCCATTCCGCTGAATACGAACTTGCCAGCGCAGGGGCCGACCAGCGGAGTCAGCTTTGCGCATAGCTCGCCCAACTTCGCCGTGGACTTCATCATCTCGGCGGCGGAGGCCAAGGGAGTCGGTAAGCTGCTCTCGAAGCCCAAGGTCATCACGCAGAACAACGAAAAGGCGACGGTCAAGCAGGGCACCAAGATTCCTGTGCAGACGACCATCAACAACACGATTTCGGTGCAGTTCATCGACGCGGTGCTGCGGTTGGAAGTAACGCCTCAGATCACAGCCGAGGGAACCGTGTACATGGACGTGGTGGTGGAAAACACCCAGATTGACGACGGTATTCCGCGCGTGCAGGGCATCCCTGCGCTGGATACGCAGTCGGTCGAGGCCAAGGTAGTGATCAATGACGGGGGCACGGTGGTGATCGGTGGCGTGATCATCTCTTCGCAGCGGACCTCGATCACCCAGGTGCCCTTGTTCGGCAGCATTCCGCTCATCGGTCACCTGTTCAAGCGCACCAACGTCGACGTTAAGTCCCAGGAGCTGCTGTTCTTCCTTACGCCGCGTATCGTGCCGGGCTAGGACCTGCCCCGGGCTTGACCCAGCCGAGGACTTCAAGGAACATAGAAAGCCTGGGAGGAGACGTAAGTCTCCTCCCATTTTTATGAGAACGGAGCATTCCGAGCGGATCAAGCGTCTCCGAAGGATGGTGGAAGAGGCCGATGCTGATGGGCTTCTGACCACCCACCTGCCGAATGTCTTCTACCTCTCAGGCTTCACCGGGAGCGCCGCGGCGCTGCTGGTCGAGCCCACCCGGATTACAATCTTCACCGATGGGCGTTACGCCATCCAGGCCCGCGAAGAGGCCCGGCCGGCGCGGGTGCGGATCACCCGCGGCTCTCTGCTTGCTGCAGTAGGCGAGCATCTGCGCATGGGCAGGAAGGCGCGGATCGCTTTTGATCCGGCGCACCTTAGTGTCGCGGGGAAGCAAGCGCTCCAAAAGGGGACCGGGCGGAGGATTCGTTGGCTCCCCCGCGGAAATCTGGTCGAAGGGCTGCGCGCGGTCAAGAGCGCGAAAGAGATTGCCCGGATGCGAGACGCCGCCCGGCTGGGCTCGGCGGTGTTCGAGGAGGTCCTGCCGCTGGTGAAACCGGGGGTGCGGGAACTGGATCTGGCGGCAGAGATCGAATACCGCATGCGGAGGATGGGAGCCTCCGGTCCGTCCTTCGACACCATTGTGGCTTCCGGGGCGCGGGCGGCACTCCCACACGCGCGACCCACCGCCAAGCGACTCAGGAAAAATGAGTTGGTCGTCTTAGACCTGGGTGCTATACTGCGTCATTATTGTTGTGATCTGACGCGAACCGTCCACCTGGGGCGGGCGCCGTCGAAGATCCGCCGCTGGTATCAGGCTGTCGAACAGGCAAGGGAAGCGGCACTGGAGACCCTGCACGCTGGGGTGGCTGCCGGGGAAGTGGACGCGGCGGCCAGGCGCGTGCTCCAGCAGGCGGGTCTGGGGCGCTACTTCGTGCACAGTACGGGTCACGGTCTGGGGCTGGAAGTTCACGAGGAGCCCCGGTTGGCCATGGGGCAGCGAAAACTGATCGAAGCGGGAAACGTGGTGACCTTGGAGCCGGGCGTCTATGTGGAAGATCAAGGGGGAATTCGGCTGGAGGATGATGTGGCTGTCCTCGCCAACCGGACCGAGGTTCTGACCTGCGCTCCGCGGGGACTCCTCGAACTCTGATTCTTCATGAAGGGTAAGAAGCGACGCTCCAATTCGACCGAAGTCACCGTTTCTGGCGTGGACTTGAGCCAGCTCGAACGGTTGCTGGCGTTTATGTCCCAGCATGGCCTCGAGGAGTTCGAGTATTCCCACGGCGATCTGCGCATCCGGCTGAAAAAACCGGCGGTAAACTCCAACCCGATGCCGCAGCGGCTGCTGACCGCCCCGGATATCGTGGTTGCCGGGCCGCCGCCGATGGCTGCCGCTGAATCCGCCGCTGCGCCGCCCCCGCGCGAGACTCCAGCGGAGACCGCCCGCGCGGAAGACACACACATCGTCAAGTCGCCCATTGTCGGGACTTATTATAGCGCTCCGAGTCCCGGCGCCGAACCGTTCGTGCACCTGGGCGACTCGGTGGAGACCGGGCAGGTGCTGTGCATCGTCGAAGCCATGAAGCTGATGAACGAGATTGAATCCGACGTGGGCGGGGAGATTCTGCGGATTTTCGTGGAGAACGGGCAGCCGGTGGAATACGGCGAGCCCCTCTTTGCCGTCCGCCCCACCCGGAAGAAGTAACGGGCGCGTGTTTTCTCTCCCTTAGATCCATGTTTCGTAAAATCCTCATCGCCAACCGCGGGGAGATTGCGCTGCGCGTCATCTGCGCGTGCAAGGAACTCGGCATCCTCACTGTCGCGGTGTATTCCGAGGCCGACCGGAACTCCCTGCACGTGCGCTTCGCCGATGAGGCCGTGTGTATCGGCCCGCCGCGGAGCACTGAGAGCTACCTGAATATCCCTCACGTCATCAGCGCGGCAGAAATCACCAATGTGGACGCTATTCATCCCGGCTACGGGTTTCTTTCCGAAAACGCTAACTTCGCCGAGGTGTGCGAGGCATCTCAAATCACTTTCATCGGGCCCCAGCCGGATATCCTCCGGCTGATGGGGGAGAAGGACCGCGCACGCCGGGAGATGGCCGCCGCGGGCCTGGCGATCATTCCCGGGACAGACGGCGTGGTGGAGAAGGAATCGGCGGCGGAAAAAGCCGTCGAAACGATTGGCTACCCGCTCATCATCAAAGCCTCGGCGGGCGGCGGCGGCCGGGGCAT
The DNA here is from genome assembly GCA_041493955.1 of Terriglobia bacterium. Taxonomy (GTDB): domain Bacteria; phylum Acidobacteriota; class Terriglobia; order Acidiferrales; family UBA7541; genus QHYU01. The sequence continues at coordinate 4,926 of JBGPZW010000055.1, forward strand.
GCGTGTCGTGCGCAGCCGCGAGGAATTGATTCCCGCATTCCAGACCGCGCGGAATGAAGCCCAGCAGGCCTTTGGCACGCCTGACGTGTATATGGAACGGTTCATCGAGCGGCCGCGGCATATCGAGTTTCAGGTTCTGGGCGACCGCCACGGAAAGGTCATGCACCTGGGCGAGCGCGAGTGCAGCATCCAACGGCGGCACCAGAAGCTGGTCGAGGAGTCACCTTCCCCGGCGCTTGATGAAAACCGCCGGGAGCAGCTCGGCACGCGCGTGGCCCAGGCGCTGACCAAGATCGGTTACAGCGGCGCTGGGACCGTCGAATTCCTGAGAGACGAGAACGGCGACTTCTATTTCATCGAGATGAATGCGCGCATCCAGGTGGAACACCCGGTCACCGAGATGGTCACCAACGTGGACCTGATCAAGTCGCAGATCCGCTTGGCAGCGGGAGAAAAGCTCGAAGACGTGGTGGGGCGGCTGGAGTTCCGCGGGCACAGCATCGAATGCCGCATCAACGCGGAAGATCCCGACACGTTCGTGCCCTCGGCCGGGCGGATTACCGCGTTCCAGACGCCGGGAGGCACCGGTGTGCGCGTGGACACGGCCGCCCACGCGGACGCTGTGATCCCCCCCTACTACGATTCGCTGATTGCCAAGCTGATTGTGCGCGGCCGGGACCGGGCCGAGTCGATCGCCCGGATGCGTCGCGCGCTGGAGATGCTGGTGATCGAAGGCATCAAGACTTCGATCCCCCTGCATCGCCGGATCCTCGCCGATCCGGACTTTGAGGCCGGGAATCTCGACACCCATTTTCTCGACCGTTTTGCGCCTGTTCTGGCAAAATAACCCCATATGCGCCTTGCCTTTCCGCGCCTCTATGCAATAATGGACGCCATTTTGCTCAGGACGTCGGAGCTGGCCTTCGCGGAAATGCTGGCAGAATCCGGGGTTGAGCTCATCCAATACCGCAACAAGCAGACTTCCTCCCGGAGCCTCTTTGAGGTTTCCCAGGGGCTGGTGTGCCTACTCGCTCCTCGCGGTGTCCGAACCATTGTGAACGACCGCGCGGACATCGCCCGGTTGGTGGAAGCGGGAGGCGTGCATGTTGGCCAGGAAGATCTCCCCGTAGCCGAAGCGCGCGCGATCTGCGGCCCGATGCGCTGGGTTGGAGTTTCCACGCATACCCTCGGACAGGTCGAGAAGGCTCAGGAAACCTCGGCGGACTACGTCGCCGTCGGCCCGATTTTCGCGACCGACACGAAGCAGAAAACAGACCCGGTTGTGGGCGTGGATTTCATCCGCCGTGCCCGATGCCTGACCAGCAAGCCTCTGGTGGCCATCGGCGGGATTACCCTGGAGCGTGCGGAAACCGTCTTCCGGGCAGGCGCAGATTCAGTGGCGGTGGCCCGCGACCTGCTCTGTGCCGCCGATCCCCGCGTCCGGGCGCGCGAGTTCTTGGAGCTGGGAGCGCAGGTCGCAAGCGAGGTTTCGTAAAGGACAGTGCCTATGTCTGACGCCACGCGCGCGATCCCCAAGCAGCCAATTGTGACTGAGACCGAGTGGGTGAAGGGCTTGGGTCTGGTGGACTCGACGATGATCGTCGTCGGCTCGATGATCGGCTCGGGCATCTTCATTGTCTCGGCTGACATAGCCCGGCAAACCGGCTCGGCTGGCGGCCTGCTGATGGCCTGGGTCATCACGGGCATCCTGACGTGCGCCGCAGCTCTTTCCTACGGCGAGCTGGCCGCGATGATGCCCAAGGCCGGCGGGCAGTACGTCTATCTGCGCGAGTCGTACTCACCGCTGTGGGGATTCCTCTACGGTTGGACGCTGTTTCTGGTGATTCAGACGGGCACGATTGCGGCCGTGGCCGTCGGCTTCTCGCGCTTCCTGGGTGTGTTGGTGCCGGCGATCTCTCCCACGGCGTGGATTGTGCGGCCGATCATCCTCTCCTCGAAATATGCGGTCAGCCTATCGTGGCAGCAGCTGATCGCTCTGTTGCTGATCCTGTTTTTGACCTTTGTCAATACGCGCGGGCTGCGGCTCGGAAAGCTCATCCAAAATATTTTCACCTCGGCCAAAGGGCTCGCGCTCGTGGGGCTGATTCTCCTGGGCATCTTGGTGGGACGGAATGCCGGGGCGGTCAGCGCGAACTTCAGTTCCTGGTGGACGCCACACGGCGCGCAACCCATCGAGCCGGGTGCCGACCTGTTCCGTTCGTTTGTCCCTGCGGTATCGGCGGCGACCGGCGCGATTGGGCTGCTCATTGCCCTGTGCGTCGCCCAGGTCGGCTCGCTGTTTTCCGCCGATGCCTGGAACAACATCACCTTCACCGCCGGGGAAGTGAAAAACCCGCGGCGCGACATTCCCCTCTCGCTCGCCGCCGGAACCTTCATCGTGATCGCGCTCTACTTTCTGGCCAACGTGGCTTATCTCGCGACTCTACCGCTGGCGAAGATCCAGCAGGCGCCCGATGATCGCGTGGCCACGGCGGCCCTCAATGTGATTTTCGGCGACGCCGGGGCAACGATCATGGCCGTGGCCATCATGGTTTCCACCTTTGGCTGTGCCAACGGGCTGATCCTGGCGGGTGCCCGCGTGTATTACGCGATGGCCAACGATGGCCTGTTCTTCAAAGCCATCGGCAAGCTGAACGCCAAACACGTGCCGGCGATGGGACTCCTCCTGCAGGGCCTGTGGGCCGCGCTGCTGGTGCTGCCGCGGACGCGCATTCGGAATTCCGTCACCGGAGCGGAAACGTATGGCAATCTCTACGGTGATCTGCTCGATTATGTCGTCTTCTCCGTTCTGATCTTCTATGTACTGACCATTGCGGCGCTGTTCGTCTTGCGGCGCAAGCGGCCCGACGCGGAGCGGCCCTACCGGGCGTTCGGCTATCCGGTGGTGCCGGTTCTGTACATCGCGGCGGCCATACTGATCATGGTCGTGCTGATCCTGTACAAGACCCAGACCACCTGGCCGGGCCTGCTGATCGTGGTGCTGGGCGCGCCGGTCTATTGGATCTGGCGGCGCCGATCGGGAGAGAGAGTCGCAGGGAGAGCGGACTGACAGAAGGCCGGTCCGGCGGGCTGGCTCATTTCGCAACAGGGAGAGTGTGCATGGGGAATCCATTGTTTGCCAGGAAGCCGATGAGCCTGCTGCTCGCGGAGTCTCAGGAGTCCGGCGAGCACACGCTGAAGCGCGTGCTGGGCCCGGTCTCGCTTACCGCGCTGGGCATCGGCGCCATCATTGGTGCGGGCATATTTGTGCTGTCCGGCCTGGGAGCGCACTATGCGGGGCCGGGGCTGATGCTCTCGTTCGTGGTTTCGGGTCTGGGCTGTGCGTTTGCGGGGCTATGCTACGCCGAGTTTGCGGCGATGATCCCGCTGGCCGGCAGCGCCTACACCTATGCGTACGCGACGCTGGGCGAACTGTTTGCCTGGATCATTGGCTGGGACCTGACCCTGGAGTACGCCATGGGCGCGAGCACAGTTTCTTCCGGCTGGTCCAACCACTTCATTGAGTTCATGAAGATCTTCCACATGCGCGTGCCGCTTTGGCTGGCCTACGACCATTGGACCGCGCTGAAGGTCGCCGAGAAGATCATCGCCCGGCAAATGGCCCACTCGGCTGATCAAACGTTGGTAGAGGGCACGCAGGCGTTTCTGCAGAAGGTGGAAGGGATCATCAGCGCACATTCTTCGGAGCTGATCGCGCGCGCGCACGACCTGGTCGGCGCGCCCCGCCTGTTCGGAATCGATTTGGGGTTCAACTTGCCGGCCTTCTGTATCGCCCTGGTCATCACCGCCATTCTGGTGATCGGGATCAAGGAAAGCGCGCGGTTCAACGCGGGGATCGTGATCCTGAAGGTTTCCGTGGTGCTCTTCGTCATCCTGCTGGGGATGCGCTACATCAACACCTCCAACTGGGGCCACGACTGGAGCTCCTTCGCGCCGATGGGTTTTTCGGGAGTGGGAGCGGGCGCTGCGTACATCTTTTTTGCCTACATCGGGTTCGACGCCGTCTCCACAACCGCGCAGGAGGCCAAAAACCCGCAGCGCGACCTGCCCATCGGCATCATCACTTCGCTGCTGGTTTGTACGGTGCTTTACATCCTGGTGGCTGGTGTGCTGACCGGGATGGTGCCGTGGAACTCCGTCAACATCGAAGCGCCCATCGCCCAGGCCTTTCTGGATCGCGGCCTGACCAATGCTTCACACCTAATCGTATTGGGAGCGCTCGCGGGCCTGACCAGCGTGATGCTGGTGATGCTGCTGGGCCAGACCCGCGTGCTCTACTCGATGGCCAACGACGGGTTACTGCCCAAGAAGTTCTTTGGGGCCATTCATCCGAGGTTTCGCACGCCCTATAAGAATACGATCCTCGTGGGCCTGCTGGCAGCCATCGTCGGGAGTCTTACCCCCATCGACGACATCGGAAAAATGGTGAACATCGGCACGCTGCTGGCCTTCGTGATGGTGTGCATAGCGGTTCTGGTCCTGCGCCGCACCAATCCGGGCCAGCCGCGGCCTTTCCGGACGCCCTGGGTGCCCGTGGTGCCCATCCTGGGGATCGGCTTTAACGGCTATATGATGTATAAGCTGGGATGGGTCAACTGGGCGCGGCTGATCGTCTGGCTGATCATCGGCCTGGTGATTTACTTTACCTACAGCCGCTATCATAGCCGCGTCGGCAAGCTTTCGGGTCAGTAGGCCGGCGCGACGGCTGGCCGCCCTCCAGGGCGGCTCGAGCCACGGTGGAGGAGCGCAGGCCCGGGTTCATAACTTTCGGCAGGCACTCTTTCTCGAACCAAGAGCTCGGGCACCCCACTGGTTCCTCTATGTCTTCAGATTTCCTCGGACGTGCGGGTTTTCACTGGCGCCGCTTGAGCCGTCTGAGCCGCGCCGCGCTGGGGGCGATTCTCCTCTATGGGCTGGTCTGGCTTATTCGCCTGTCCCCGGCAAAAGTTCCCGAGAGCGGTCTCCCGAAATTTCTTCTTTTCACTATCGGATTCCTCTTCTATTTGTCCCTGGGCTACTTCTCCTTCCGTCTTCTGGCCTGGGCGCGCCATCGTTTGCTCTGGAGTCTGCGGAATCGCCTGATAGTGGCCTACGTCTTCATTGCCGTGGTGCCGGTGCTTCTCCTCCTGGTCATGGTCGTGCTCTCAGCCTCGGTCATCTACTCGCAACTGGGGGCCTACCTGCTCAACGATGATCTGCAACTGTTCGTGGAGAAGGTCGCCGACGCGGCCGAAGACGTCGCGGCCACGGTTGCCGCGCAGGGTCCGAGCACCATCTCGAAAGCGGCCACGCTACCGCCGGGCACTCCGGGTACCGCGGCTGTGGAGCCTGACTTGCCCGGCTTGCGGATCGAAATGAATACCGAGCAGGAGATGCTGAGCCGGCAGTCGGGCCCACGGAAGAATCGTTTCGCGGGAATCGTCCAGTCAGGAGATAAGCTCCTGTTGATGGCGGTATCGTCGCGGCGCGCCCCGGCGGGCCCCGTGGTGATTTCCGCCACCGTGCCGGTGACGCCCGAGCTGGTGGAACGTCTGGCGCCTTTCCTGGGCCCCATCCAATTCGTGGTCACCGGCCCAGCGGACGAGGGGAGCGCCCAAGGAAGCGTCTTTCGGATCGGCAACCGTCGATTCCGGACCGTGGGCCGCATTGGAACGCGCAAACGCACTCTGCAGGCGGCCGCAAACTGGCTGGACATCAAGGTTGAGGGAGTCTCGAAGCTGGAGGCGGTGACCTTGCGCCCCGGTCCGAAGGAAGACCCCAGCCACCCGGTCTTCGCGTTCTTCTCCGCGCGCCCCTCGCAGCTCAACGGGCGCCTGTTCAGTTCCCTGGGCGAGTTGGGCGGGCTGTATTTTCAGGTCTTGATCGCTGTCGGGGTCATTTTCCTGGTGATCGAAGTCGCGGCTCTGGTGACCGGCATCGTGCTGACTCGAACCATCACCCACGCCGTGGCGGATCTCTACCGCGCGACCCGGGATGTGCAGGCGGGTGACCTCACTCATCGCGTCCGGGTGCAACAAAAGGACCAGTTGGGCGCGCTCGGGGAATCGTTCAACTCCATGACCAGCTCGATCAGCGCGCTGATCGAAGAGCAGCGCCAGCGCCAGCGCCTGGAAAACGAGCTGGCCATCGCCCGGGAAGTCCAGGCGCAACTGTTCCCGCGCAACCTGCCCTCGCTGCCGGGCATCCAGCTCGACGCCGTCTGCCGCGCCGCGCGTGTGGTCAGCGGCGATTACTACGACTTCATCGGCCTGGGGCCGACCCGCGTGGGCATCGCCATCGCGGACATCAGCGGAAAGGGAATCTCGGCGGCACTCCTGATGGCCAGCCTCCAGGCGGCACTCCGCAGCCAAGTACTGCTGGACGGAGACGCCCGCGGGAGCACTTCAGAACTGGTCAGCCGATTGAATCGCCACCTGTTCCTGAACTCCTCGGAAGACCGCTATGCGACGCTTTTCTACGCGGTTTATGATGCGGCCACGCGCACGCTGTGCTACACGAATGCCGGGCACTTGCCGCCGCTGTATATCGCCGGCGACAAGTTGCAAAAGCTGGAGGACGGCGGGACAGTGGTGGGCCTATTCGACAACTGCGCCTATGAGCAGGGAACCATTCAGATGGAGCCGGGCAGCCTGCTGCTGGCCTACAGCGATGGTCTAACCGAGCCGGAAAACGTTTACGGAGAAGAGTTCGGCGCGCGGCGCCTGGCCGAGGTGGCCATGCGTCATCCAGATGCCTCCGCCCATGCGCTGGCTGAAGCCCTGGTGACGGCGGCCGAGGAATGGGCCGGGACGCCGGAGCAGGCGGACGACATGACCGTTGTTGTCGCGCGGCTGGATGAGCCGCGGCGCTAGGGTGCGGCAGAGGGTTCGGATATACTAGCGGGCTTTTCGGGGGCGTGGGGTTGTCGCTGCGGCCAAAGCCGCGGTGGCGGCGTTTTCCAGTTCGCTGGCCATCGAGGAGGCCAAGCAACGGCATCACGGTCAACGTGGTCAACCCTTCGAATCTGGACGAAAAGGAGCTGACGCTGGCCGAGGCGCGCCGCATCCGCAATGCCCGGTATTCGATTGGCCGGCCACCGACCGCCGATGACGTGGCCGCCGCGGTGAAGTTCTTCGCTTCCGAGGAAACCGACAACGTCGCCGGCCAGGTGCTCAACGTCTGCGGCGGTTGGCTGTTGTAGCGGCGCCAGGCGGCGTCCGGCATGAAAGTTCTCACCGCAGCACAAATGCGCGAAGCCGATCGGCTCACCAGCGAGCGCTTCGGCGTTCCCAGCCTGACATTGATGGAAAATGCCGGCACGGGAGTGGTCGAATTCCTGGCCACGCAGTTTCCAGACCTCGCCCGGCGCCACATTGTGATTCTCTGTGGCAAGGGGAACAACGGCGGCGACGGTTTGGTCGTCGCGCGTCTCCTCAAACGCCAGGGCGGCAACCCGGAGGTTTTTCTCTTTGGCGCGCCGGATGCGCTGAAAGGCGATGCCGCGACCAATCTGAAACACTGGCAAAAGCTCGGCGCCGAATTGCGCGTGGTGACTTCGGCGCGGGAGTGGGAGGCCGCGCGGGGCACTCTGGCGGAGGCCGACCTCATCGTGGATGCGCTTCTGGGAACCGGGTTGAGCGGCCCGGTTGAAGGGCTGCTCGCCGCGGCGATCGAAGACGTCAACCAGATTTCCCATGCCCGACCTCGGAGGACGAGGGTTCTGGCCGTGGACACACCCTCCGGACTGCCCTCGGATGCGGGAAGCGAGGCTCGCATTACCGGGCCGGTGATTGTGGCGGACTACACGGTGACCTTCACAGCCCCCAAAGTGGGCCAACTGGTGTCTCCACAATGCGACCGTGTCGGCAGGCTGGTTGTACATGGCATCGGTACCCCGGCGCAACTGCTGGAGGAAGATCCTCAACTGAAATTCCACTGGCTCCAGCCGGGTGAGTTCGGTTCGCTCAGCTTGCGACGCCCGGCCGCGGCGCACAAGGGAGACTACGGGCATGCGCTGATTGTGGCCGGCTCGCTCGGCAAGGCCGGAGCGGCGGTGCTCGCGGCCACGGGTGCGTTGCGCTCGGGCGCTGGGCTGGTCACGGTTGCGACCCCCGCCGACTCGCTCCCGATCGTCGCCGCCGGTTTGCCTGAGATGATGACCGCGCCGCTGGTGAGTACCGAGGCCGGGAGCATTGGCCTGGGCAATCTCGACTACGGGCGGTTCGCCGAGTTGCTGAAAGGGAAAACGGTGGTCGCCATGGGCCCGGGCCTCTCCACGCATCAGGAGACCCAGCAGTTTGTGCGCCTGCTGCTGGCCGATTGCCCGCTGCCGGTTATCCTGGATGCCGACGGCCTGAATGCGTTTGCTGAGGGCCGCGCTGTCGAACTCAACAAGCGAAAGGCACCGGCGGTGGCCCTCACGCCCCACCCCGGGGAGATGGCAAGGCTGCTCTGTTGCACCACGGAGCAGGTGCAGGAGAACCGCCTGGGAATTGCCTTGCAGGCCGCGGCACGCTGGAATGCCTTTGTTGTTCTCAAGGGTTACCATACGATTATCGCCACACCCGACGGGCGCGCGTTCATCAATTCCACCGGGAACCCCGGCATGGCTACCGGTGGCACCGGCGATGTCCTGACCGGCATGCTGGCTGGGTTGACGGCTCAGTTCGGGACAGGGAACTGGGAGAGGACGCTGGGATTGGGAGTCTATCTGCACGGGCTGGCCGGGGACTTAGCCGCCGCGCGAGTCGGGGAGGCGCCCTTGATCGCCTCCGACTTGATTGCCGAGATTCCCCAGGCCTGGCGGCAGGTGCAAGCGGAGCTCGAACGTGACGCGTAGCGAATTCATCTCGCAGTCGGCAGAAGACACCATCGGGATGGGCAAGAATCTAGCCGCGCGGCTCGCACCACCCATACTGGTGATGCTCACCGGCGAGCTGGGATCGGGCAAGACCACTTTCACCAAGGGAATCGTCAGCGGCCTGGGCGCCGGGAGCGAGGAGGAGGTCACCAGTCCGACCTTTACACTGGTGCACGTGTTCCACAATCACTGCAAGGTGTACCATGTGGATCTTTACCGGGTGGAAGATTTCCACGATCTGGAAACACTCGCCCTGGAAGACGTACTGGCGGAACCCGCCGTGGTCATCGTGGAATGGTCCGAGCGGATGACACTGCGCACCGACTGGCCCGCGATCCAGGTGCACCTGGAGCATCTTGACGGGGACACCCGGCGCATCACGATTACCGATTCGCGCAGGGAGAACGCTGTCTCTGCTGCTGTCCGAAAACCAACGGAGGAGGGCTAGAGCCCACCGGCAAATTTGGCCGGAGAACGTTCGACTCCAAGGCAGGATAACTGTCCATGTCCAAACTTCTGGAAGGCAAGAATGCGCTCGTGCTCGGCGTGGCCAACAAGTGGAGCCTCGCTTATGCCATCGCGCAGGCCTATACGCGCGAAGGTGCCCGGCTGATTCTCACCTATCAAGGTGAACGGCAGAAGGAGACGGTCGAAGAGTTGGCTCAGGAGTTGAAGGCCGCCCGAGTCCTGGCCTGCGACGTCCAGCAGCAGCAGGAGATCGATCAACTCGTGCAGACTCTCAAGGCCGAGGGCGAAAAGATCGACACGGTCATGCACAGCATAGCCTTCGCCAGCCGCGAAGACCTCAGCCGACCATTCGTGGAAACCTCTCGCTCCGGGTACCTGCTGGCGCAGGAGGTCAGCAGTTTTTCTCTGCTCGCCGTAGCCCGGGCGGCGGCGCCGTTGATGACCGCGGGGGGTTCGATCGCTACGCTGACCTATCTCGGTTCCACGCGTGTCGTGCCCAACTACAACGTGATGGGTGTGGCCAAGGCGGCGCTTGAGGCCACGGTGCGCTACCTGGCCAGCGACCTCGGCCCGAGTGGAATCCGCGTGAACGCCATCTCGGCCGGTCCGGTGAAGACCGCCTCGGCACGCGGCATCAAAGACTTTTCCAAAGTGTTGGAAAGCGTGGCCCAACACGCCCCGCTGCGCCGCAACACCGACCCGGCCGAAGTGGCCGACGTAGCCGTCTTCCTGGCCAGCGAACTTGGCCGCGGTGTCACCGGGAACATTGTGTTCGTGGATGCGGGATTCCAGATCATGGGGTTGTGAGGGGCCCGCACCGAGGTCTCCTCGGTCTCTACCGCGCCGAGGCGCCACCGTCAGTTTCTGCAGAATACCAGGGCCATTCAAGTCCCCGTCCGGCCGAGCTCCCTGTTAACGGGTTGGGCTCGTCGCCTTGTTGGCCGCAATCGACTTGGCTAGACTGAGCAAGAGCCCGTCGCGCCAAAACCATGTCGAACTCCACAAATGAACGTCCCGGCGCGCCTTCCGCAGGCAAGCCTGCGCGGATCAATCTGAAGACTTATTCGGGCGATCTGTCCCAGGGCACGCTGACCGTCGGCGTGGACAACATTCACTTCGATGTGTTCTTGAGCCCCGTGTTCGTGGAGTTTGCCCGGGCCTATCTGCTGGACCTGATCCGCCAGACCGCAAACCTGACGCAATTCTCGGGGGTCGCCTCACGGCCGTTCAGGGCTCCTGAAACCAGCGTCCTCAGGAAACATCTGACCGAACTCATGCAGGCCTCCCTGACCCGCGCCAAATACGAGAAGAATATCGAGCTCGATCTGCTCCTGCGGGTCTCGCTGCTGAAATTCCTCACCCAGGAGATAGGCAACCAGTTCGCCAATTTGGTACTGGAGGGTAAAGAGTGGATCCGCCACCGGGGTGCGGTCTTTGAGCACAGCGAGCAGGGACACGTGATGAAGGCGCGCCTGGCCGAGTTGCAGGCCAGCCGCCGCAACGTTTATCGCCAGGTCGGCCAGCAGGTGTACCAGGTTCTCCTCGATGTCGAGGAAAACATGCTGTGCAAATCCCGGCGCGCCCTGTTTGGGGAAGAGAAGGGCGAACCCTACGACCTACTGAAGAACCGCCTGGTGTTCGTGGAAGGGGGCAAGGACGACGTCCTGTATCTTGAGCAGTACGTCCTGCTCGGCAACTACCTGCACGACCAGGATCGCTTCGAGACCATTGAGGCCCTGTTCCTCGACTTCCTCCGCGAGTTCATTCTGGCCGGCGACCAGGGCGCGGAAATGAGCGAGCAGTGGAAGAACTACCATACGCGTGTGGATGCGGCGCTCGCCACGCGCGCGGAACTCGCCCGCCTCGAGGAGGAAAAGAAGGGTCTGCTTCGGCGGCTCGAGGGAGGAGACGGGTTTCTGTCGCGACTGGTCGGGAGTTCCGACCCGGCCACCCTGCGGGCCACCCTGGCCGATGTGGAGAGGAGGCACAGGCATCTCCAGCAGAAACTCGAAGCTCTCGGCTCAGAGTTGGAGGCTGCCAAACACAAGGCCGACTTCCTCACCGCGCAGTACCAGAGCCGCTTGGGCGACTACTTGAATGATCCGGAGAATGCCCGGCGCCTGTTTGACCCGCAGTGGGCCGGGGAGGGGGACACCGATGCCTCCGCGACACGCAGCCAGCTCCTCGAGGAATGGGTGAACCGCTTGGAACAGCGCGAGCTGCTGGTCCATGTGCTGGCGAGCTATGAGTTGCGAAATCTCTACCACGACTACTGCCCGCCGGTGCACCTCCAACAACTCAAGAAGACCCTAGTCTTTCGCGAGGAACTGAAGCACGTTGAAGATATTCTCAAGCAGTTTCCTGCAAAGCGGTTCTCGCTGCAGCGTATTGAAGACCTGGCCCGCAAGTTGCGGCGTTATCCCCGCGACGAGGCCCGCGCCGTCGCCGTGCGGTTTGCCGAAGACTTCATGCGCTTGCACCGCGACCTCCGCGACTTGCAGCGCCTGTCCGCCTGCATGGAGCGCATCAACCTGATCCGCACCGAACGCACCCGGGAGCTTTCCCGGCTCAATAGCAGCCTCTACGAGTTCTTGCTCCCGGAGGAAGGGCGCCCCGCCGAAGACCGTGTGGTGTCGCACGCCGTAATCAAGGCCGACGTCCGCGGCTCGACGCAGATCACCCGCGACCTCCTGGCGCGAGGTTTGAACCCCGCCTCGCATTTGAGTTTGAACCTCTACGAACCCGTGAAACGCATCCTGGATCGCTTCGGCGCGGCTAAGGTCTTCATCGAGGGCGATGCCATCGTCATGGCCATTTTCGAGTCCGAGTCGAACCGCTCCCACCAGCATGCCGTGTCCAAGGCTTGCCTGTTGGCGCGCCAGATCTTGGCTGTCTCCCAGGCCTATAACGACCGGGCGGAGGCGAGCGACCTGCCGCGCCTCGAGCTGGGCCTGGGCGTTGCCTACCAGGGCTCGCCGCCGACGTTCTGGATGGACAGCGATTCACGCATTATGATCTCTCGCGCCCTGAACCTGTCGGATCGGCTCTCAAGCTGCTCGAAGGTGGCGCGGCGGCTTCTGGCGAAGAACCCATCGCTCTTCAAACTCTTTCTCTTTCAAACCGTGATGGAGGGCACTTCGGAGGAGGAAGCGGACGAGTTCCTGATCCGCTTCAATCTGAATGGTGTCGAGCTGAATGACGAGGGTTTCCAAAAGCTCACGGAAGAGATCTCCCTGAGCTCGGTGGAGACGGACTGTGTGATGCCCTGGGGCCGCGAGCGCGTCACGTTTTATTGTGGCGAGGCGCCCATCGGTGAGGCGCTCGAGCCGATCGTGATTCGCAAGGGCCTTGTCCGCCAACTCCTGCCCGACGGAAAAATCGGCGCCGTGGGCACTCACGCCTACTACGAAGTCTGTACCAGCCCTAAAGTGTTCGACATGGTCGAAGCCCAGGTGGGCAGCGAAGTGCGGAAAGTTTGAAAGGTTCCCGCCTCGCCTCTATAATCCCTCCGGAGGCGAAAGGGGTCCGGTGACCTTCCCGGCCTTCAAAGCCGGCGATCCGGCTCTTCGCGAGTCGGATGGTGGGTTCGACTCCCACACGCTTCCGCCAATCTCATTTTGATTCAAGCTGTTAGGTGCTTGTTCTTGCACCACAACCGGTACTGTTCCAACGCAGTTTCACGCGCGCCTTCCGCGTCTGGTGAAAGCGCTCGAGCTTTCCGTTCGTCTGCGGATGATGCGGCGAACAGGTCCGGATTATCGGCCCCGAGGCGCAGCTTCAGCGTGCGCGATGCCGGATCGAAGAGCGGGGGATTATCGCTTACCGTTGCGTAGACAGATCTGGACAGTTCGCGAACGGTGACTTTGACCTTGATGCCGGGACCAGGGCTAGCGCCTCGTCACCGAAAAGGTCGGCGATGCCCCAGATCTTTCTGAGGTCTGCAAGGCGGTAAAACTCACTCCCGCGTCCAAACTTGTGTGAGGGCGAGATATTGCGGGAAAGGACGATTCCGTCGATCGGCGAGATCACGCTGATGTCACGCGTAACCTGGCGTGATTTGGCCAGCTCTTTGATCCGGGGATTACCTTGCTTTGAAGACGAAGTTAGTCGGCGTGGTCTCGTTTTCGGTGATGGTTACTTCCTGGGTCTGCGTGCCGTACGTTTCGTGCCACGCCGTGATCGTGTACTTGCCGGGGGTAAGATCATTCATGGTAAATGCGCCGTTTTCTCCCGTCACCGAGAAGTGCGACGTCTTCAGAACCACGAAGTAGCTTCGCATCCACGGATGGATGTTGCATTTAACCGGGATGATCTCTTCCCTGGCAAACTTGGCGGAAAGGGGAGGCGTCCCGGCCGGCTGAGCCTTATTCCATTCGCGATTCAGGTTGGGAAAAGGATGGATATTGTGCGAGGTCGAATCCTCGTTGATCAGTTGAAGTTCCTGATTCACTTGTACCGCGGCGACATGCGGAGTAAACCGGCAGCCCTTTTGCATGACGGGAAAGGGTTGGCTGGGCAGCGCAGTCTCTTCCATTGCGCCAGCGGAAATGTACACAACCACATTCTTCAGCGTACCGCCCTGACCAACAACTACATCTTCTGTGGTCGGGGGAGTGGAATACATTTTTGCGCAATTAGGCTCAGCAGACATGTTGATTGTCTTGGGCCTTGGAAGTTGGCCTTGCACGGTCACTCGACCGCTGACGATTCCGGCACTGCGCGTGGCAGGGGCCATCGTCAAATGGAGCCGAAGGAAGTGGGCATTCGCAGACAGAGTGAGGAGACAAAGTAAGGCCATAAACAACCAGAATCGGTATAGGTTTCTCATGACGGTCGGGCCTCCTATCTTGATCTGGTGCGCAAGGAACGCGAGGTGCCCCCTTGGAAGGAGACGGCTGGAGTCCGCGCTCTTTCCAATGGCCCAATACTTCAGTTAAACTGAGATTGGTTCTAGAACCGCGGGGAACGGCTCTTTCTCAAAAGTACGCCCTACTTGCTCATCCTGAAGGTGACGCGGGGACGTTACGCACAATTCAGTTGGTACATATTCCGCAATTAGGCTTCCACGAGTGGGGTGCTGATTCTTAGAGAGTTATTTCATCAATTTAGGCAGCTTGCGTTAAATTAGTGCACACATTGGGAGAATCTTGTCCAAGAGTGTGCAGGCCCCGAACTATTCTGTGGCATCCATTTCGGGTGCAAGGTTGGGGAGCCTCGATTCCACTTCCACCTGCCCGCGAGATTGAAACGGCACGCGTGCACGGGCGATTTCCACGGTGGCGTTGGAGCGACGGACGGCGAACGCCAGAACTCCGGCAAAGATAAAGAGCGCAGGGATGAGCAGGACCAGGACCCCGAGGTCATCAATCGAGCGCCCCGCAACCTTGCCGGCCTCGGACGCCGCGGAAAGGCAAACGGCATAGCCCACTGCGAACGCGGTAAGCACGGTTCACCCTCCCAGGTAGAGAAGTGCGAACAGGAACAGCCACAGCCCATCCACGAAGTGCCAGTAGATCGAGGCCAACTCCGCGGCAGTGCCCTGGGTGATGCGCGAGCGTTCCCAGGCGCGAAAGGCCACGTAGAGGAGGGCCACAATCCCACCCAGCAGGTGGGCGCCGTGCGCCGCGGTCATTACGTAGAAGAAGCTGCTTGCGGAGTTGCTGGCAAGAAAAACGCCCGCGGCCGACAGTTGGCGCAGACCCGCTAGTTGGCCGGCGAGAAACGCAAGACCAAGCAGCGTGGTGAGGCCCCACCAGCGGTGAAACGCTTGCGCGTCGCCTGCGGCGCG
>JBGPZW010000174.1:0-6680 GCA_041493955.1 Terriglobia bacterium
AGTGCTCCTGGAATTCGAGCCCGCGCAAATCCGCTCCGAGCCAGTGGAAATCGAAGTGCTGACGCCCGACGGCCAGACTGTGGTGGTTGAATTCGACCTGAAAGAACTTCGGTAGCGTGCCCTGTATTCCTGGCCTTCTTGTGTATTGGCACCCTGAATTTGTCCCCAGTGCAGTCGAGCGAACGCGCCATCCCCCCCGACGGTGTCATTCCGAGGACCGGCTCGGCGGGGCCGAGGAATCCCTCTGAGAGTTCCCTCGCTTCCCCGCGCTCCGCTCAGGATGACATGGCTGCAAAAAGCGCAGCCGCGTCAACTCCGCCAGCGCAGCGTGACCGGGCCGTCGAGGGGATGCTGCATCGGCGCGCCGCTGCGCCGAGACTCCAGCAGCGCCGCCTTCAACTGAAAATACCACTTGGCCGGGCGGTCGGCGTCGTCAATCAACATCAGGTTGGGATTGTGCTTGAGGCCTTCGGCCTGCCGGATCATGGTCTGCTGGTCCTGGCGGATGAACCGGCGCCCGAACAGCCTAAAGATCGGCACGACGAAAGGAACCCACGTGAAAATGTTCCAGGCTGCGCAGAAGTCGATGCGGCAGAGGTCGCGGCGCACGGGTGTGACTGTGGCGCGGCTCGAGAACCAGTAGCGCCCGCAGCGAATCTGCTCGAACCGCATGTTAGGCAGCACAAAGTCAATTGTCGTGATGATGGGCTCGCCGTACACGCGCAGCAATTTGTACGGGGCGCTGTTGGCCGATGGCGCGTGCGCACTCATCCGGAACCCGTTGGGAATCGGCTCGAAGCGTTTTTCCTTCTCGCGAATGCTGTGCCGGCTCCGCCACCACCAGGATTGATGCACGAAGGGGCCGTGCGCCGGGTCCATCAGCCCGATGATGCCGTGGTCCACGTGGCAGGGCAGGCCGGCCCAGAGGTGCGTCAGTCGATGGCGCTCGCTGAAGGTCGGCAACTGCGGCGCGGGCGGCGGCGCGTCGGCTGCGCCGGGCCGCGCCTCGGGATCGGGCATGTACACCCAGACATAGCCGTCGCGCTCCTCGCAGGGAAAACTGTCGGCGAAGATGCGATCCGGCTTCAGCTTATCGCGCGCGGTCAATGAGGGAATCTCGCGGCACTGGCCGGTGTGGGCGTCGAATTTCCAGCCGTGGTAGCAGCATTCGAGCTCGGCGCCGTCAAGACGGCCGGCCGAAAGCGGCATACCGCGATGTGGGCAGGTGTCGCGCAGGGCAAACGCGCGGCCCTGCGCGTCGCGGCCGATCGCCAGGGGCACTTCGAGCAGAATGGCGCTGGCAAGCGCGCGGCGGCGGATGCGGCTGCTCCGCAGCGCCGGATACCAGAATCCCCACAGCATGCCCAGGTCGTTCCCGGCAGCGGGAGCAGTGGATGGTTGCGTCGTGGTCAGCAGGTCGCTCATGTGCGGAAAGCGTATCGTAGTACATCGCCGAACTCCACAGCAACGGAGACCCGCTCGCGCGGCCATTTGACTTTCCCGGGCTTCATCGCTATTCTAAGGGCAGGTAAGATTGTGATGTTTGCCGCGTTCTATTAGCAAGCCTCCTCTTGGCCCCGCACCGCGGGGTCGCCGCAGTCCTCTACCCGTCGCGTTGTGAGTTTTACGTTGCGCTTCTTGTATTTTGCCATTGCGGCACGGAGCAGGATTTCATGGCCACGCTGACGCTGTTTGAAAAACTCGACCAGATTGAGTCGCGCTACGACGAGCTGACTAGGCAGCTCTCCTCACCCGAGGTGTTGTCGGACTCGGCGCGGTACCAGAAGCTCGCCCGCACCCACGGTGAGCTGGCCGAAGTCGTCGCCAAGTACAGGGAGTGGAAGCAGATTGAAAAGGGCCTGCGCGAGGCCAGGCAGATGCACCTTGAAGCCGAAGACCCTGCGATGAAGCAGCTCGCTCACGAAGAGGAGCGGCAGCTCGCCGGGCGCAAAGAGGCCGTGGAGCGCGACTTGAAGCTCCTGCTCCTGCCGCGCGACCCCAACGACGAGAAAAACGTCATCCTCGAAATCCGCGCCGGCACCGGCGGCGAGGAGGCCGGACTGTTTGCCGGAGAACTTTTCCGCATGTACTCGCGCTACGCCGAATCGCAGGGCTGGCGCGTCGAGGTGCTGGAAAGCTCGCCGTCGTCCCATGGCGGCCTCAAGGAGGTTGTCGCGGCCATCCAGGGGAAGAAGGTCTACTCCAAGCTGAAGTATGAAAGCGGCGTACACCGCGTGCAGCGCGTACCGCAGACCGAGCAGCAGGGCCGCATCCACACCTCGGCGGCGACGGTCGCGGTGCTGCCCGAGGCGGACGAAATCGACATCAAAATCGAACCAAAGGACATCCGCATCGACACCTTCTGCTCCTCGGGCCCGGGCGGACAGTCGGTGAACACCACCTACTCGGCCGTGCGCATTACCCACCTGCCCACCAACCTCGTGGTCTCGCAGCAGGACGAAAAATCGCAGATCAAAAACCGCGCCAAGGCCATGCGCGTGCTCCGTGCGCGGCTCTACGAGCTGGAGCAGGAAAAGCAGCACCAGCAGATCGCCGCCGAGCGCCGAGGCCAGATCAAGTCGGGCGACCGCTCGGAGAAGATCCGCACCTACAACTTTCCGCAGAACCGGGTCACCGACCATCGCATCGGCCTGACGTTGCACCAGCTCACCGAGGTGATGGACGGCAAGCTCGAGCCGTTCGTGGACGCGCTGGTCACTCGCTACGAGGCCGAGCGGCTTAAGCAGGAACTCGTCGAAGCCTGAGCACAAATCCAGTGCACTCGGCTGCTTACCAATCCGGAACCCCGGATGTTCGCGGCGCGCTCAGAGAAGGCATGGCGCGGCTGCGCGAAGGGGGCGTGCCGTCGCACACGTTAGCCGCTGAGTTGTTGCTGATGCATGTTCTGGAGCGCGACCGCGCCTGGCTCTACGCGCATCCGGAGGAGATGGTTGCCCCCGCGCAGGCGACGCAATATTTCGAGCTGGTTGCGCAGCGCGTCGCCGGAATGCCCACGCAATACCTCACCGGTCGCCAGGAGTTCTGGGGGCTGGAGTTTGAAGTGACGCCTGACGTGCTCATCCCGCGGCCAGAAACGGAGCACGTCGTCGAAGTCGCGCTCGCCCGGCTCGGCCAGCGGAATATGCACGGAGCCCGGCAATCGTCGCTTCACGGCGCTGGCCTGCGGATCGCCGACGTGGGCACCGGTTCGGGCTGCCTGGCGGTGGCGCTGGCGCGTGAGCTGCCCGAAGCGCGAGTCTTCGCCACGGAACTTTCGTCCGCGGCGCTCGCCGTGGCGCACCGCAACGCCGCGCGCCTTGGCGTCGCTGGCCGCGTCGAGTTCATCCAGTGTAATCTGCTCGATGTACTACTCGACTCATCACTTTCCACTCATCAATCGCCACTTGTTTTCGACCTGATCGTCAGCAACCCGCCCTACGTTGGGCGCAATGAAGCGGAACAACTGCCGCGCGAAGTTCGCGAACACGAGCCCGCCGCAGCCCTGTTCGCCGGGGAACGGGGTTTCGACATCTACGAGCCGCTGATTGGCCAGGCGCGCCAGTTGTTGGTCCGTGGTGGCATCCTGGTGTTGGAGTTGGGCTACAAGGCGCTCGAGCACGTGGACACTCTGGTTTCTCCAGCGCGCGGCTGGACGCGCGTCAGCGTCACGCAGGATCTGGCCGGCATCCCGCGCGTTTTGGCCGCTGAGCGCACCTAGTCCGAGTGTGATGGCGGTTTCCGGGGCCTTCACGCCGGTGTATCCTAAATCGCTTGGAATCTGCGCCATGCCCAAACTGGCTCGCTTTCGCGCCAAGCATGACGCCGCCACAGACGCATCGGCGGTCTCGACAGAAGCTCCTTCTGAGTCCTCTATTTCCTCTGCCTCCATCTTGCACGTGGACATGGACGCGTTCTTCGTGTCGGTTGAGCTGTTGCAACGCCCCGAGTTGCGCGGCAAGCCGGTAGTTGTGGGCGGGCAGCCGGACCAGCGCGGTGTAGTCAGCGCGGCAAGTTACGAAGCCCGGCGCTACGGAATCCACTCCGCTATGCCGCTGCGCACGGCCGGCCGGCTGTGCCCGCACGCCGTTTTCCTCGACGGCCACCACGAGCTCTACGGCCAGTGGAGCGATCGCATCGCGGCGATTCTTGCGAAATACTTGCCGGTAGTGGAAGTAGTCTCGATTGACGAGGCCTATCTCGATCTGGCCGGTACCGAGCGCCTGCACGGTTCGCCGTTGGCTGCGGCGGATCAGCTTGTGCGCGAAATCAGGGACACCACGCACCTGCCCTGTTCAGCGGGCCTGGCGCGCACGCGCCTGGTCGCCAAGGTGGCCTCCGATCAAGCCAAGCCGCACGGTCTGCTCTGGGTACCGGCGGGCAGTGAGGCCGCCTTCCTGGCCGGGCTCGTCGTGCGCAGGATCCCGGGCATCGGCAAAGTCACCGAAGCGGCGCTGAAATCGCTCGGGATCGAGACCGTCGGCCAGTTGGCTGCGGTCTCCCAGGAGAAGCTAGAAGAGGTCTTCGGCAGGTGGGGCACGGCGCTTTACCGCAAAGCACGCGGCGAGGACTCCTATGAGTTCTTCGTAGATGCCGAGCCAAAGTCGATCTCGGCCAACCACACCTTTGGTTTCGATACCGATGACCGCGCCGCGCTTGACACCACGCTGAGCCACCTCTGCCAGAAGGTCGCCAAGCGCCTGCGCGACGCGGGTCTCGATGCTCGCACGCTCACGCTGACCATCCGCTACGCGGGTTTTCAGACCATTACCCGCTCGAAAACGCTGCCGGAGACCACCAACCTCGACACCGTCATCCTCGCCACGATGCGGAGGCTTTTCGACGAGCACTGGGACCGGCGGCGGAAGATTCGCCTGCTCGGCGTTGAGCTGGCTTCGCTGACCCATGGCGCGCGGCAACTCGACCTGCTCGAGGCGGGCCGCCACGAGAAGCTCGAACGCCTCACCCGCGCTACCGACCGACTGCGCGACCGCTTCGGCTTCTCAAAGATCCAGTTCGGCGGCTCGCTGCGCAACACCCACGAGGAATAGCTCAACGACTGCCTGAAATCTAGACGCCGACGCTGCAAACTGAAATCTAAAAGCTGCAGGCTGAAAGCTGGTTGCTCTCCCCTGAGCTGTGGCTCTCTTGCCGTATAATCCTCGCTCATGTCCGCGCGAGAAAAATTGACCCGTCCGGGCGGCCGCGTGCGCGACTTCTGGCAGCGCGTGACCGAAGGCCTCGAGCTCGAGGAGCTCTGGACCCAATTTGCCTCCGAAGCGCGCGAGAGCTACGGCTTTTATTCGCAGGACGTGGACTGGGAAGCCATCCACCGCGCCTCGCGCTGGCGGCGGCCGTTCCACGTCGCACGGGCGCTGTTCTGGGCCCTGTTGATGAAGCTGTCTCCCGCGCGCCGCGTCCTGTTACTGGCGGCCATCGCGCTGCTGTTTTTCTCTGGCATTCAGTTCCGATACGGCCAGAGCTCTCAATTCCGCGTGGGGGAGCATGGGGGACTCGCTGCTCTCCTGTTGTTTCTCCTGCTGGCGCTCGAACTGGCCGACCGCGTCACGATGAAGCGCGATCTGGAAATTGCGCGCGAGATCCAGCATTGGCTCGTGCCCGAGGCTCCGCCCGCCGTGCCCGGCGTGGACATTGCCTTTGCCACCCGCCCGGCCAACACCGTAGCGGGCGACTACTATGACGTCTTCTTCCGGCCGTCGCCTGCCGTCACGCCGAGCGCCTCGCCTGCGCCGGGTACGGGCCGCCTGCTGCTGGTGGTCGCCGATGTGGCCGGCAAAAGCGTGCCCGCAGCGCTGCTCATGGCTACCTTTCAGGCCAGCCTCCGGGCTCTTGCGGCCCTGCCTACCTCTCTCGCCGAGCTGGTCGAGGAGCTGAACCGCTATTCCTGCGCTCACAGCCTCGAGGGTCGGCGCTTTACCACCGCCTTTTTCGCGGAGCTCGACCCGGCCACCAGGTCGCTGGCCTACATCAATGCCGGACACAACGCGCCGCTGCTGCGCCGGGCGGCCGGGGTGTTCGAGCGTCTGGCCATCGGCGGGCTGCCGCTCGGGATTGGGTCGCGCGCCGTTTATGATTCCGGCAGCGTGACGCTTGGCCCGGGCGACCTGCTGGTGGTCTTCACCGACGGCGTGATTGAGGCGGTGAATGAAGACGGTGAGGAATTCGGCGAACCGCGCCTGGAGGCACATTTCCGTGCTGGCGCGCCGGTCTCGGCGGCCGCGCCCGTTCCCAGCGCCGAAGAGATGCTCTCCGGCATGATGGCCGCTGTGGACCGCTTCGTGGGCGCCACGCGCCAGCACGACGACATCACCTGCCTGATCCTCCGCGTTGTCTGAAAAAAAGGAGAAGAGCGGCAAGCCGTTTTGACCTGCGACTCCGAGGTTGTTTCCGTCTTCAACCTTTTTTGCTACTTCGCGCCGGGTGTTTCATAATCAGGTCATGACGCCGCGACAGCTTGCCGAGAGAATCTGCCGCGTTCTGCGCGAGGCCGGACACCAGGCCTACTTCGTCGGCGGGTGTGTGCGCGACCTGGTCCTGGGCCGTGAGCCGGCCGACTTCGATGTCTCGACCGACGCCACCCCCGAGCGCGTGCAGCAGCTTTTTCCACGAAACATCGCCGTGGGCGCGCAGTTTGGCGTGATCCTGGTTGTGGACAAGTCCGC
>JBGPZW010000163.1:0-7248 GCA_041493955.1 Terriglobia bacterium
GCCATGGAGACTCTCGACCGGCTGGCAGGCGTGAAACACCCCGCGCTGGCGGCTTGGACCGAGCGCGAGATGGCAACCTGCTCGCGCTACGTGGCCGTGCTCGTGGGCCAGCGGCTGGAACGTAACCTGGCCTGTGCCGCGGAAATGCGCTCCTGTTAGTTCCCCTTTCCTAGAGTACGCTTCCGAAGAATTCTCCCCTCCCTACGCCACCCGGCGGGGGTTGTGCGCAGGGGAGGGCATTTCCCAGCCGGCAGCGCGTCCCGCATTGACGTCTGCGGCCGCCCGTCGCAGAATCCACGGATATTCAGCGGCCTGCGCCGTGCGAGAAGGCATGAGCCCGATCCAGCTTTCACTCCGACAAATGCGGACCCTCCACGTTGTCCTGCTTGTCTCCATAGTGTCTTATGTGCTCGTGGGCGAAAAGATCGGCCCTGCGGAACCCAGAGTGGAAGGGCATCTGGAACGCGCGTTTATCCCACTGCTCATCCTGACGGCTGGTGTGGCGGCAATGCTCCGACAGCGGTTGGTGCGTCCTCCCGAAGATGTCCTGCGGCTGCGGCCAGACGACCTACCAGCTCTGGGACACTGGCGGGCCGGATACCTCATCTCCTATGTGCTGTGAGAGGCAGCGGGGCTTTACGGTCTTGCGCTACGGAATGTAGGATACACGCTCCGGCAGGCGGGTCCGTTCTACGCTGTGGCTCTCCTGCTCATGCTGGTTTGGTGGCCGCGCCTGGAGGTCTCAACGCCGGGCCAGCGCTGAATCAGACTCTGCCGGCCAACTCTTCACCTGAGACAAGTCGCGTGCCTGCTTGAAACGGAGTCCGGCTGGAAAGGCCAGGACGGCTCTAATAGGTCCAGCGAAGGAGCATGCCGCCGGTCGTGTAGCCAGCGCCGACGGCAACCAGGAGCACCAGGTCACCCTTGCGCAGGCGGCCCTCCTCGATGGCGTCGCGCAGGCCGAGCGGGATGGTCGCGGCGGTCGTGTTCCCGTAGCGGTCGATGTTGACCATCACCTTGGAGTCGTCCACGCCAAGCCGGTCTTGCATGGCGCGGATGATGCGCAGATTGGCCTGGTGGGGCACCACCAGCTTGAGGTCGCGGCTGGAGTAACCGTTGCGCTCGAGCAACTGGCAGGCGACTTCGGCCATCCGCCGCACCGCGTACTTGAACACCTGCTTCCCTTCCTGGTGGACGTAGTGCATCTTCTTGTCCACCGTTTCGTGCGAGGGGGGATTGAGCGAGCCGCCGGCGGGCATGTAGAGGAAGCAGCCGCCGGAGCCGTCAATATCGTTGTGAAAGTCAAGAATGCCTTCGCTGTCCGAGGCGGCCGGCTCGACCAGCACGGCCCCGGCGCCGTCGCCGAACAGCACGCACGTGGCGCGATCCTGGAAATTGATGATTGAGGTCATGACGTCGCTACCGATCACCAGAACCTTCCTGTGCGTGCCGGCGCCCACAAACTGCGCGCCCACAGTAAGCGCGTAGACAAACCCCGAGCAGGCGGCCGAGAGATCAAACCCCCAGGCATTTTTCGCACCCAGCCGGTCCTGCACCAGGCAGGCCGTAGCGGGGAACATCATGTCCGGAGTGACGCTGGCCACGACGATCAGGTCGATCTCCTTCGGGTCCACATTCTTCTGCGCGAGAAGACTTCTTGCCGCTTCCACGGCGAGGTGCGACGCGGCCACACCCTTCTCCACCATGTGGCGCTCACGGATGCCGGTGCGCTCGCGGATCCACGCGTCGTTGGTCTCCACCAGCTTTTCCAAGTCCGTGTTGCTCAGCACCCGCGGGGGAACATAGCCGGCCACACCGGTGATTTTTGCGGCAAGGCGTCGTGGCATCTTGTGTCTCCGGGAGCTTCTCCGCGATTCCGCGGCCAGAAGAACCGCGATTCTACGCAATCCCATCCGGGGTGACAAGAGAAAGCGTTTCGCCGGGCCCGGCGATTCAGAAGCGGAAAAGATAGCTCATCTTCACAAAGAACTGCCGGCCAGTCGAATGCGTGGGGGAGCCGGTGCGGTTCGCCGACGCCGGTATGCCGGGCGGCATGCCGGGGTCGAGCGAGAGGTTCTCGTAGCGGTCGGTGTAACCGACGTAGAGGGCGGTGCCGGGGTTGAGCAGGTAGGTGAACAGGAGGTCGACGGTGAGGCGCTTCGCGCGGTCGAGGGCCACCAGCTGCGGGTTGGAAAGCACGGCGTTGTAATCTAGGATGGCGCGCAGGGAAAGCTCGCGGTTGAACTGGTAGTTGAGCTTTGAGCGCAGGATGTGGTTGCTGAAAATGCTCGTTCCGCTGGCGAATCCGGCCGGCGTCGAGCCGTCGCGCGTGACCAGGCGGGAATAGATGTAGGTCTCCCCAAAGCGGACGCGCGGCGAGGGGCGCAAGGTGAAGCCGGCGTCGGCGTTCGCGGCATCCGCCAGGAAGGGTGGCAAGGGCACAGGCGGAGCCAGCGGCAGGGGCGGCGTACCCGGGAAAAAATTCACATCGGTTCCCTGGGAGTAGTCTGCGTAGGCGGTGAACCACTTGAGCGGCTCGCTGGAAAACGAGAACTTGGTCATGTGTTTGCGGAAGGAGAACTGTTGGAAAAGCTCGAGAGCTTCGATGCGTCGAACCTCCAGGGAAGTCTGGCCGGTGAATGTGGCGCCGAATTTGTAATTCACGATGCGGTCCTGCAACTGGCCGGCGCGGTTCCAATTCACCAAGACGAATACGGAAGGGCCGAAGCTCACCAGCCGGCGGTGCTCGGGCCGCCAGGTGTAGTCCACGAAGTACTCGGAGTCACGGATGTCCACGCGCCGCACGAAACCCAGCTCCGAGCAAAAATTCGGACTGCGGTCCGAATAGCGCGCGTCATAGGAGAGGTGGCGGCCGAGGAAGAGCAACTCGGCAAAGTAGGCTGGCCCGGCCAGCCGCTGGCCCCCTTTGAGACAGTCCGGGGAGTCCGGATTTTGGCGCGCGAAACTTTTCATCGCCTGGCCTTCAAACACCAGGTTTTCACTGAGCTTGATGCGCGTCTCGAGGGATATCACGCGGTTGTAAGTCGGGCCCGCATCACGGCTCGAGAAGAACACCCCGACCTTGGACTGCTGGCTAAACTCGCGCACGGCGTGCACCACGCCAATCCCTGCGCGCCCGCGGGGCGCGGGCTCGGAGGTTGCCCCGCCGGGCTTGCGGTCGTCCATGCCCAGCGCGCCGAGCACCCAGCGGCTCACTTTCCCGGTCATGCGCACGCCGAACTGTGGGTCCACGATCCGTCGGGAGAAGAACAGCGGGATCCGCGTCTGAAAGAAGCCAGCGTTCTCGATAAAGAAGGGTCGCTTCTCGGGGAAGAAGACCTCGAAGCGCTGGTTGATGGTCACCTGGGGCTCGTCGGATTCCACCTGGCTGAAGTCGGGATTCAGTGCCACGTCGAAGGTAAGTGCGTCCTTGACGACGAATTTGGCGTCGAGGCCGCCGCGAAAATCGTTTTGGGTGCGAAAGCGCAGGTGATTCGGCTCGCTGGTGTCGAGGAAGCGGGCGCGGGCGAAAAGTCCGTAGGGGATCAGCTGGATATTGCGCCCCGGGGAGATGTGCTCGAGTCCCTCGAGAGTCGCGAACTGTTGCGCCAGGCCCTGAACGCGCTGGGTGATATAGGGCCAATAGGCGGTCTCGTTGGTGCGGATGATCACCCGGTGGACTGCGATCCCCCATTTTTGTACCGGCGCATCGGAAAAGCGCAGGCTTTTGAAGGGAATCGCCATCCAGACCACGTAGCCGTCGGGGGTGAGGCGTCCCTCGGAATACCAGAGAGTATCGAAACTGAAGTCGTAGCCCTGGCCCTCGGTAAAAATGCCGTCGAGCTGGATGCCCAGCGGATTGGCGGCGAAGACGTAGGCACGGTGGCGGTCCTGAAACGTGTCCAGTAGAATGCCCACCTTCTCGTCATTGCCGATATCTTCGCGCTTGGCCAGGTGGGCGCGGACTTTGCCCGGTTCGTCCTTGCAGACGAACACGACGTAGAGGTTCTTGTCGTCGTAGGAAAGATAGGCGGTGGTTGCGCGGCTGACGGGCGTGCCGTCGCCCGGCTCGTACTGTCGGAAGCCGGTCAGCTCGGCTTCCGCCTCTCGTGCTCTGCCTTGCAGAAAATCTTCGATACTCGGCGGCCGCGAGACCCTGGGGATCCGCGCAGTCGGCGGTGCCGTCTGCGCCACGCCTGGCAGCCCGCCCACCACACCCAGCAAGATCAGGAGAGTAATACGCCGAAAGAGGGAGCCCATTTTGCCCGCGACGTATATATCTTTGCGGTAACAGTAGTGCAAGAGGAAAGTTGCCGCCGTTGCGCAATTTGATTTGGTGGAACGGCCTGGGGCGTCCCGCCGCGCCACAGTATGCTACACTGACGCCCATAATCCTGCGCATCAACGGGTGCTGTGAGGGGGTCTGCCCATGTACTTCGAGCAGTTCTATCTGTCCTGCCTGGCCCACGCCTCCTACATGATCGGGTCGGAGGGCATTGCGGCTGTGGTGGATCCGCAGCGGGACTTGGAAATCTACTTCCAGGAGGCCGCCCGGCACGGCCTGCAGATCGCCCATGTGATCGAGACACACTTGCATGCGGACTTCGTTTCCGGCCACCGCGAACTGGCCGCGCGCACGGGCGCCACCATCCATCTCGGCGCCCGCGCCGGAGCCAGCTTCCCCCACCAGGCCATGGTCGATGGCAAGGAGATTCGCTTCGGGCGCTGTGTCCTCCGCTTCCTGGAAACGCCCGGGCACACGCTGGAGAGCATGTGCGTCCTGGTGACCGACCTCGACCGCGGACCCCAACCCTGGGCGGTGCTCACCGGCGACACTCTGTTCATTGGCGACGTCGGCCGGCCCGATCTTTCTCCCGATCACACGCCCCAGGAGTTGGCCGGCCTGCTCTACGACAGCCTGTACAGCAAACTGCTTGCGCTGCCCGACAGCGTCGAGGTCTATCCAGCGCACGGCGCGGGCTCGCTCTGCGGGCGCAACATCAGCCCCGAGCGGCGTTCGACCATCGGCAAGGAACGTGCCTTCAACTACGCGTTGCAGAAGATGAGCCGCGAGGAGTTCGTCCACCTGCTGACGGCTGAGCTGCCCGAACGCCCGGGCTACTTCGCGCTGGACGCGGAGATCAATCGTACCGGTGCGGTGCCGCTCGCCGAGTTGCCCGCGTTGTCGGCGCTGAGCCCCGAGCAGGTCGCCCGGGAACAAGCCCAAGGAGCTGTGGTGCTCGATACAAGGCCCGCGGCGCAATTCGGCGCCGGCCACGTTCCGGGCGCTGTGCACATCGCACTCGCCGGACAATACGCCTCCTGGGCAGCCACTCTGCTCGGGCTCGTCCGGCCGATCGTGCTCGTGGCCGAGGACGCGGAGCGGCTCACAGAATCGCGCTTGCGCCTGGCGCGGGTGGGCATCGAGAGAGTAACCGGGTATCTGGAGGGAGGGGTGCTGACGTGGGAGCGCGAGGGCAGGCCGCTCTGGCAGGTGTCGCAGATCTCCGTGCTTGACCTCTACCAGCAGCTCTGCGACCAGCCCAACACCATCCAGGTGGTGGATGTGCGCCGACCGATGGAGTGGGAAGCGGGCCACGTTGCGCAGGCGGTGCTGAAACCGCTGAGCCAGCTTGCGCTGACCGATGGCCCGGTGCCGGCCACGACTCTGGCCGGCCTCGACCCGGCAAAGCCCGTGGCCGTCCACTGCAAGAGCGGGTATCGCAGCTCGATTGCCACGAGCCTGCTCGAGCGTGCGGGCTTCCACCAAGTGATGAACGTGGTAGGTGGGTTCGACGCCTGGCAGGCGCAGAAGCTCCCGATCACGCTCCCGGAGCGCGCCGGCTCGAGCGCTGCTCCGCCCCAGAAGGCTTGCGCCAGCTAGCGCTCCACCCCAGCCCGGAGTCATAGACCAGAGCTGGAGGTTCCCCATGACCAATCTCGAATTCTTTCTCTCGCGTTTCGAGGCGGAATACCCGGCCACGCTGCGCGTCTTTCGCGCGCTGCCGTCGGAGAGGCTTGATTATCGGCCACACGCCAAATGCCGCTCCGTGGGCGAGCTCATGCAGTTGCTGGTTTATGAGGAGCAGACCGGAATCGAACGGTGTGAGAAGGGTGAGATTCACTGGAACGAGCTGAATGGCGTCCCCGTTCTGGAAGAGATGATCGCAGCCTACGAGCGCCTGCACGGGAGGCACGACGATTGGCTGCCAAGCTCGACGACGAGATCTGGAACCGCAAGGCCAAATTCGTCGTGGGCGGCATCCCCGTACTGGAAGAAACCGTGGAGAGCCTGTTCTGGATCGCGCTGTTCGACGGCGTACATCACCGGGGACAGTTGAGCGCCGATCTGCGGCCGATGGGCGGAAAAGTACCTTCGATCTATGGGCCTTCCGGGGATGATCCGGGAGGCTAGCCACTGGCGAGCGGCAGGCGAAGAAGAATCCGTTGCGTGCGAAGAGAATCCCGCCTCTAATGCTTGGGTTTTTCTTCCTTCTTCTTCTTGTTGAGGGCTTCGCCGCGCAGCCTTTCCGAGCAGGCGTCGCAGATCGCTTTCGTAGAGGGCTTAGCGCAAATCATGCACAGCTTCTTTCTAGCTTCGGCCACGTCATTCTCCTGAGCGTAACTTGAAGAATTTAGTTTTGCTCGGCACTCGCGTCCAGCAGAATCCAGATCCCCTGCTCAAACCACGCGCGACCCCGCCCGTTTCCCCACGCCCTTCCGGCCGCCACTCTCGATTCTTCCCTGGGAGGTGGATGGGCCTCACCCGCGCTACTCCTCCTCGGGCGACAGGATTTCGTGGCGGAAGGAGATGGGCGCGGTTTTTTGTAAGGTGGCCGCAACCGAACAGTATTTCTTCTCGCTCAGTTCGATGGCATCGCGCACGGCTTTCTCATCAAGTTCCCCGCGCAGCCGGTAGAGGATTTCGAGCTTGACCCAGACCGTGGGTGCTTCCGTGGCGCGCTCGCCCGAAACCACCACTTCGAGCGAATCGAGTTTCTGGCGCTTCTTGCCCAGGATGACCACCACGTCAGTGGCGGTACACGCCCCCAGGGCCACAAGCAGGAGCTCCATCGGCCCGGGCGCGGTGTTCGACTTCCGATCGGAATCCAGCGGGAGGGCGTGCCCCGAAGGTGTCCGGGCCAGAAACCTCTCGCTCCCGACCCACTTTACAGTTGCAGTTTGCATCAGGCCTCGCAGTTGGCGATAAAGATCTGAAGTTATCAGCCGAGGATGAAAAAGGGAAGC
>JBGPZW010000214.1:0-3191 GCA_041493955.1 Terriglobia bacterium
GTTGCGCGGTGGACAAATTGTCGATCGACTGCACTTCCACGACAGAAGCCTCGCCGCGGTAGTTGCGAATGGACGTCGCAAGCCACTCGAATCGCTCACGATTGGCGGGGTTGCTCGGCAACAAATAGCCGGAATTGCCCAGCGGCACCGCACCGAAGCGCTGCAGCTTTCTCCACACCTCGACCCGCTGACTGGCGCGCCCACTAGGCAGGCTAAACACGAGGAGCAACCAGGGCGGCAGGTGAGCTTCTTTCCTTGTTATATTCATTACATGAATAAGATATGGAAATAACAGAACAATGTCAACCCCATGACTCCCAGGATAGGCCCCGAGTGGCGGGCGCTCGCTGCGGAAATCTGCAGGTCGATGAGGGAGGCCGGGGCGAACCAGCCGGTGAGAATAGGCTAATCCTTCTGGCGAGGCGTGCTTCCCTTCTCTGCTAGGACGGTGGGCTTGGATCCCTCGAGCTTCTCGGTGATCTTGATCCGCCCGAGTTTCTCCTGTGCGCGGAGGTTTCCCAGCAGGCCGGCAAGGGCAAGTGGGTCGAACACGCCGGAGAGGAAATCGTGGATTTCGAGCACGGATTTCTTTTGCCCCAGGAGCGTATTCGGCTCCGCGTTCATGTGCTGCGGCCCGTTACGCAGCCGCGCCTCGATTGCGGCGCGCTCCTCCGGCAGCAATTTGTGTATGTCCTGCTGAGCAGCGCTGGGGCAACCGAAATGCCACTCAGGTCCCCCGAAACAATTCGGATAATCTCTTTTCCGAAAGGGACTTCCAGTCGTGAGCACCGGGCCCTTGGACGACCCGCGTAGCGGAAATAGGGTGAAGTTTCGCAAGGCGCAGGGCGAATGGCGCAGAGTTTCGAAATCTTGCAACCGCGCGACAGACTGCCCCCGCCCCCTGGCAGCTACAAGCCTCTGCCAGCCATTCGCATGGTGAAGGCCTTCCTGTATACTCGCTGCGCCGCAGGTTGGACACGGTTTGCACGGCATGAATCCTTCCGCCTACGCCACGCTCCTCCTTGGATTCGCGCTGGGGCTGAAACATGCCACCGACGCCGATCACATCGTTGCGGTGAGCGCGCTGGTTAGTGATACCAGCGGGGCGCGACGCAGCGCCCTGGTGGGAACCTTTTGGGGGCTCGGCCACCTGCTGACGCTCTTCGCCGCCGGCAGCGTGCTGGTGATTCTGCGCGTGCGGGTTCCACCCCGGGTGGAGTGGACCCTGGAACTGCTGGTCGCTGTCGTGCTGGTCTGGCTTGGCGTGCGCACCATCCGGCGATGTTTCACCGGCCACTACCACTTTCATTCCCATCCGCACGGTTCGCAGACGCACGCTCACCTGCACTTCCACGCGCACAGCGAAGCGGGCCACAAACACGATGCCCATGCGCTTCGCCCTGGTTCTTCGGTGGCCGCAGGAACGGGCGCGCGCCGCAGTGGGGCGTTGCTGGTCGGCATGGCGCACGGCCTGGCCGGCACCGCCGGTCTAGCACTCCTGGTGCTGAGTTCGATTCCGTCGCGGACACTGGGTGTGCTCTACCTGCTGGTCTTCGGCCTCGGCGCCTTGATGGGCATGGCAGGGTTCAGCGCGCTGCTGGGGATGCCACTGGCCCGTGCCGCATCGCGACTCATCTGGCTCCAGGCGATGCGCCTGGCTGCTGGTGCAGCCAGCAGCGTCTTGGGCGCGATTCTCCTGCGCCGCGCTTTTCTCCCACAGTCCTGGCCATTTTGAAAAAAATGCTACAACCTGTGCCGATGGGAAAGTAGGATTTGCAGGCTCATTCGACCGGAGGTGTTCCCGTGACTCACGTTAGACAATTCATCTTCAGCTTGGCAATTCTCGTCGCTCTACTGGCGGGATTGCTGGCCGGCAGCCCGGCCGCTGCGCAGCAGTACGATCAAAACTTGTTCAAGGGAATGAAGTGGCGCTCAATCGGCCCTTATCGCGGAGGCCGCGCATTGGCCGTCGCCGGCGTGCCGGGCGATCCCAACGTTTATTATTTTGGCGCCGTGGCTGGCGGGGTCTGGAAAACAACCGACGCCGGCTCGACCTGGCAACCGATGTTCGACTCCGAGGCGGTTTCTTCCATCGGCAGCCTCGCTGTGGCCAATTCCGAGCCGAACGTGATCTACGCAGGCACGGGCGAGGCCTGCATTCGCGGCAATATCTCGTTCGGCGATGGGGTCTACAAGTCCACCGACGGCGGAAAGACTTGGAAAAATGTTGGCCTCCGCGACACCCGCCACATCGGCCGCGTCATCATTCACCCGCGCAACCCGGACATCGTCTTCGTCGCCGCTCTGGGTCACGCCTACGGTCCGAACGCCGAGCGCGGCATCTTCCGCACAGCCGACGGTGGCAAGACCTGGGAAAAGGTTCTTTACAAGGACGAGAGGACCGGCGGGATTGACATCGTCTTCGACCCCGCCAACCCCCACGTGATGTTTGCCGCGCTGTGGGAGGCCGGCCGCACGCCGTGGAGCCTGACCAGCGGCGGGCCGGGCAGCGGCCTCTACCGCTCCGGCGACGGAGGGACGACCTGGAAGCGCCTGGAAGGCAACGGCCTGCCCAAAGGCCTGCTGGGCCGCATCGGCGTGGCGGTCTCCGGGGCGGACGCCAACCGCATCTACGCGTTGATCGAAGCCGAAGAAGGCGGGCTCTATCGTTCCGACGACGGCGGCGCGAAGTGGACGCGCGTCAACGACGACCACCGTTTCCGCCAGCGCGCCTGGTACTTCACTCACGTCTTCGCCGACCCGAAGAATGCCGACACGGTGTATGTGCTGAATACGGGGATGTTTCGCTCGACCGACGGCGGGCAGAAATTTGCGACCATCGTCGCGCCGCACGGCGACCACCACGGCCTGTGGATCGATCCCAACAACCCGCAGCGCATGATCAACGCCAACGACGGCGGCGCCACAATCAGCGTGGACGGCGGAAAGTCCTGGACCCGGCAGGACAATCAGCCCACTGCGCAGTTCTACCACGTCATCGCCGACAACCGCTTCCCGTACTACGTTTATGGAGCGCAGCAGGACAACTCCACCGTGGCCATCGCCAGCCGCGGCGAGCGTGGCATGATCGACCGCGCAGACTGGAATCCCATCGGCGGGGGCGAGAGCGGCTACATCGCTCCCGATCCGAGCGACCCGAACATTGTCTATGCGGGCTCGTACTTCGGCTA
>JBGPZW010000150.1:0-8074 GCA_041493955.1 Terriglobia bacterium
CACCGTGGCCATCGCCAGCCGCGGCGAGCGTGGCATGATCGACCGCGCAGACTGGAATCCCATCGGCGGGGGCGAGAGCGGCTACATCGCTCCCGATCCGAGCGACCCGAACATTGTCTATGCGGGCTCGTACTTCGGCTATATCACCCGTTTCGACAAGCGCACCGAGCAGGCGCAAAACATCCAGCCCTGGCCCGACGACACCGACGGCCAGGGCGCCGCCAATCTGAAGTACCGCCACACTTGGACCGAACCTATCGTCGTCTCGCCCCACGATCCTCGCGTGCTCTATTTCGCTGCACAGGTGCTGTTTAAGACCACCAACGGCGGCATGACTTGGGAGGTCATCAGCCCCGACCTCACCCGCAACGACAAAAGCAAGCAGCAGTCCTCCGGCGGGTCCATCACCAAGGACAACGCCAGCGTCGAATACTTCGACGTCATCTTCAGCGTGGCCGAGTCACCGGCGCAGAAGGATCTGATCTGGGTCGGCACCGACGACGGCCTGGTCCACCTGACTCGCGATGCCGGCAAGACCTGGACCATCGTCACACCGAAGGAGGTGCCCGAGTGGGGTATGGTCAGCCTGATCGCCGCCTCGCCGCAGGATGCCGGCACGGCCTACGTGGTCGTAGACCGGCACAAGATGGACGACTTCCGGCCGTACATCTTCCGGACGCACGACTTCGGCAAGTCCTGGACCAAGATAGCCGCCGGCCTGCCGGAGAACTCCTACGTCCACGCGGTACGCGAAGACCCCAAGCGCAAGGGCCTGCTGTACGCGGGCACCGAAACGGGCATCTACGCCTCCTTTGACGACGGCGTGCACTGGCAGCCGCTGCAATTGAATCTGCCGACCACGCCCATTCATGACCTGGTGATCAAGGACGACGACTTGGTGGTAGCTACGCATGGCCGCTCATTCTGGATCCTCGACGACACCACTCCGCTGCGCCAGCTCGATCCAACCATGGCCGGCGCCGAAGCTCACCTATACGCGCCGCGGCTCACCTACCGGACGCGCATCGGCCACACTCCCTTGCGCGGCCGCCCGCTGGGAGAAAATCCCCCCGCCGGGGCCATTCTCTCCTACTACCTGAAATCTGCGCCCAAAGACGAAGTCGCGCTTGAGATTCTGGACAGCAACGGCAAGGTGATTCGCAAGTTCAGCAACCGGGAAGCTCCTGAGGTTCTGCCACCCTCTGAATTTCCCGACGAGCCGCGGCCCCAGGAACGACTGCCCGCGGAGGCCGGGATGAACCGATTCGCCTGGGACCTCCGCTACGAGCCGCCGACCAAACTTCCCGGCGTCATCTACGACGAGGGCCGGCCGCGCGGCGCACTGGCCCTCCCTGGCGCCTATCGGGTGAAACTCAGCGTGGCGGCAAAATCGTGGACCGCGCCGCTTGAGATCAAGCTCGACCCGCGCGTTACCACCTCGCGCGCGGATCTTGAGAAGCAGTTTGAGTTGATGACGAAGCTGCGCGACCGCCAGTCACAGATGAACGACGCCATCCTGCAGATCCGCGACCTGCGCGCGCAGCTTCAGGCGCTGCGCAAGCGCCTGGCCCGCGACCTTGCAGCCAAGAGCGTGCTTGCCTCCACCGAGGAACTCGACAAGAAAATGACTCCGATCGAGGAAGAGATGATCCAGGTGAAGACCAAAGCCTCCGAAGACGAACTCAATTACCCGACCAAGCTAAACAGCAAACTCGCCTACCTGCAGGGCGCGGTGGACAGCGCGGACACCGCTCCAACGCAGGCCTGCTATGAGCTATTCGAGGAGCTCAACAAGCAACTGGGAGGGCACCTCGCGCGGTGGAGTGAGATCGTTGCCAAAGACTTGCCCGCGCTGAATGAGCTGATGCGGAAGGAGAATATTCCGCAGGTTGGGGTGGCGCCGCCGGGGAATACCCACTGACCGGGGAGATCCTGGGCTAGGCTTTGCGCAGCGCCTCAAGCGCTTCGGCCCAGTGCGAGAGGTGGTTCAGCGAAGTGGCGTGCGTGCGGTCGAGCTCGATGGGCGTGACAGAAATCGCGCCCTCATGGATGGCGGCGTAGTCGGTGTCGGGCTCGAGCCCGTCGTTCACCTGCTGCTCGTGCAGCCAGAAATAGGTGCGGCCGCGCGGGTCCACGCCCTCCTGGAGGACGTTGCGCGTAACCTTCTGCGACTGGTGGGTGAAGCGCACCCCGCCCTTCCATTCCAGTGGCACATTCACGTTGAGCAGGACACCCTGCGGCAGGCGTTCCTTCAAGATAAGTTGCCCCAAGCCGCGCGCAAATTGCGCCGCCTCGGCATAACGGAAGCCCTTGCCGCGATGCGCCACGGAGATGGCGAAGGCCGGCACGTGGTTGATCGTGGCCTCCATAGCCGCGCCGATCGTCCCGGAATAGTACACGTTCTCGCCCAGATTGCCGCCGCGGTTGATCCCGGAGATGACCAGATCGGGCCGCTCCGGCAAGAGCTTGTTGAGGGCCAGAATCATCGCATCGGTGGGCGTGCCCTCGACCGACCATTCGCGCTCGGCCACCTTTTCCCAGAAGATCGGGTGGCGCAGCGTGAGCGATTGTGCCGAAGCGCTACGCTCGCGGCTGGGCGCCACCACGCTGAGCGTACCCAGGCCCTGGAGGCCCTCGACCAGGGCGCGCAGGCCCTCAGCGTAGATGCCGTCGTCGTTGGTGATCAGGATGTGCGCCATGGTGATCCCGCCAGGGAAGGGGTCAGTCTACCGCTTTCGCCGGGGCCGGCGGTGTGAGGCTGCCTCGAGCGTGTCCAAAGAAGAAAAATGGTCGGGACGACTGGATTCGAACCAGCGACCTCACGCACCCCAAGCGTGCGCGCTACCAGGCTGCGCCACGTCCCGACCCGGCAACCAACTAGCCTATCACTCGCGTTCAAGCAGCGTCAAGAATGCGCGCAACGCATCCCGCAGGTCGAGTAATACCTTGCGGTTGAGGTGCGGCGCGACCTCCTCCGCGGGAGGGGGTGCGCCGGGAGCCTGCCCGCTCGGCCCGTTCTGTTCCCGGAGGTGGCGCCGCGCGCCGGCAATCGTAAAACCCTCGTCGTAGAGCAGGCACTTGATCTGGAGAACGATCTCAATGTCCTGGCGGCGGTAGAGCCGATGACCCTTGGGGCTTTTCACCGGCTGCAGCATCGGGAATTCGGTCTCCCAATAGCGCAAGACGAAGGGCTTGGTGGCCGTGAGCCGGCTGACCTCCCCGATGCGGAAGAGATCCTTGTCGGGGATTTCAGGGGCGCGCTGGCCGTTGCCGGGCATTTCGTCCATATCCTATGCCGATTTCCGCGGGTGTCAACGTGGGCGGCGTCGCGCACGCAGGTTGCAGGGCCAGGTTGCAGCATCATAAACCCGGAGCGCACCCGCCAGCCAGGCCCTTTTTCCGTTAGCGCCGGCCCTTGCCGCGCTTCTCTTTGAGTCGCTGCAGGAAGCGGATGGGCGCGCCGATGAAATCGAAGCGCGCGCGAAGCTGGTTTTCGAGGAAGCGCTCGTAGCTGAAGTGCAGCCGCTGGGTCTGGTTGGTGAACAGGATGAAGGTGGGCGGCGAAGCGGAGGCCTGCGTGATGTAGAAGATCTTGATCCTCCGGCTGGCCGGAGAGGTGCCGCGGTCGAGGTCCACGTCAGCCAGCCAGCGGTTCAGCTCGCCGGTGGAAATGCGCCGCCGGCGCGCCGCCGCCACCTGGTCAATCAATGCGTAGAGCTTGTGGACGCGCTCGCCGGTGAGCGCGGAGAGAAAGACAATCGGTGCGTAGTCGAGAAATTTGAACCGGGCACGCACGATGCGTTCGTAGTCCGCGAGCAGCCGGGCGGGGTCCGCTTTCACGCGGGTCAGCTTGCCGGCGGCCAGCTTCCCCTTCCGGGCTTCGCCGCGGCGGGGTGGAAGGCTGCTCTTGGTTTCGCGCTCGGCTTTCCTCCGCGTCGCCTCGAGGGCCAAATCCCACTTGTTCATCACGATGATCACAGAGCGGCCCGACTGCTGCGCGTAACCAGCGATGGTGGCGTCGCCGGCCGTGACGCCCTGTTCGGCATCGACCACCAGCAGGGCCACGTCGGCGCGCTCCAAACTCTTGCGCGCCATGATCACGCTCAGTTTCTCAGCGAGAAGCTTGGTCTTGCCCTTGCGGCGAATCCCGGCGGTGTCGATGAAGAGATAGGTTTTCCCGCCGCGGAGGAGCAGGGTGTCCACCGAATCGCGCGTCGTGCCCGGCTCTGACGAAACGATCGCGCGCTCAGCGCCCACCAAACGGTTCAGCAGGGTGGATTTCCCCACGTTTGGCCGCCCGATAATGGCCGCGTGGATCTCCTCTTCCGCTCCGGTGACCTCTGCTGCCGCGCTCTCCGCATCCTCGGCTTTAGCACGCTCCGCTTCTTCACGCGGAAAGTCTCGCGTGAGGGCGTCCAGGAGTTCCTCGACGCCCAGGCCGTGCTCGGCTGAGACCGGAAATACTGCGGTCGCCAGTTGATAAAACGGCGCCGCCAATGAGTCTTGCTGCGGCGTATCCGCCTTGTTCGCGGCAATGGTCAGGGGCTTCCCAGACTTGCGCAGCAGGCGCGCGAGATCGGCGTCGAGCGGCGTCACCCCGGCGCGCGCGTCCACGACCAGGACGAGCTGGTCGGCAGAAGCAATGGCCACGTGCGCCTGGCGGAGGATTTCCCTCGGGATGGCCGCCTTATCGTCCGGCAGCAGGCCGCCGGTATCCACGACTTCAAACGGGCGCCCTTCCCAGCTCGTGGCGCCGTAGATGCGGTCGCGAGTGATGCCCGGCTCGTCGGTAACGATGGAGCGCCGGCGGCCGGTCAGGCGGTTGAATAGCGTGGACTTGCCCACGTTGGGCCGCCCGACAATCACCACTGATGGAACCCTGGGAGTCACGAGGCTTGCCTGGAAATCTCGCCGGTGAGTCTCTTCTGCCCTGGTCGAGACTTCCTACTCTAACCCATCGCGCGGGTAAAACAGAAGCGGGGCCTTGCTCCCATGGTCAGGAAATTCGACCGAGGCCCGCCCGATTTGCTAAAGTGCATTCCGCCCGTGGTGGGCCCGGCCGCTCGCGCCGGGCGGCTAACAAGAAACAGACTGACCCAGTAAGTTTTCGAGCAGGCGCTGCGTATCACATGGTGGATGCACGGAAACGGCCGGAAGGGATGAGCGCGGCGGAAATCTCGGACGCAATCTCCCGGGCCCGGAGTGGGAATTCCGACGCCTGGGGAGAACTCTACCGCCGCTATGCCGCGGCCATCTTCCGGTTCTGCCGCCGGGCATTGCCCTCGCGCGAGGACGCCGAGGACGCCACCGCGGAGATCTTCATCAAGGTGCAAGAAAAACTCGACCAGTACGATCCCAGCCGGCCATTCAGCGCCTGGCTCTACAAGGTGGCCACGAACCATTGCTGGGACATCCTGCGGCGCCGGCGCGTGCGCCAGGATCTGGAAACCGCCGACGTGGAAGACCTGCCGCTCGAGCATCCCGATCCCGGCCAGCTCGAGCGCCTGGTCGAGGAGCGCACCAGCCAGCAGGTGCGCCGGGCTCTGGCCAGCCTGCCGGCGCGGGCGCGCATGGCCCTGGTGCTGCGTTACTACGCGGACATGAGTTACGACGAAATCGCCGAGGCCCTGGGCGTGCGCCGCGCTTTTGTCGGCGTAGTGCTGCTGCGAGCGCGCCACCAGTTGCGCGAAGCCCTGGGCCAGCGCGGCGCTGCCGGGCTCGCCGCAAGGGGGACCCCATGACTCATCTCGACGAAATGACCTCCCTGCTCTATCTCGAGGGGCAACTTGAGCGCCCGCGGGCGCTCGAGCTTTCGGCGCACGCCGAGAGCTGCACCGAATGTCGCGCGCTGCTGCGGGCGCTCGAGCGCGAATCCCGCCTGCTCACGCAGGCGCTGGTGGAAGAGGACGAAGCGGTGCCCGCGCGCCTGCTGGCGCCGCCGGTGCGTGACACCACGCCCTGGGCGTGGATTCTTTCTTTCGGCCTCGCCGCCGCCGGCGCCTACACGCTCTGGACGGGAATTGTCGAACCCTGGCGGGAGCAGCTCAGCCAGGCGGGGTTCGGTGAAAGCAATCTGCTCACCATGCTGCTCTTTCGCGGTGCTTTCTGGAAAGGATGGGAATCCATGGCAAATATAGTGCAATTCTTGGCGATCACCACATTGGGTCTTCTGGCTTTCGGTCTGCTGCGGCGCAGTTGGCGCCGCTGGACGACCATCGCCGTGGTGATGGGAGCTTTTCTAGCTGCGCTCGCTCTGCCGCCAACCGCGGGCGCGGCGGAGACGAAACACGTGCACGGCTACACGCTGCCCGCCGGGGAAACGATCCACAACGATTTGATCCTGGGTACAGACACGGCGCGCATTGACGGCACGGTGGACGGCGACCTGATCGTCTTCTGCCGAAGCCTAACCATTAACGGACGGGTCATTGGCGACGTCATCAGCTTTGCGCAAATCGTACGGATCAACGGCCAGGTGGATGGCAATGTGCGCGACTTCAGTAACACACTCTTGCTCAGCGGCCCGGTGGCGAAAAATGCGATGGCTTTCGCAGACAGAGTGGAGCTTGATTCCAAGTCGCGGATAGGTGGCGGCATGATGGTGTTCGCCGGCGATGCCGCACTGGACGGCCGCATGAACCGCGATCTGCTCGGCTTTATCGGCCGGAGCGTGCTGAACGGGTTCATCGGTGGAAATGCGCGCGTCACCAGCGACCGTCTGACGATTGGGCCGACTGCGGAGATCGCGGGCAAGGTCTCCTACAAGGGCGAGCACCAGCCCGAGGTCTCCCCCCAGGCCAAGCTCGCCAGCCCGCTCGAGGTCAAGATCGTCACGCACCGCCCGGATTACGCCCAGCCGCGGTATTACTGGCATCAGGTCCTGGCCTGGGGCGCTTCCTTCCTGTTCGGCCTCGTCGTCATTCTCCTGATGCCCGGCTTCTTCGGCGAGGTGCTCAAAGCGAGCCGCCGCTACGGCCCCGCCTTCGGCTTCGGCGCTTTGACGCTTCTCACGCCCATTTTGGCGTTGATCGCCTGCGCCACCATCGTGGGGCTGGCCGTGGGCATTGGAACGCTCTTGCTGTGGCTCGTGGCACTTTATTCGGCGCAGGTGTTCGTCGCCACCTGGCTGGGTGAAACGCTGATGGGCCGGCCAACCGGCACCGGAGCGGTCATTGGCCGGCTCGCAGTGGGGCTGATCTTGATCCGGATCGCTGGCGCGCTGCCCTACGTCGGCGGCTGGATCAAGCTGGGCGTGATCATCTGGGGCCTAGGTGCGCTGACGCTGGCGCTCTACCGCCAAACCCAGTCCCAGCCTGCGCCCGCCATGCCAGCGGCCGCTTGACGGAAGCTCGACGAACTCAAGAGAAACGGGCCGGGGGTGAGAGACTTCCCCGGCCTGATGTTTTCGCAGGCGCCGCCGACGCGGCGCGCCACGAACGCACTCAGCGCTTGAAAACCTTGCTTGTCGCCAGCACTGGAGGGTTTGGCCCGTTGCGGAAGAGCTGTCCGCGGAGTGAAACCATGTTGCCCACGGCGAGCTGGCCGAAGCTGTTCGCGTTTCCCGTAAATTCCGTTTGCGCGGACGTCTGCGCCGTGATCGTTCCGATTCCCGCGACGGTAAACAGGCTGGGTAGCATGTCTGCCGTGAAAGACAGTGCGGGCGCGTTGATCGAAGCAATCCGCGCCGTGAAGCGTGATGCGCGCAGGCGCACCCGGTCTCCATTGATCGCCGTGCCCGAGGAGGAGGAGAGCCGCTTGACTTGGACCGCCTGGCCGACCAGCAGATCGTTTGAGGAGTTGAACGAGAAGGCGCCAGTGTTCTGACCCTCGTTGTCGATGCTGAAGGTGGTGATGGAACTGACGGCGACAGTGGCCACGTTGCCCACGCCGAGCCCGCTCACGCTGGGCACCACGTCGCTGACCACCATCCGGAATTGCGACCCGCTGTCCACGGCGAAGATCACGCCATCGACCTCGGACTCGTTGACGTCGCTATCCTTCAGTTCGACCCTTTTCGCTAGCAGGGTCCCGCTGCCCAGCAGCGCGGCATCGACTCCGACAATCTGGTTCATGA
>JBGPZW010000118.1:0-11243 GCA_041493955.1 Terriglobia bacterium
AGGGCCTGCAGGTCGGCGTGACCCTCGAGCGCTTTGTTCAGGTTGTTGACGTAGGCGGCATGGTGCTTGCCGTGATGGATTTCCATGGTCATTTTGTCGATGTAGGGTTCGAGCGCATCGCTCGAGTAGGGAAGTGCGGGTAACTCATGGGCCACAGAGCCCTCCTTCTTCAAAGTTGGTTGCTGGTGCGCCATCGGAAACCTCCTCCGTGCAGCTTACTGGTATGTTTGAAATCGAACGCGAGCCTCCATTCTATCGCCGCAGGCCATGTTGCACAACCCGGCCAGAGAAAGCCAGCGAGCGAGAGGCTTGGCCTAATCGCAAGTGCAGCCGCTAGCGCGAGCAGAGGCGGCTGAGCGCCCAGCGAGCGTGCTCAGCGATGAGGGCGTCGTCCGACGCTGCCAGATGTTCAAGCAGCTTGACCATGCGCGTGTGTTGCGTCGTGCCTGGCTGCGTGCCGCAATTGCCTAGGGCCACGCAGGCGTTCCGCACCAGCCCGCGCCACTTCGCGCGCTTGACCGCGCTGCCGCGGAAGAGTTCGCGAAACTCTTCCTCGCTCAGTGAGGCCAGCCATTCGAGCGGCGGCCCGCACAGCGTTTCTTGGCCTGCCGATTCGTCCGGAGAGCGGATTTCTTCTTTCGAGTTTCGAGATTCGCCGGCTTTCGCAACGCGTCGTGGCAGAAACGCTGGAATGTGCGTCATCGGGGCGGTGCGGTTCCAGGGGCAAACGTCCTGGCAGATGTCGCAGCCAAAGATGTGCCGGCCCATGGGCGCGCGAAGTTCGGCCGGGATCGCGCTGCGCAGCTCAATCGTCAGGTAGGAGATGCAGCGCCGCGCGTCGAGCAGGTACGGTTCCACGATTGCGCCGGTCGGGCAGGCGTCAAGGCACAGCGTGCAGTTCCCGCAGAGGTCGGGAGGCGGCGCCTCGGCGACGCCTAGCGATGGGGCCAGTTCCAGCGTTGTCAGGATCACGCCCAGGAAGAGCCACGAGCCCAACTCCGGGTTGATCAGGCAGGTGTTCTTGGCCAGCCACCCCAGGCCGGCATGCCGGGCGGCCACGCGCTCGACCACCGGGCCGGTGTCCACGTGAGCCCGGGCCTCAAACGGCTCGGCTACCTTCGCGCGCATCGCCACCACCAGCGCCTCGAGCTTGCTCCGCAGCACCTCGTGGTAGTCGTCGCCCCAGGCGTACCGCGAGATCCATCCCTTCGGGCTTTCCCCGCTTTGCCAGGGCACTTCGGTGGAGAAGGGAAGCCCGGTGTTGTAGTTGAGGGCACAAACAATCAGGCTGCGGGCGCCCGGCAGAGCCAGCGCGGGTGAGCGGCGGCGCGCGTCACCGAGATAGTCCATCTCGCCCGCGTATCCTCGCGCGAGCCACTCCGGCAGGCGCTCCAGTTCTGGGAACTCCTCGGCCGGAGCCACGCCGCACAAGTCAAAACCCAGCGCGTGCGCCTGCTCTTCGACCCACCTCGTGCATTCCAGGCTGGTCACACGGATATTCTGCCGCAAAACAGCACTCTCCGGGGTTCCCCGGGTTCGGAGGCAATACAAGGCGGGCCGAAACCCACCAAGCCTAGCGTGGGCGAGGTTTCACCGTTTTTGGGCTGATTTTTCTGCCCGCTCGATGTCGCGCAGGAGGCGCCGCACGGCTCGTTCGGCAGCATCTCCGATGGCGCCTTTGGTCTTGCCACCGTCGCTCTCGAGGCTGATCGCCCAGAGAATGTCACCGTCCTTGCTATCCACGACGCGGAGCGTCACTACCGCGTGCTCCTTGGTCTGGGAGGATGAAAGACTCTCGTGGGCGGATACAGTCCCCCCCTCTCCTACCGCCACCACGGAGGTCGAGCTGGCACCTACGCCTACCGCCTGCTTGCCCGCTGAAACGCCTTCTGATTCGGAGCGAACGACGTGCTCGGTGCGCTCCGACACGGAACCTCTTAGGATCAGGTCAGCCTTGGAACAAACCTCCGATAGAGAATAGCGTCTTGCTTCGAACAGCCTGGCAATGACCATTTCCTTGACCTGCCTGCCAAGTGCATCGTCCCCAAAGTTGTCGATGCAGACTCTCTTGGCCTGAAGGATCCTGGAGTCAACAATGGGTTCACTCGACGGCGGGGTGCTGGGTTTTTCCTGGCTCCGTGCGGAGCCCCCGGAGACCAAGAATGTTGCCGCCAGCATGAGCCAGCCCAGTTTCTTTGAGCACGTGGGCCAGATTCCGATACGCGGATGATCATCCGTGTACATGCGCGCGCGCTTCTTCGGATTCATATTCCACCTTCTTGCCACTGCGTACCTCGATGACCGTGATCGTGGCCTTTACCGTTCCTTTGGGAATCTCCAGCACAACTCCCTGCGGCTTGTCGTTCGCATCGGTGAAACCGATGGTCAGAAAATGCTTCCGTTTCTTGGAGAGCAAGGCCCACAGCGTGAGCGTCAGTGCCACGCCGAGCCGGCGTCCCGCCTTCTGGCCGTACTCCAGCGAGGTGATATTTTCGTAGGGGATTTCAAATGTTCCGCTGCCCGACTTGAAGACCAGTGCCTTCTCATTCTTCGTATCGATGTCCCCGATCGCGCCCTCTGGCAAATTGGCGATGGTTCCCCCGACGTACATCACTTCTTTGCCGGTCACCTTCGCGAGGGCGCTCGTCTCGGCCAGGAATGAGCAGATCAAGAGCAGAGCAATTCCTGATTTCATGACTCCCTCCTGGTTAGTGCACTCCGGCGTGTTTGCGCGCTTCCTCGGACTCGTATTCCACCTTCTTCCCGCTCTTGGTCTCAAAAACCGAGAGCGCTTCCTGGACCATTCCTTTGGCCAGCTCAAACACGGCGCCCTGTTGTTTCCCTGCCTCATCGACAAAGCCGATCGTCAGGAAATGTCTTCGCTTATGAGAGAGAAGGAAAAGGGGACTAATGGCGATTCCCAGGCCCACTCGTCGCCCGGCCTTTTGACCGTATTCGAGCGATTGGATCTTGTCATAGGGGATGGTGACCTTGGCCCCCTTCTTAGCTGCAAAAACGGCGGCTGTCTCCGCAAGATCTAGCTTTCCCTCGGTTTTCTCCGTCAGGCCCGCAATTGTGCCGCCGACATACATTGCGTCGCCGCCTCGGACGGCCGCAACAACTGTGTTTGGAGCAGTAAGACACAGAATCAGAGCCAACGGTAGAAGGGGTCTCATGG
Source organism: Terriglobia bacterium (assembly GCA_041493955.1). Classification (GTDB taxonomy): domain Bacteria; phylum Acidobacteriota; class Terriglobia; order Acidiferrales; family UBA7541; genus QHYU01. The sequence continues at coordinate 3,179 of JBGPZW010000118.1, forward strand.
GCGTGCCTCCTTGTCCTACATTCTCAAGAGAAGAAATTAACGGTATTAAATACATGCCGCGGTGATGGTGTCAAGCGCTAGGTTTCGCGCCTGGTCTTCAACTAGCCGCAATGGCTCCCGGCTGATACAATGCACAGGCATGAGTGATTGGCGACAGATCCAAGCGCGCATCCGCAAGGCCAAGGCCGGCGGTGACCCCCATGCCCAGCTCGCGGCGCTGTTTGAGAAAACGCGCGATGCCATGGTGGCCTTTGAGCTGGCCGTGCTGCAGGAGAAGGCGGGGCAAATCGCCGAAGCGGTGCGCTGGTACACGACGGCGGCGGAGCGTTTCCGCCGCGCACAGTGGAAGACGAAGGCCGAAGAGGCCCTGACTCGTCTTGGGGCACCCATTCCTGTTGGTGCCGCGCCGGCCTCGGCGCCAGCTGAGGACGCTTCTTCGTCTGAGCCTGCTCCGGGCCTCCCCGAAAGGCTCTGGGCAGCCCCGCCGCCACCGGAACCTGTGGTTGCCTTAAATGGAACCGTCGCCGCGCAGGGTAGCCTTCCGCTCGAGCCATCAGCCCCTGTGATTGCGCCTGGGGCCGCAGGTGTCGGCGCCGCCCCCGCCAGGCCCGGTCGTAGACGTCGCGGGCGGCGCGGCGGACGCGGGCGACGTCGAGGCGCGCAGGCCGGGGTCTCCACTCCGCCCGAGACTCTTCCTGTCCAACCCGGCCGGACGCAGGTGGTTTCCGAGCGGCCCACCGAATCAGCCCCGCAGCTGGATCGGCAGGACGTGACAGGCCGCGGAGAAGCTCGCATGGCCGGCGCCGGCAGGGAAGAAGAGAGGGAAAGAGCCCCGCAAGAGCCTTCCCGAGGACCTCAACCCGCTGTGGGCCCGGCCGCCTGGCAAGCCCGGGGCCGCGCCGGGGAGCCCGCTCTGGCCTCACGGCTCGCGCACCTCGAATCACAAGTGCGCCGCCTGCTGGCCTGCCCACTGTACAGTTTGGATGAGGCCGCTCAAGCGCCCGCCGGTCCAGGTGTGTTCCTGCTTTCCGATTCCGACCAGACAACGCATTACTACATCGAGGCTTGCCAGACCCTGCGGGTGGGCATTGGAAACATCTCCCGCGCGGAACGTGGCGTGCGCCGCGGCGGGGAATCATTGCGCGCGCGTTTCGCGGACCACCTTGGCATCACCGAGTCACGCGTCTCCAAGTACTTGAAAGAGCATTGCGCGGTGCGCTGGCTGCAGTTGGACGAAGGCGCCGCTTTGCTAGCCCATTTTGCCATCGCCGTCCTCCGTCCTGCCTTGAACGAGTAAAGCAGCCCATTTGACCTGCAAATCTTGTGCTTACTGACACTTATCGGTAAATGTCCGAAAGCTGGGTATCTTCGGCTAGGCATCGCCATTGGCTGCCACTAGGAGCCATTCGACCCTCGTTTTTGCCCCTTTGGCGCATAGCGATGGACGCAGGGACAGGTAACGGGCAAGCTCAGTCTGGCTATAGACTTAGGTGGACGCTCTGCGCGTGTACATGGTAGGGTGAACCAAGTCTGAGATTAGCGTGGGGACCACTGAGGGTCCTACAGATTCTGATCATGGGTTATTTGTATATCTGCAAGACTGGAAAAGCGAGGTCATGGTATGCCTAGGACAATCGGCACGAAGGTCTGGAAGGTTCTTGATTGGGCCCTTTGCAAAACCGCCGGGGTGACCTTCGACACCGTCCAGCTCTTCAATAAGTACCGACCCAACCCCTCTTTCACCCCGAAGTGGTCGGATAAACCGCTGCTGAAGTCGTGGGAAAAGACCAAGCCGACGCTCGGCTGGCCGCGCAGCACTGACTCGCTCTGCCCGGGTTGCGTCAAGGAAGCACGAGAAGCCATTCTGAACGGCACCAAAGACTGGAAAGATCTAATGCACGAGAAGGTGGGCGAGGTCAAGGCCCAGATCATCTCGCGCGATGGCCAGGTCTGGATGGTCAAGGATTGCCCCCAACACGGGCACTATGAAGACCTGATGGCCATCGATGAGAAGTTTCTCTCCTGGATTGAGAAAAACTTCCCCGGCCGGGACATTCCCGCGCACAACGACGAGGAACTGCACAAGCACGGCAGCAGCACTGTGCGGTACGGCCGCGGCTCGGTGCTGACTGTGGATCTCACCAACCGCTGCAACATGATGTGCGACCCCTGCTTCATGGATGCCAACCAGGTGGGGTACGTCCACGAGTTGAGCTGGGACGAGATCAAGGAGGTGCTGGACAACGCGGTCACGATCAAGCCGCGCCGGCAGCTCTCCGTGCAGTTCTCCGGCGGCGAACCTACCATGCACCCCTACTTCCTGGACGCCATCCGCTATGCCCGTAAACTGGGCTACAACAGCGTGCAGGCCGCCACCAACGGCATCGAGTTCGCCAAGAGCAAGGAGTTCTGCGGGAAAGCCTTCGAGGCCGGTCTGCGTTACGCCTACCTGCAGTTCGACGGTATCGGCAACGACGCCAACAGTCACCGGCAGGTGGGCAATCTATTCGACGTGAAGCTGCGCGCCATTGAAAACATGCACGAGGCGGGCATTGAGATCGTCCTGGTCGTCACCATCGTCAACAACGTGAACAACGATCAGGTGGGCACCATCGTCAAATTCGCGATGGAGAACCCGAAGAAGATCGCTTTCGTATCCTTTCAGCCCGTTTCCTTCACCGGTCGCGACGAGGACATCACCCCGGAGCGCCGCTTGCGCCAGCGCTATACCCTTTCGCACCTGGCCCACGACGTGAGCCGGCAGGTCGGGAAAGTGGAGCCCACCCGCGACTGGTTCCCCATCTCACTGGTTAGCACCTTTTCGACCTTTGCCGACTTGGCCCACGGGCCCGATGCCGAGTGGGGCTCGCTGAGCTGCGGCTGCCATCCCAACTGCGGTGTGGGCACCGCGCTATTCATAAACAAAGAGACCAAGGAGTGGGCCCCGGTGCCGCGGTTCCTCAACGTGCCGCAACTGGTCGAGGACGTCAAGAAAATCACCGACGCCGGCCGCAGCAAGGGGTTCTCCAACTTCATGATGGCTATGGCCCTGCTGAAGAACTACAAGCCGTACCAAGCTCCGTCGAGCCTCACTCTGACCGACCTGTTCCAGAAGTTCGACAAGACCTGGGCGCTCACGCGCAACGCGCGGAGGAAGTACGGGGCGACGTCTCCGGACCGTACCTACGAAGATGCTATGAAGCGGCGCGCCTCGGATCCCTGGAACTTCCTGTTCATCGCCGGGATGTGGTTCCAGGACCTGTTCAACTACGACTTCCGCCGCACCGAGATGTGCATCATCCCGTACGCCACGCAGCAGGGCGAGATCTCCTTCTGCGCCTACAACACGGGCATCGGCTGGCGCAAGATCATCGAGAACATGTACAAGAATGCGACCGTCGCGCAGTGGTACCGCACGCACGGCAAGCACGAGATCTACGCCAAAGGCAAGAGCGTCAACTTGGAAAGCTACGAGCACTCGCTGGTGATTAACACCGCAGACGCCGCCCGCGTACGCCCCAAGGAGCACGACATCCCGATGACCGCGGCCGAAGAGGACCGCATCCGTCGCCGGGAGGCCCTGCAGCAGCAGGCCCAGGTGCGCGCGATCTACGAGGAGCTGGTGCTGAAAAAGTCCCAGCCCACGGTCGTGCAGATCGGCAGCCTCGCCGCCATTCAGGCGGCAGCCCCCGGCTCCAACGGCAACGGCAATGGCGCCGTCAAGTCAGAAGTGGCCAAGGAAGAGACCGCCACCGTCTGAGTTCGTATATCTGACAACTCCGCAGCGGGCCCAAGCCCCGCACGGTAAGACAGCGCCTCCCGGTTCCCCGGGAGGCGCTGGTGTTTGCTGGCTTGCGCTGGACGAAGAGCCAGGGCAATAGCTCGGCCTCTGCAAGAGCCTTTTCCCAGACGTTGTGACCCACTCCGGGATACTCTGTATCGCGAGGCTGGCCGCTCACCCTCTTGAGCGCCAGGATTCCGATCAGAGCCGAGACAAACGGAAGTCATTTTTTCATGCGCCCCCTTGGATTATTTCGTGCGGATCACAAGCCAGGCATTGCCGCGGCCCCGCTCGGCGCCGTCCGAGGGTGAATTGACAATCTGGAGCTTCGACGTGGGCGAAGCCGGAGGGGAAGCGCCTACGGGCGCGGCAACCGCCATCACCGATGAACCCCCGCCGTCCGTGTTCAGCGCCACTGTACAGCCCAGTGAGATCATCAGTTCGGCAAGCTCCTCGAGTGTCATCCCCACGCTCAGTTGCGCCTGGCGGCCGTCCACCACTGCAAAGATGGTTTTTCCTTCGTTGTAGCACGCGGCCGTGCGCGGGTGCCGCAGCCGCAAGTGTTCGCTGGGCGTACCGGCGGTACGCGGTCGCCCGTTTTCAACGATGATGGGAAAACCGCCGATGGCCTCGCGCACCTTTGAACCGGCAAATTGCATTTGGACTTGCAGCTTTACCTTCAGCCCGATGCGCAAGCCGGCCAGCGACACGGCATTTTCGTGCATGTCTGCCTTGACGGGTGCGCCCGCTGCTGGCGCGGCCGCTTCGGGCTCGACCAGCACCAGCGCATCCGGAGGAATAACCACGGCGGTTGCCTGCTCGTGGACCTGTAGCACCACGCCGCGCACAACGCTGTCCACCCGTAGCGGAAGCGCCGGCTTGAGCCCCCCGATGACTACGGCGCGGAGCGGCTTCTTGCTATCGAGCACCGCGCGATACTCGCGCGTGTAGAGCCGCAGGCCTTCGCCCGCCACGCCGGGCGGCTTGTTCAGCGCGGCAATTCTCCATTGAGCCTTCTTCGCGCGCAGCTCGAGCCAGAGTTCGGGCACACCGATCCGCAGCTCTCCCGAGGGCGACACGGTCAGCGCCTCCCAGCCGGGCCGCGCGGAGGTCCACAGCCGGCCGGAAGTGACGCTCAAGCCGTTGGGAATTCCGAGATAGGGTTCGCCAAGATCAAAGTCGCCGTTGATCACCGCGAGCACGTCGGCGCCTTCTCGCGCGGCGCGGGCAGCTAACGCGGTCGGCAGCTCGCGCTGCATCTGATCGCGCTCGCCGTGACCTTCGACGCTGCGAAGAACGACGGACTTCTCTCCGCGGTCCACCTCGAGCACATGGATGGACCAAGGCTGCCCGTCGGGCGCGGTGCGTTGCAGGTGCCGGTAGACCACGCCCGGCGCGACAACGGTTTCCTGCGTCGCGGGAGCCGCCGCATGCGGGGCGGCCGGCGGAGCCTGCGCGGCGACGGGGAACGGCACGCACGTCGCCAAGAAAAAAAACAAAGCGAGGCACCAGCGCCTCACGCGGAATTCGCACTGCGTAGGATTCATTCTCGTGACTCTGTGAAACGGCTGCACAGGATAGACCAGATTGACCGCGACTGGGAATCGTGCTATTCGCTCCTCGTTGTCGGACGAGGTGTGGCATGGGCGCCAAGACGGCGATTTTCACCCCGGAGACGTTTCGATTTTTTCGCGAGCTGGGACGCAACAACCGCAAGGAATGGATGGACCGCAACCGCGAGCGCTATCGCGCCCAGGTGGTCGGGCCCTTCCACGCACTGCTCGAAGCACTTGCGCCGCTGGCGCTGAAGCTTAACCCCGATTTCGACACCAGTGGCCGCACGGGTAGCAACTTCTCGCGCATCAACCGTGACATCCGCTTCGCCGCGGACAAGTCCCCCTACCGCATGCAGATGTACCTGATGTTCGCCGACCAGCGCTCCAAGGGCTGGCAGGGCGCGCAGCTCTATACCGGGCTTTCTCCCGACGCGGTCACTGCGGGCTTCCGCATCTACTCCGATTACAACAGCAAGGAGTCCGCGCTGGCTAAACTCGCGCGCCCGCGCGCGCTTGCGAATCCGAAATGGATCGAGCGCCAGCAGCGGCGGCTCGGCAAGAAGTACGATAGCTACTGGTATTCGGTCGAAAAAGGCGAATGGACCAGTCATGACGGCTGGCCCGTCCGGCCGGAAGATTGGAACCGGTTGAAGGGTTGGATCGTGCGTCGCAAGATGAAACCCGCGACGGCCGCTCGTGCGAATTTCCCCGGCGAAATCAGCAAGATCTTCAGGGAGGTTTTCGCGCTCCATCAATTCTGCTCGTCACCCAAGTGGAAGCCATGACGCGGCCGCCGATTCGCGCCGTCAGGGATTGACTGGCTTTCGCCAGCGGGCCTACGATCAACCCAGAAGCCGCGCCGGTTTCCGCTCCTGGGGTTCTGGCCATCGCCGCGCAAGAGGAACGAAAATGCGGTCCTACCGGGTTCTTGCCCTGGGGATTGGAATCTGCCTGCCACTGGCGGCCTGTACGAGTGCCCCACCCACGGCAACTGCCGACCAGTAGTTCGCCGATGCCAAGAACAATCTCAATTTGATGGACTACGAGGCTGCGCTCAACGCAACGTAGTGCATCGCCGCAGCGGCGGCGACCTACCTGGTGGCCCATCGCTTCTACTCTTGCTTCATCGCCGCTCGCGTGCTGGCCATCGATCCCTCCCGCGCCACCCCGGCCGAGCGGCTCGACGACGACCGCGACTTCGTGCCCACCAACAAGTGGGCGCTGATGGGCCATCACTTCGCCGCCCTGGCCGGGCCGGGGCCGTTGGTGGGCCCCACCCTGGCCGCGTCGAACCTCCGCATCCCACGGTAACCAGCAGTGCTCCGCGGGGGAGCGCCGCTCATCCCGGAGCATTTCTACCTTGACTCGCTGCGACGGCGATTCAGCAGCATCAGCCGTTGCTGCCGAGCGCTTGGGCCCGGGGCGCTAGCACGAAAGATTGCAATGGACGCTCACAACTCTTGGACCCTATAATGGCATCTCATTGACTATCCGATCCAGGTTCGCAGGGAGCATGGGGACCGGATACGTCTGACGGTCGGGAGCAGAAGGGCATGAGCACTGCGTCAACGAAAACGCCGCGGCTGACGCCGGAACTCCGGCCCACTAACGCGCTGCAACTCTACCTGGAAACGATCATCTACAAGACGCGCGAGCGGCTGGAGCTCATCAACATTACCCGCGACCTGAATGAGATTGTGCGGAAGCACGGCCTGAAAGCCGGCTTTGTCATCGTGCAATCCCTGCACACCACCACGGCCATCTTCATCAATGAGTTCCAGCAGGCGCTGCTCGACGACATGAAGGCTTTCCTGGAGAAGCTGGTCGGGCGCCTGGACTACTGGCGCCACAACGACCCTAAGCTCTCCGAATGTGACCGCAAGAACGCCGACGCCCACCTCCGCGCCATGGTCCTGGGCCACACGCTCTCCCTGCCGGTGCGCAACGGCGCACTGGCGCTGGGCAACTGGCAATCCGTGATTCTGGCCGAGCTCGACGGCCCGCGCGAGCGCGCCCTGCAGGTCCAGGTACTCGGCGTCGCCGAGAGCAAGCCCGAACCCGAGAAGTAACCTTCCGCCGACAGCTCTGCGCTTCCTCTGGAGTGCCCCTGTGCCCCTGCGTGCTAGAATTTCCCCGGGAGTCTGCCGATGAACCGCACGCGCCGCATTGGAGTCCTGACCGGCGGGGGAGATGTCCCCGGCCTCAATTCGGTCATCAAGAGCGTCGTCTACAAGTCCACCGAACTGGGCTACCAGGTGATTGGCATCCGGCGCGGCTGGGAAGGCCTGACGCACCTGCGGCCCGGCGCGGAGCTCGACCCCGAATATCTGCGCCTGCTTGATCGCATCAATACGCGGGGGATCGACCGCACCGGTGGTACGATGCTGCACACGTCGCGCGTCAACCCGCAGCGCATCAGGCGGGCCAACGTTCCCCTGCACATTTCCGCCGAGCGGCTGAAGGCTTACGAGCGCGGCGAGGGCGTCTATGACTTCACCCCCGTGGTTCTCGACAACATCACCCATCTGGGCCTGGACTATTTGATCGTCATCGGCGGTGACGATACGCTGAGCTTCGCCAAGGTGCTGGACAGCAAGGGCCTCGCACTGATCGCCATCCCCAAGACCATGGACAACGACGTCCCCGGCACCGAGTACTGCATCGGTTTTTCCACCGCCATCACTCGCGCCAAGGAGCTGATCACGCGCCAGCGCACCACGCTCGGCTC
>JBGPZW010000097.1:0-12758 GCA_041493955.1 Terriglobia bacterium
CGTTGACCGAGCCCGCGGCGAAGCGTGGCGCAGCGGCGCCTCCGGCGGCAGGGGGCAACACGGGCTCGACCAGCTCTCGCAGGGTATCGATGTTGGGCGCGACCTCGTCGGGAACGCGCGTGCCGAACAGAGCCTGCAATTCGGTCAGCAGCTCGATACGCTCCATCGAATCAAGCCCCAGCTCGAGCTCGATGTTGGCGCCGGGGCGAATCGAGCCACGCTGCCGGGCCGCTTCGCGGACCAGTTCCAGGGCGCGCGCCACATCGGGCCGCGCCACCCAGGCCTGCTCCTCTGCGTTGAGCGGCTGCGCAGCGCCGCCTGCGCCGGCGGCGGAGTCGCTTCTCTCGCGCTGTTGGCACTCGATCTCAAACCGCTTGATCTTGCGCGTGGTGGTGCGCGGCAGCTCCTCGGTCCAAATCTCGTAGCTCAGGATGCGCTTGTGACTGGGCAGGTGGACGGAGAGGCTTTCGATTTCATAGCGCAAAATCTCGCGCGCGTTGAGCACCTTGCGCTCGTGCAACACCTCGAAGTTCGGCACCACCACGGCGTGCAGCCGTTCGGCGGCGGGCTCCTCGGGCCGCGCCAGCCCCATTACGCAGAGCTCCTTGATGTAGGGCGATTGCAAATAGTGCGCCTCGATCTCCTCCGGGTAGATGTTCTTGCCCGAGCTGAGCACGATGATCTCTTTGCTGCGCCCAGTGATGTGCAGCCGGCCCTCGCCGTCGAGATAGCCGAGGTCGCCGGTGTGCAGCCAGCCGCCGGCCAGCGCCTCGGCGTTGGCGTCGGGGCGGTTAAAGTAGCCCTGCATCACGATGTCGCCGCGGAGCAGCACTTCGCCGTCCGGCGCGCCGTCTCCAGAGGACCTTTCCGGCGGCGCAATTTTCACCTCCACCCCGGGCAGCGGCGGCCCCACCGAATCGGAGTACTTGCTCCCGGGGCGTGTGATCGTGGCCGCGCCGGTGCACTCGGTCAGGCCGTAGGCCTGCAGGAGATCGAAACCCAGGCGGTAGAGATCCCGGCTGATGATAGGGTCGAAGCGTGAGCCACCGGTCACCAGCAGGCGCATCTCACGGCCCAGGACCTCGTGCACGCGGCGGAACACCCGCGGGCCAACATTGATGTTCGCCTTCTCCCGGAGGAAGCCGTTCAGCCCGAGCAGCGTGCGGAAGGCCAGCCGTTTGACGAAGCCCGCCGCGGCAACCTCCTGGGTCACGCGCTGGTGGATCAGGTAGAAGAACTGCGGCACGCAGCAAAACAGCGTGGCGTCGCGGTCGCGCAGCGCGCGGAGCAGCTCGGTGGAGTTGACCGCTTCGAGATAGATGACGCGGGCGCCCACGGCAAACGGCAGCAGCAGGTTGGCGAGTTGTGCCAGGGCATGAAACAACGGCAGGACGCCCAGGATGGCGTCGCGCTCGCCCACCTGGATGACCTTGAAGACCGATTCCATCTCTGCGAGCAGGTTGCCGTGCGTCAGCACCACGCCCTTCGGGTCGCTGGTGGTGCCCGAGGTGTAGAGCGTCACGGCGGGGTCACTCGGCGTGGCCGGGCAGGGCGCGAGCGGCGCCACCGGTTGCGCGAGGATTTCATCGGAGCTGGCGAGCCCCGCGGCCGGGCCGTCCAGCAGCACCAGCTCGGCCGCCGCACCGGATGAGGCGACGGCCTCCTGCGCCGCGGGAAGATACTTCAACGCCACAAACAGGATCCCGGCGCCGCTGTCACGCAACAACGCGGCAATCTGCTTCGGCTTGTACGCGGTGTCGAGCGGCACCGCGACCCCGCCCAGCCGCAGCACGCCGAGATAGGCAGCGCACCAGATCGCTTCGTTGTCCGCCAGGATGGCGCAGAGGCTGCCCGGGCAGATGCCGCGGGAGGTAAGAAATGCAGCCACGCGTTCGGCCATCGAGCGGAGTTCCGCGTACGTGAAGCGTTCCACCGATTCGCGCCGCTGTACTTCGACGGCCGGGCGGTCGGGAAATCGCGCGGCGGTGGCTTCAAACTGCTCGTAAAAATTGCGAATGGGACTCATCACCCCTCGAAGCGTGCCCTCTAATGTGAATAAGACCCGTCGCCCGGGGCGGTGTCAAGAGGAGAAGAGGTTCGGGCGGTCCACAGGAACCCGTGGCGCGGCGACCTACGGGCCGGAGGGAACGGCAATGCTGGGGGGAGTAATCCTGGCCAGCTCGTGGATGAAGAGCGCGTTCTGGGGAAACTCCGCGTTCAGCTCCGCAAGCTGCGCGCGCGCCAGGCCGACCTGCTTTTCGCGCAGCGCGGCCAGCGCCAGCAGGATCTTCGCAAAAGGCCGCAGGTAATGGCCGCGCGTCGCAGCCAGGGCGAGCTGCTGCATGCCGCCGGGCTTATCGCCGTGCATGCCGCCTAGCCAGAGGAGGGCGCGCTTGTAGCCGGGCAGGCAGCCGATGATGTAGTTCCCCGCGCCGAGCGCCAGGTAGGCATCGGCGGAGTCCGGAGCGATGGCCAGCAGGTTCTTGGCGTAGCCTTCGGCCTCGCGGATCAGCCGCAGGCTTTCGAGCTGGCGCTTCTCGATCAGACTGGCGTAGTCGGCGTGCATGCCGGTGGCAATGGTCAGCGCGAACAGCGCGTTCGGATCTTTCGGATTCGTTTTCAAGACGTGTCGGGCCAGTTCCTGAGCGCGCTGGTTGGCGGCGAAAAACGCCGCGCGGCGCTTCTCGTCGGCCTTGCCGGTGATCCCGCCGAGCAGGCGCTTGTCATCGAGAAAAAACTCCGAGGTCAGCACGCCCTGTGCGTAGAGCTCCTCGAACAGGTAGCCGGCCGCCTCCGAGGCGCTCCCCAGGGGGTCTTCGGGATGGGCCTTCTGCCAGTCAGCGAACCGCGCGCGAGCTTCGGCAAACCTCAGTTCGTACAGCAGATGGAAGCCGGCGTCGAGTTCCGGTTTCTCGGACGCGTGCAGCGGGAGCGCGATGAACACCGCCGCGCCGGCCGCCCAGCAGCAGGCTAGGAAACCCCGGAGGGCGCTTCGAGGGAAAATCATGGAGGAGTGAATCCTACTTCACTGCGACGATCTCGAACGATATTTTTAGTTGATCTTTGACCTTCACCGCGCCTCCACCAACGCGCACCGGCGTCATCTGATAATCGGTCTGCCGCAGCAGGGTTTCTCCCTGAACGCGCAACTCGCGGCCCTCCGCGCGCAAGCGCACGGGCAGGCGGATGGTTTTCACCACGCCGTGCAGGCGCAGCTCGCCGGTGAGCGTCAGTTCGTATCCGCCACCGGCTGATTTGACTTCCGAGACGCCGGTAGAGGTGAAGGTGATTTCCGGGTAGCGCGCGACGTCGAGTACTTTCTTGCCCTCCATGGTCGCCTGCACCTCGCGGCGATCCTTTTCACTCACGCCGGGGTCCAAGACGCGGAGGGATTTTGTCTCCACCCTCAGGCTCACCGAGGAGCGGGCGATGCTCGCGGGATCGAGCTGCACGGTGCCCGACACGCCCGGGGCCGCCACCCGGTGGTCATGGCCTAAAAACCGGAAGGCTCCCTCGCGATAGACGTTCAGTTCCAGCTTGCTCTTGGGCGCATCAATCTTGTACGGCAGCTTTTCCTGGGCGGCCGCCGGCGCCGCCAGAATTGCTCCCCAGAACAGCCAGGCGGTCCAGTGCATCTTCATCGTCCCTCTCTTTGATGGCCGGGCGGGTGGGATGCGTTGGCTGTCGGCCGGAGGCGAGACCTGCGCCTCCCTGCTCCACCTTGCCGCCGAGCAGGTGCCGCACGCCGCCCGAAACCCCGATCAGATGTGAAAACAGGCCCGGCGCGAGCCGCAGCAAAGACAGCAGTCGTTGCGCCAGCCGCGGATGGTCCGCCAGCCAGAGCACCATTTGCGTGAGCAGCCGGTAGTCCCGCAGCATGGCCTGGCGCTCGCGCTCAAATCGCCAGAGCCAGGTATCACTGATGTCGGGCGCGCTGGCGATGTATCCAGCGAGTAGCTCGGCCGACAGCAACGCCTGGGCCATGCCGCCGCCGGTGATCGGATCGAGAAATCCGGCGGCGTCGCCGAGCAGAACGATGCCGGGCATAAATCCGGCGCGCGTACGGCCGGCCAGCGGCGACATGCCGGCTAGGGCGCTCACCTGCTCGGCGCCTTCGAGGCGCGCCGCCAGTGCCGGCTCCGCGCGCCACCAGTGATGAAAAGCAACTTCGACCGGTTCTTCCACCGCTTCGGCATCGGCCAGCCCCGCGACCTGGAGTTCCCGTCCGGGCAGTGGCGTCACGTAGAGTTCATGTCCGGGCCGCACGAAAATCTCGACCCAGGGGGGCTGTGCCTGTCCGCTCGCCAGGCGGAAATGCGCGCGCACGCCGACCCGCTTGCGGCGCGGCGCCACATGCAGCCCCAAAAGATGCCGGAGCCGCGAGTGCACGCCGTCGGCGGCCACCACCAGCTCGGCGCGCCAGGGCTCGCCCCCCACAAGCAAGCCAACCACGCGGCCGTTTTCACAGAGCGGCGCATCCACGCGCGTGCCGGTGTGTGCAATCACTCCAGGCGTGTTTGCGGCAGCGTGAAACAGCGCCTCGTCCAGAATTCTGCGGCGCTGGCCGCGCCCGGCGATGGGCAACCCGGCCACTCGCGGGAAACGCCCTTCCGCGGCCACGTGGCCGAAGTGGTAGCGCACGCCGTAGAACGGCACGCCGCCCGCCGCCTGCGCCAATCCCCAGCGCTCGAGCACGGCTACGCCGGCTGGCATTAATCCCTCGCCACAGGGTTTTTCCTTGGGGAATCGCCCGCGCTCGAAGAGTTCGACCATCAAGCCGTGACGCCCGAGCATGATTGCGAGCGCCGAACCGGCGATGCCGCCGCCGGCGATGAGAACGTCGGCCATCACAGCACCCGGGTCCGTTTGGAAGCGGTCATCGGCAGCTCGCTCGCGCACGCGGTCCGGCTTCGGGAGGAAAACCTGGGAAAGAAACGTGGCTTGTGGCCCATCGTGGCCCGGTACGCCGGACCGGCGAGCAAGACCGCCTCTTCGACGGCTAATCGCCGGCGAAGCACCCAGGCATTGGCCAAACTTCCGACGATCGCGGTCAGCCACGCCGTGTGGATGAGCGGCAGAGCGAACAACTCGGTGATGACGGCGAGGTAGTTGGGATGGCGGATCCAGCGATACGGGCCGCGGGTCACCACCCCCAGCCCGGCCGAATCCATCACCTGAACGTTCCAGTGCCCGGCCAGCGTCGCAATCACCCACCAGCGCAGCGCGTTGGCGAGAACAAACAGCAGTCCCATGGCCAGCGCCAGCGCGGGGATAAGTGGGCGGTGAAGGAACACTACTTCACTCCCCGCTGCCAACAGAACGCCGATGTGCAGCGCGACCATCCAGGGAAAATGTGGCTCGGGCACTTTCGCCACGCCCTGCGCGGCGAGCCGCCGCTGATTCCGCCGCGAGACACCCAGCTCGGCCAAGCGGCCGAGCCCCACGGCCACCAGCAGCAGAATGTACGCGGCTGCGCTCATGCCCACCTCAGCAGCAGCATCTCGGCGCTGAATCCCGGCCCGAAGGCGGCCAGCAAGCCGTACGCGCCCGCAGCCAACTGGCGTTTCCTGATCCACTCCTGCAGGACGAAGAGCACCGATGCACTGGACAGATTGCCGTAGTCGCTCAGCACATCCCAGGAAGGCTGTGTTTCGCAGCGGCACAGGCCGAGCTCCTCTTCCATATAGGTCAGGAGCTTCTGCCCGCCGGGATGGAGGATGAACGCGGAGATGTCTTCCCGGCGCAGGGCGTGCCGATCGAGAAAACGTGTCGTCAATCCCCCGATGGCATCGCGGATCATCTGCGGCACGTCGCGCGACAACACGATATGGAAGCCGCTATCGCGCAAGTCGAAGCCCATGGCCTGGAGCGAATTCGGGAACAGATAACTCTCGGAGTCGAGGATCTGCGGCCCGCTCGATGGGCACCCGGTCACGACGGCCGCCGCGGCGCCGTCGCCGAACAGCACGCAGGAAATCAGGTTGGCCTGGGAGAGATCGCCGCGCTGAAAGGTGAGCGTAGGCAGCTCGACCGCGACAACCAGGACGTTGCGCTCCGGATACGCGCGGAGAAAGTCCGCGGCGCGTCCCAGCGCCGCCGCTCCGGCGGCGCAGCCCAGCTCGGTGATGGGCAGCCGCCGGACGTCCGCCCGGAATCCCATGTCATTGATCAGGTGTGCGTCGAGCGAAGGAATCATCACGCCCGTGCATGAGACCGTGATGAGCAGATCGATCTCCTCGGCTTTCATCCCCGCTTGCGCGAGGCAGTCCGCTGCGACCCGGTGCCCCAGGCGCACGGAGTGCTCCTGATACTCGCGGCTGATCTGCGCGAGCGATCGCGGCTCGATGATGTAATCGATCGGGAAGATGCTGTAGCGCTGTTTCACCTGGGCGTTGTCGATCACCGCCATCATCGCTTCCAGCCGGCGCGACTCGAGCTGGAAGACTTTTCTCATGTAGGTCTTGACTTCCTCGCGGGTGAGCGAGTGGGGCGGCACAGCCGTGGCCGTCGCCGCGATGGCGATGCGGGGAGCGGCGTTTCCGTGTTGTCCGTTGAACTTCGTGTCGTTGGCCAAGGATACGCCTCGCTCTCCTGCCAGGTGGGCCGAGGTCTTGCGGTGTAGCTGTTGGAACTTGCGCGAGCGCAGCACCTGCCCGGGACCCGGAGTCGACCAGCGGGTCAGCCGCAGACCCCTAGCTGGATTAGGTGCTAATCCTTCCTGCTTGGATGCATGGATGTGCCCGGAGGGCTCCCCCTGCGATACGCCCGTAGAATCATTCCAAAGGACTTAGGCGCGATACCCCATCCGGCCTGGCACGCCGCGCCGGGTCGCGGGCCATCTCAGCATTCAGCGCTGGAAACTCCAGCGCAGGGTTAGTGCTTTCACGCGCTGAGGAGAACGGCTGCCAGCAGAGCGGAGGCGAAGACGAGCGGCAAGGAAAAGCGGGCCAGCAACCTCTTCGCGCGTGACCTCATGGCTTTTCCTCCCGGGCTGCAGATTCTCCGGTCGCTGTGACGGTTTGAACTTTGTTGATGCCCCAGGTGTTTCCGAAACGCTCCAGGCCGTGGTGTTTAGCGCGTCAGGCGAAGTACCATTGGCCGGGATGAGTTGCAGCCTAATACACCCTGCTGGGGATGTCCACTTAGGAAAAGCCTGTATTCCTTGACGCCGGGCGGGCTTATCAGTGGTATGCTGTACTAACGCAGCGGTTAACAACCGGTCTCGAACTCCAACTTCCGAACCGCCGGCATCACACCGGCGGGAACATTCCGCAAGCCGGTTGCTGACCGCTGAAGTCTTTGCCCGCGCCGCGCAGCTCGAAAAGCTCGGCAAGGTGATCGGCGACCGCACCGGCGGCGCAGTCATGGAAGCCCGCCGCTACGGCCACCACGTGGGGACCGACACGGCGATCTTCTTCGGCGCCAGCATCACCGACGCGGACCTGATCATGTCCGACGGCAAGAGCCTTGAGCGCGTCGGGATCACTCCGGATGAGGTCCTGCTGCCCACCGCCGCCGACCTGGCCGCCAAGCGCGACCCCGTCCTGGCCCACGCCGCGGCGCTGACCGGCATCCCCATCCCACCGGAAAGAGCAGGCGAACTCTTCCCGCTCGAGTGGAGAAAATAGAACTCAACTCCCCGTAGCGCGGACGGCGCGCTCAGGGATCCCGTGCGCTCCGTGGTGAAGTGGGCCCCTATTGTTTGGCGGCGGAGTGTTCCAGCGCGGCGCGCGTGGCAGTCAGGGTAAACGTCAGCGATTCCCGCGGGATGCTGTTCACAAACCGACCCACGAGCCACCCCAAGCCGGCGGGGATGCTGCGGGTCAGCGATACCGATTCGCACTGCACGTAGGTGCCGCCGTCGCGCTCCAGGAAACGCCACCAGGTGTCCATACGCCACAGATAACCGCCGTCGCGACCGACGGGCTTTTCGCGCTCGCCGGGCGTGTCGTGATTCTCCACCTCGGAGATCCGCGTGGTTCGGCTGCGGCTGTGGGCGCGGGTCGCGCCGAGCGGGAAATAGTGGATCTCGTGCTCGGTGTTGAGCACCACGGTGAGGACTTTTTTCCGCTGGAAGCGCAGGAAAACGCGAAAATCGTCGCCGTGGTGCTCGAGGATCTTGGCGCGTTGCACCTCAGGCTTGTAATAGGTGGCGTGGTGGTCGTAGTCCTGCACGAGGCGCAGTGTCTGCTCGAGCGTGGCCCCGGGAATGTAGATCACGCCCACCCAGTGATGGATCAGCCCGTCGGGACATTCAATGGCCTTGCCCTGCTCACGCGTCTCCAGGCGCTCGATCTGAACTTTGCCGGCGCGGAGTTGCGCGTAGGCCTGCTCGCGCTGGGTTTCGGGCAGGGAATCTACCCAGAGAAACGAGGACTTCGCGCGCAGCTCGTCTTCATTGCGCCCCTCGGTCAGCCGGGCGTAGCGCTCAAAGGCTTCGAGGGCGCGCGCCTGAAGCTCAGCGGGAGCTGGATCCGGCGCCGGAGCGGCTGCGGCAGGCTCCGCCCCGCTCAGTAGGCCGAGAAAAGAGCCCACCAGCGGCGCAAGAGCGGGCACGGCAAATAAGGTAGCTATGGCCAGAATCCCGGCAAGGGGTCGCGGCCCTCCCGCTGCCGTTCTTATCTCAAGATCCCCGGAAGCCATGTCCTGTCTCCTTTACCTGGCGGCCGGACGCTTCGTGTCGCCTACCGATGGCACCTGGCGGGGCCAGCACCAAGGATTTTCTTGCAATTGGATGCTGCCGCCGGCCCTCTGGCGAGCAGAGGGTAGCACGCAGCTTACCAGGCCGGACAGGCGCACTAGGTCGGGCGCGCCGCGCCGGGCGACCGCAGAAGGGCAGAGTTGTTCCGGGAGGAAAAGGCTCGCTAGCTCAGCTGGCTGCTCAGGGTTACCACAGGCCGGTTGGAGCTGTCCACAGCGAGAGAGGACGCCACCGCTGGGCTATCCGGGTGTGCCACGCGCGCATGACGCGAACCCGGCGCGAACAGCATCGCAAAGCCCACCGCGATGCACAGGGCTACCAACAGCCCGATGGCAAGGACCATGGCGACACCAGCAGGCCCCTGTGGATATCTTCGTACTCGATGGAATGTGTGCATTCGACTTTCACCAGGTTCAGAATCAGGGTGAGGGTCAGACTGGGATGACCACCGCCACGAATCCAAACTAGCAGCGACTCGCACGGTTGCGGCAATGGGATAAGTTCTTTGCGTCCAGAAAGTTAGTAACTCTTTCGCAGCATTTTAGAGGGGGCTGAATGGGCCTGGAGGAGGAGGTGCAAAGGCAGCCCACACTGCCAGTAGGAAGGGGAAAGCGTGGGGGTACCGACAGGTGGGCTGTTGGTGGGTTGGGTAGCTCGCCTACGGCCCCTCTCGGGGCCGTCGTCCCCGCAGCGCAGCCCCCAACCCATCGCCCGGGAGGATAAGCGACCACTCTGAAACAGCTCAATGGGCCAACGGCCTCAAATTTTTCAGTACTCGGGTCTTGGTAGTACTAGGCTGGCGGCGGGAGATTCGGAACGACCGCGCAGACATTCGTGGCCCGGGCGCCGTCCGGTTTGTAGCGCCGTCGCGGGAGCGGCGCTCGGCTTCGCAATTTCGTGTAGCGGCGCGCAAAAGCGCGCCATCACGTACCGACAACACTTTATCGCGGCGGTTTCGCCGGGGCGGGCTTGGCGGCGGGCGCACGCGGCGACTCGGCCGGCGGCTGCTTGAGCAGAAGGCGCATGGTCACGAGAGTCTCGCGGCCCGAGCGCACCAGCACGTTGTGCTCCCAATCCGACCACTGGCCTTCGGCCTGCGCGCGGACGTCATAGTTCCCCTGCCGCAGTTCGGAAAAGCGGAAATGGCCGCGCGCGTCAGTCTTGGTCGTATGCGGATGGCTCCCGTCGGAGACCTGCAGGAAGACGCGCGCGCCGGAGACCGCTTTGCCGGTCGGCCCGAGCACGGTGCCGTTCAGGACGCCCCTGGGCCGCGCCGCGGCGGCGTAGTCCTGCCAGAGCGGCAACACAAACAGCATCACCGATAAGAGAATCGTCACCCAAGCGCAACGCCCCGCTGATGCGGGGAACCGCAGCGCGAAGCAGTGTGTTGGTCGCATGGATGACCTCCTGGGAGGGTGGGCGATGCTTCCAGTGTAAGTCGGGAGGGTTGGGAGCGGCGGTCCGCGATGCCCCGGTGTGCTCGATGCGAAACGTGGCGGCTCGCTGGAAGAGTGGCAGATGGCAGGTGCAAGCCCGCCGCTTGTATCTTCACATCGTGTAAGAGCCTACGCTGGCATGGCGGCGTTACAGTTTGTAGTGTTCGCGGGCGCGAGCGTGCGCCGGCTGGTCCTCGCGGCCCGTATCAGGATTGCATCCGCGCTCCAGCGCCACGTAGTAGCTCAAAAGCTGCACCGGCACCACCTGCACGAACGGCGAAAGCCATTCCTCCACTGCGGGCACTTCGATCCGGTGGTTCGCGGGCACATCGCCGGTGCCCTTCGCGGCCACGGCGACGCGCAGCACGCCCAATTCCGCCGTAGCACGCAGGATGGCGCGGGCGCGGCCGTCGCCTGGACCGCCGGTCAGCAGCGCGACCACTGCGGCGCGTGAGTCCATCTCGGCCAACGGACCGTGGAGGAACTGCTCGGTCTCAAAACCCTCCGCGGCGATGTAGCTGGTCTCTTTCACCTTGAGTGCGCCCTCGCGCGCGGTGGCCCAGTTTGGGCCCGCGCCGACGAAAATCCAGCGCTGGCACGTAGTGATCTGCCGCGCCACTTCGCGGGCCTGTGTCTCGCAGTCGAGCGCCTGTCGCATCGTTTCGGGGATGTGCGCGAGCGCGGCGCGAGCCGCGGTCGCGTCTCCCAACAGGTTGCGGCGTTCCGCCACGCGAATGGCGAAGGCCGCCAGCACGGCCAGCGCGGTGGCGTAGCTTTTCGTGTGCGCGAAGGAGATTTCCTGCTCGCAGGTGGGCAGGACGAAATCGGCGGCCCGGATGCCTTCGCCGCCATCGCGCCCGGTGATGGAGATGATCAGCGCGCCGGCGGCCCGCGCGGCCCGGATGGCTTGTACCGAGTAGTTCTTCCAGCCCCGGTGGCTGACGGCAATGACGGCGTCGTCGGCGCCCAGCGCGAGCGGATAGTTCACCAGCTCAAATGATTGTTCCAGGAGCGCGCTCGCGCGGCCGCCCGTCAGATGGCGCAGGAAATGTTCGCCGATCTGCGCGGCGTGATAGGACGTGCCGATGCCCACAAACACGAGGCGTTTGCGTGCCGCGGCCGCGTCGGCGGCGCGGTCAATCAGCTTCCGCTCGGTTTCCAGCACCTGCGCAATCAACGCGGGCTGCTGATGGATGGCGTCGTGCATGAAGTAGGGGTGCGCGTTGCGTTTCTCGCTCATCTCGTCTCGGATGGCTCCAGTTGGAATCACAAATGAATACAAAAGCAGACAGATTAACTCAGATGGCTGCAAGTCAGTGCGGGGAAATCGCTCAGGCGGGACCATCCGGCGGAGACTCCCAGTGATGCGCCAGCAGCGCCGCGACGCCATAGCACGCCCCTGCCGCGAGCAGCACCGCCGCGAGTCCCGCGCCCAGCGCTAGCAGCGTGGCCAGCGAAGTCGCCACCACGGAAGCACAGCCGTTAATGGCCCAGGCCCAGGGTAAGAGTTCCGCCTGCGTGCGGCCGAGCTGGCGCAGTCCCAGCGGAAAAGGCATACCCATGGCCGCCAGTGGCAGCATCACCGCGAAGGCCACGCTCATGCGCGCCGCGAGCGGCCACGCCAGCAGTGGGGCGAGCGCCGCACGCAAGCCGAACGCATACACGGCCACGGTAGCCGCCACTCCGAGCGCCGCGAAGCATGCCAGCCGCGCCGCCGGGCTACCTTGCCGAAGCCGCCGCGCCGCCCAGCCGCTGCCAAGCCCGGAAACCAGCAACAGGCCGGCCAACACCACGGCTACGGCATAGACGGGGTTGGCCAGAAAAAATACCAGGCGTTGGATCAGCGCCATCTCCACGAACAGGTAGCCCAGCCCCAGCGCCAGGAAATAGAGGAAGACCTGGAGCCGCTCACCGCGGTGGGATGGCCGCGGCGAAGGCGCGGGGTCCCCCGACGAAGCCCGGCGACGCAGCAGAACGAGCGGCGCGGCGATCAACAGGGCGCCGAGCAGCGCCGCCTGCGCCAGCGTCGCCACCAGAATCAGGTAGCCCCACTCGACAAATGGGATCCACGCCGCGCCCACCGTCGCCAACATCAGCGGCAGGGCGCGCCAGCGAAAAAAATGGAAGAAATATGGCCGGTCGTCCGTGGCCGGCCGGAGGCAGAAGGCGTATTCGCGGAAGAACTGTTCGCGACGCGCGCCACCGGCGAGAATCGCGGCGACAGCCTCGGCATAGTGGTCGCGGTCGAGAACGGTGAAGCGGTTGCCCTCGCCCGGCGCGATGCCGGGGAAGTAGGCGGTGTCAAAGAGGCGCTCCGAGGCCCAGCGGCGCAGTGCGGCCAACTCGGCTGCGGTGAAGGATTCCTTCTTCACCAGAAGCGTCGCCGTCGCCCAACTGCGCACCAGCACGAGCCGGTCCGCCGGTGAAAGGCCCATGCGTTCGAGCGCGGCGGCAGCCGTAGCGAAGAGTTTCAATTCATCGCGCGGCGGCTGGCGCACCCAGCGGGTCACGGCCAGAAGGCCGCCCGGGCGGAGATGCTGCAGGAAGGCCTCGAAAGCCTCGCGGGTGTAGAGATAGTTTTCGCCCACGGCGCCCACGCCAGCCACCGTTGCGGCGAACGA
>JBGPZW010000212.1:0-3542 GCA_041493955.1 Terriglobia bacterium
GTTTCGCTTGCCGGCCGAGGACGGCAAGGAAGTCGCGTTGGCCGGCCTGCGCGGCAAGCCTGTGGTCCTGTATTTCTTCCCCAAGGCGCAGACCCCGGGTTGAATCAGCGAAGCGTCCGAGTTTCGCGACGCCAAAACAAAATTTGACAAGCTCGGTGCGGTGATCCTGGGCTGCAGCGCGGATGCGGTGAAAACGCAGGCCGATTTCAAGGCCAAGCAGAAGCTCAATTTCTCTCTGCTCAGCGACCCGGAATTTCAGGCCATCGAAGCGTACGGGGCGCGGCGGATGAAGAGCTTCCTGGGGAAATCATTTCTGGGGATCGTGCGCAGCACGTTTCTCATCGGGCCGGACGGCAGGATTTTCAGGATCTGGGAAAACGTCACCCCGAAGGGGCACGCGGCGGACGTGCTCGAAGCCCTGGCGAGCGCACACAGATGAGGAAATCAGGCGCGCAGCAATCAGCGCCCGCGCAACATCGCAAAGAGTCCCGGGGCGCGGCGAGCGGCGCCCCGACAATCCCGCAAGACTATTTCAGTGCAAGATCCGTCTTGGTGGTAAACCGCAGCCGGGTTTCTGCCGGATAGGTGATGTCTTTCTTCCCGGTCATGGCCGCGCCTGCGGTGCCCGCGCCGGCGCCCGCGGCTGCGCCGATGGCCGCGCCCTTGCCGCCACCGGCGAGCGCGCCGATGATGGCTCCCGCTGCCGTGCCGCCGCCGATAGCCACAACATTGCGCTTTTCGTGCGAGGACCCGGTCTTGCCGGACCAGCGCGTGGAAAGCGTATGGGTGGCGCCCTTCACGGTGATTGAATCAATCTTCAGCCAGAGCTTTGCCGGGGTCTTGAGGCGCCCAGAGGCCTGCACGCTCGCCACCGAGCACGAGCCCCTGGAGCCCCTCGGGATCACCGTCTGGCCGTTGACCTGAACGTCTTCCGCCACGCTGCAAGCCACCTTCTGTCCCGTCGTGGCGTCCTTGGAGCTGACCGAATCGTCGAGCGTCATCACGATGGCCGTGCCGGCCGGCACGGTCGCCGCATGGAGCGCCGGAGCCGCCGTCAAGCAGCACACGACGGCCACCAGTGATGCAATTCCCATCGTCCGCATGGTTTCTTCTCCCCCAGTCGAGGAATCCGGACTGGCAGCCCCAGTGTAACAAAACATTCAAGACCACAGTAAAGGAGTAAACGTCAGAGTGAGACGCGAAAGGCACCGGCCGGGTCTTCCATTTCCTCAACCAGCATATTGTCGATCAGGCGAGTGGTGCCGATAAAAGCGGCGAGCAGCACAACGCATCCGCGGCGCAGCCGCGTCACCGGCTCGAAACTGTCGGCGTCCACGATCTCGACATAGTCGGGCGTGGCGAGCGGCTGCGTATCGATCAGCTTGCGCATGGCGGCAACCAGGCGCAGGGCGTCGCGTTCACCCGCGGCGATCTCCCGGCGCGCCGCATCCAGGGCGCGATGGAGCACGGTGGCCGCGCGGCGCTCATCCGCTTTCAAATATGCGTTGCGGGAGGACATGGCCAGGCCGTCGGGTTCGCGCACGAGCGGGCAAACCACGATTTCGGTGTCCACGTTGAGGTCGCGGACCATCTGACGGATGACGCGGGCCTGCTGGGCGTCCTTGCGGCCGAAATAGGCAAAGTGCGGCTGGACGATCTCAAACAGCTTGAGCACCACAGTCGTTACGCCGCGAAAATGGCCGGGGCGCGAGCGGCCCTCGAGCCGCTCGGTGAGGCCCTCCACGCTGACCGAGGTGCGGAAGCCCTCGGGATACATTTCTGCCGGAGGCGGGGCGAACAGATACTCGACACGCTGCGCTTCGAGAAGTTTACAATCGGCCTCGAACGAGCGCGGGTATTTTCTGAAATCTTCGCCCGGGCCGAACTGCGTGGGGTTGACGAAGATGGAGACCACTACGGGCTGGCAGCGCTGCCGCGCCGCGCGCACCAGCGAGAGATGGCCTTCGTGCAGCGCGCCCATGGTGGGCACAAAGCCGACCAGGCGGCCCTCGGCGCGCGCCTGGCGCGCCACCTGCTTCATCCATTCGACGGTGTAGATGGCTTCCATCCCGCGTCCGATGTGATCCCCAAGCCGTGAGGGTTTATTCCTCCGGCTGACCGGCCAGAACGTCGTAGTAGCGGAGCAAATCGGTCGGGCGCGGCAGCGCACCCAACTGCCGCAGCAGCGAGGCCACCTGGCCGCGGTGGTAACTGCCGTGATTGACCAGGTGTTGCAACATGGGCCGCAGCAGATAAGCGAACCGATTGCCGCGCACGTTGCGGTATTCGATCACGCGATCCAGGTCGGCCGCGGAAAGGCCGGCGACATAGCTCATCAGGTTGCGCTCGATGTCGGCCCATTGCTTTCGCAAGCTGGCGAGAGTGGCGAACTGCTCGGCCACGGGCAGCGCGGAAGGGGTGCGGCCTTGCCAGCGCTCGTACCAGATCCACTCGGCGCCCATGATGTGAACTAGCGTGTGGTGCACGGAGCCGAAACTCGAGCCGAGGTCGCGCTTGAATTGCTCGTCGCTGAGCGCGGCGCAGGAGTCGAGTGTGCGGTGGTCGGCCCAGGCGTTGTAGTCATAGAGCAGGCGAATGTCTTCCGGAGTCATCGGTCATTCCTCTCTCGATGGTTTGAGCTGCGCGACGCAATCCTGGCGCACGAGCAGGCGCAGTCGCGGTGGCATTGTGGAAACCCGCCGGCCGGAGGCCGGTCTTACACGCGCCGCCGGGCCAGCAGCCGCTCGCGCACTTCGACCGGCAGATGAAACGACTCGTTGTCGGACGGAAACCGGCCGCCGCGCACGTCTTCGCAGAACTCGGTGGCCGCGCGCGCAATTTCGTCGGCCAGATTCGCGTAGCGGCGCGCAAACTTCGGCACAGGTCCCTGGGTGAGCCCCATCAGGTCGTGAAAGACGAGTACCTGGCCGTCACAGTCCGGCCCGGCGCCGATGCCGATGGTCGGGATGCGGAGTTGCTCCGTAATGCGCGCAGCCAGCTCGCGCGGGACCGATTCGAGCACGATGGAAAACGCCCCGGCGGCTTCCACCGCGCGGGCGTCCCGCAGGAGCTGCTCGGCGGCTTCGAGCGTCTTGCCCTGCACCTTGAAGCCGCCCATGGCGTGCAGGGATTGCGGCGTGAGGCCGATGTGGCCCATCACCGGGATTTCGGCTTCGACCAGGCGCGAGATCAGTTCGAGCCGGCGCTCGCCGCCTTCGAGCTTCACCGCCTCGGCGCCTGCTTCCTTCACGAAGCGCACAGCATTGCGCAGTGATTCGGCGATGTCCGTGTGGTAGCTGCCGTAGGGCATGTCGGCCACGACCAGGGCGTGCCGGGTGCCGCGGCGCACGGCGCGCGTATGGTGCAGCATCTCCTCGACGGTGACCGCCAGCGTGTTCTCGTAGCCGAGCACGACCATGCCGAGCGAATCACCCACCAGCAGGATATCCACGCCGGCTTCATCGAGCAGGCGCGCGGTGGGATAGTCGTAGGCGGTCAGACAGATGATTTTCCGGCTGGCTTGCGAGTTCTCGGTGGCGGGA
>JBGPZW010000060.1:0-18976 GCA_041493955.1 Terriglobia bacterium
ATTTCGTCGCGGCTGGTCTTGTAAATGGGAACGATGTCCGTGAGCGGCTGGGGGGAGATCACCACGCCGGCGGCGTGGGTGGAGGCGTGGCGCGCCAGCCCTTCCAGCCGCTGGGCCACTGCCATGAGCTCCCGCACGCGCTCGTCACCCTCCACCTGCGCGCGAAGCTGCCCGGATTGTTTGAGCGCGCTCTCGAGGGAAATATTCAGTTGATTCGGCACCAGTTTGGCCAGGCGGTCCACTTCACCGTAGGGCATGTCCATCGCGCGGCCGACGTCCTTGATGGCGGCCTTGGCGGCCATGGTGCCGAAGGTGATGATCTGGGCGACGTTGTCCCGACCATACTTGCTGGTTACGTAGTTGATGACTTCGCCCCGGCGCCGCATGCAGAAATCGATATCGATGTCGGGCATGGAGATGCGCTCGGGGTTGAGGAAGCGCTCGAACAGCAGCCCATACTCTAACGGGTCCACGTCGGTGATACGCAGCGCGTAGCTCGCCAGGCTACCCGCCGCCGATCCGCGCCCCGGCCCCACCGGCACACCCTGGGCGCGGGCATAGCGGATGAAGTCCCAGACGATCAGAAAATAACTGGCAAAGCGCATGCTCTTGATGATTTGGATCTCTTCGCTGAGACGGCGCTCGTACGCGGCCAGCGGGTGGCGCAACCGACCCTGTTTGGCCAGCGCCTCGAGGTGAGGCACGCGGGCCGCAAATCCTTCGCGCACCATGGTTTCAAAATAACTGTCGAGCGTGTGACCTTCGGGCACCTGGAAGTCCGGGAAGGAATTGCTGATTCGCTCGATCTTGACGTTGCACCGCTCGGCGATGGCCGCAGTGCGCGCGACGGCGTCGGGCAGCTCGCGGAAAACCTGAGCCATCTCTGCCGCGGTCTTGAAATAGAACTGATCGGTGGCAAACTTCATGCGCTGGGGATCGCTCATCGTCTTGCCGGTCTGGATGCACAGCAGCACTTCCTGGGCCCGGGCGTCAGCCTGGGTCAGGTAGTGGCAATCGTTCGTGGCCACCAGGGGAATGCCAGTCTCCCGCGAGAGCCGCACCAGGTCCTGGTTGACCTTCTTCTCGATCTCCAGCCCCTGATCCTGCACCTCCAGGAAGAAGTTGCCCTTTCCGAAGATGTCGCGCAGGCGATAGGCGGACTCGCGGGCGTCGTCGTAGCGGCTCTCGATCAGGGCGTCGGAGACCGAGCCGCGCAGGCAGGCAGAAAGCGCAATCAGGCCACGGCTGTGCTTGGCCAGCAGGTCGTGGTCGATGCGAGGCTTGTAATAAAAGCCTTCGAGAAAGCCGGCGCTCACCAGCTTGATCAGGTTGCGATAGCCCTCGGAAGTTTCGCAGAGCAGCAGGAGATGGTTGGTGCCTCGGCCAGGCTCAGGAGTGGTGCCGCGAATCGCGGGATCGGCACTTGCGCGACCCGCCAAAGAGGCATCCTGGTTCGAATTGCCCGGGCCGCGGTCGAGCCGGCTGCCGCGCGCCACGTACACTTCGCAACCGATGATGGGCTTGACGCCGCGGGTGGTGGCTTCGTGGTAGAAATTCGCCGCGGCGAACAGATTGCCATGGTCGGTGACCGCCACAGCCGGCATGCCGCGCCGCGCCGTCTCCTCCACCAGCTCGGAGATTTCACACGCCCCGTCAAGAAGACTGTAGTCCGTGTGAAGATGAAGATGGACGAACTTCGGTTGACCCATGTCCGGCTATTCTAAACCGCCGAGCAACTTTTGAAAAGGCGTGAGATAGACCGCGCGATGCGCTCCCGGCGCCCTCTCGAAAACGTGCGGGAACCAAGACAATCAGCGCATGTGCGGGACGATGACCGGCCGGGCAGCCCTGGTCGCGTTTGTCGGGCCTGAGGGCGTGCGCACTCCGCTGGTTGCCGCAGGGCCAGCACTAAACGGCCCCGGAGCTGGAGAGATCTGGGTTTCTCAAGGAGGAGTGCCTCTCTCACCGGCGCTTGTTGTGCCGGGACTTTGAGCCTGCGCGGCTGGCGGTTCGGGCCGGTGCAGATTTCCGGGTCCCCTGCGCCCCCTTGACAGGGGCAAGCGCGGCGGGCTTTGGTTTCTCGGGCGCTTTTGCCTCGCGTTGGAGAAATCTCCCTCTAGCCGCAGCGGTCGCCGCGGCGCGCCCAGCAGCCTGTTCGGGTGCTAGAGCCGACTGAGTTCCCGGGCCACCTGGCATTTTCTTAGCGGCCTTCTCACCGACTTTTACCGTGGGCTTTTTCTTTTCTTCTTTGAGTGGTTTCTTGGGCGGCTCCTTGATTCCGGTGAGGCGGCGGAGTAGTTTGATGCGCTCTTCCGGCTTGCGCCCTTTTCCGAGCAATTGTTGCTGGAACAAGTCCCCGAGGACCTTGTCAAACTTCGGCCCGCGCGGCATCCCCAGCGCCTCGAGCTCGGCAGCAACGGAGGGCAATGCTTGGCGCAAGGCCTTCCACTTGTAGAAGAAATTCCGAATCTTGCCAATCACCTTGGAGTTGGAAGCTTCCGCCAGGATGTAAGCCAGGATGTCGAGGGGAACCCTCTCGAGATAGGTATAGGTGTCGCGCGGCGCCGCGGTCTTGCGGCTGGCGAGCATCTTCACAACCTTGGAGGCTTCGTTCTCGAGGTGCAGGACCGCTTCCACCTCGCTCGAACGGAATTCCATGCGGTTCAGCGCGGCGCTTTGCTCGCGCGCTTTCAGCCGCCCGAGCAAGGCGTGGGTGGCCGGAGCAAACAGACGCGGGCGGAAACCGGCCCCGAGCATGTCGTCGCGGACGCGGACCAGGCACTGCAGACGGTCATAGTGTGGATGGCGGCGGGCAAGCTGCGGGTAAATGGCGGCGATCAAACCGCGGGCTTCCCAGGCCTTCAGTATGGCCGCCGGCTTCTCCTCGCGCGCGAGTTGCCGCACTTCCCCGCCGACGTCGCCGGGAGGGATGCTCTCATGCAGGCCGCGCTCGATGGCCAGCGCAAACCAGTCGGCGGTGCGCGGCTCCAGCTTAAAACCCATGCGCGCGCAGTAACGCAGGGCGCGTAACAAGCGGACAGGCTGGTTGGTGAAGGTGTGGATGGAAAGACCGCGCACCTCATGCTTTTCCAGGTCGGCCAAACCGTTGGTGGGGTCGAGAAGCAGGCCGCGTGAGGCCGAATTGAGGGAGATGGCGATGGCGTTGAGGGAAAAGTCACGGCGCCGCAGGTCTTCCATGACCGTGGACCAGCGGATTTCAGGCTTGGTTCCGGGGCGGGGATAGAAATCGTCCCGGGCCGCGGCGAGGCTGCCATCGACATCGCCGGCGAAGATCAGCTCGACGTGCCGTAGCCGCTCATCCTCACTGAGGACGCGAGCGCCGCCCTTCTCCAGTTCACGGGCCAGGCGAAAGGGGTTGCCCTCGACGGTGAAGTCCAGGTCGCGAATGGGCATCCCGGAGATGAGATCGCGAACCGCGCCGCCGACCAGATAGACGTTGGAGGTGAGTGTGGCAGCCAGTTCCTGGACGCGCAGCACCGCGGCGCGCTGCTCGGCCGAAAGTCGGCTTTCCAGTAGATACATGTAGTCAGGCATTAGGCTCCTTGTCCCCGTCGGCGCCGGCGCGACCCGCTGCACGCCCGCAGACGTCACCCCGCGTCAAGCGCGGGGGTGGTGCGCCTTGTAGATGTGTTTCAGCCGCTCCTCCACCACGTGGGTATAAATCTGAGTGGTCGAGATGTCCGCGTGACCCAGCATCAACTGCACCGAGCGGAGATCCGCCCCGCGCTCGAGCAGGTGCGTCGCGAAGGTGTGCCGCAGCTTGTGAGGCGTGAGCCGCGCCCGCAGGCCCGCGCGGCGGCCGTAGCCCGCTAGGATCTTCCACACGCCGACGCGACTCAACTTGTTTCCAAAGCGATTCACGAAAAGATGCGGCACAGCCGGACTGTCGCGCCGGGCCCGCAACAAGGCCGGCCGGGCGCCGCGGAGGTACTGCTCGACGGCGGCAAGCGCTTTGCGTCCGATCGGCACCAGGCGTTCCTTGTCACCCTTGCCGACGCAACGCACGCAGCCCATGCGCATCTCCAGGTCAGCGACGCGCAGGCCGAGCAGCTCGGAAACGCGCAAGCCGGTGGAATAGAAGACCTCGAGGATGGCTTTGTCGCGGACGCCGAACGGAGTACTCAGGTCGGGCTGCTCCAACAGGCGATTCACTTCTTCCGGGCGGAGAAAACCCGGCAAACTTTTTCGAATCTTGGGCGACTCCATATTGAGCGTGGGATCGGTCTTGACCCATTCCTCCGTCAGGGCAAAGCGGAAGAAGTTCCGCAGCGTGACCAGGTGGCGCGCCACCGAGCGGCTGTCGAGCTTCTGATGGTAGAGGGTTGCCAGGAAGTCCACAATATCATCGCGTTTGATGGCTACCAGACTCTTCCCTCGCTTGGCGGCAAAGGCGGCAAACTTGGCCAGATCACGGCCGTAGGCCACCACGGTATTTTGTGCCAAGCCTTTCTCCACCCTGGCGCAATTGAGAAACGCGATGATGGTGCTTTCCACGAAATTCACCCCACCGTGAACGGCGGTTCGGGCTCGCCCCGCTCCCGGCGGACGGCGATCCCGTAAACCTCTTGGATCTCATGGCAGCGGAACACCCAGGCTAGGCCCAGATAGATTGCCGTTGCCCCTGTAATCAGTACGAGGAAGACGCCGAGCTGCGGTAGAAAGCGCTGGTAGCTGGAAAAGTGCGAAAAGTAGAGCATGCCCCAGGTCACGATGCCCATCAG
The DNA here is from genome assembly GCA_041493955.1 of Terriglobia bacterium. Classification (GTDB taxonomy): domain Bacteria; phylum Acidobacteriota; class Terriglobia; order Acidiferrales; family UBA7541; genus QHYU01. The sequence continues at coordinate 4,743 of JBGPZW010000060.1, forward strand.
TCCGGAACAGGCCACGATCTTGGCCATCGACCCGAGGATTTCAAAGGTGCCCAGCCGCCCGAACCGCAGCCGGAAGATAACAAACAGCATCATGAAATTGAAATAGCCGGCCAGAGAGGTGGCCAGGGCCGGGCCGCCATTCTGGAACCGCTTGAAGAAGTACATCAGGAAAAGGACGTTCAAAGCGAGGTTTAACACCAGGGTGTAAGCCGCCACGCGCACCGGGGTCTTGGTGTCCTTGGTCGAGTAGAAAGCGGGCACGATCAACTTGACCGCGGCAAAGGCCGGCAGGCCCAGGGCATAGTACAGCAGGGCACGCGCCGTCAGCCGGGTGGAAGCGGCCACGAAGCGGCCGTGCTCGAACAGCACGCGAATGATCGGCTCACGCAGAATCACCAGACCCACCGCCGCGGGAATGGTGATGAAGGAGACGATGCGCAGGGCGAACCCGAAGGTCTTCTTCATCTCCTCGTAATTCCGCGCCGCGGCCTGATGGGACATCATCGGCAGGATGGCCGTGGCCACAGCGATGGCGTAGCCTCCCAGCACTAGCTCCATCACGCGGTCGGCCACGTACATGGAGCTGACCGCGCCCGCTCCGACCATCCGTTGCATCTTCGCAGACGTCAGAAAAACCCTGTCGATAAAGAAATTGATCTGCGCTACGCCGATTCCGAAGAATCCTGGCACCATCAGCCGCGCCACCGCACGTACGCCGGGGTCCGTCAAGGAGATCCCCAACGGAAACCCCATCCCCCGCCTCACTAGAAGCGGTACCTGGACGAGGAACTGCAACACTCCTCCCACTAGCACTCCGACGGCAAGGGCTAGAGCCGGATCCCCGAACTTCCGCCAGACGGCTCCGATGGAAAACAGGATAATGGAGATGTTCAGCAGGATCGGAGTCGCCGCCGGAAGCCCGAAAATATGAAAGCAGTTGAGAATGGCCATCGAAAGGGCGGCCAAGCCGATGAAGAAGATATATGGGAAAATCACTCTGTTCAGGTAGACGGCTTGATCCCACTCGTGTTGCCCTTCGGCGAACAAGGTAAAGAGATGAATCACCCCGGTCGAAAAAACCATTCCCAGGACCGTCAGCACAGCCAGCACCAGCGCCAGGGTCCAGAAGAGGCGGTTCGCAAACTGCCAGACTTCCTCGCGGGGCTTGTCCGCCATGTAGCTGGTGAAGACGGGGATAAACGAGGCGGTCATGGCGCCCTCGCCGACCAGCCGGCGCAGCAGGTTCGGAATGCTATAAGCCAGGACGAAGGAGTCCGCGGCGAGGGAGGTGCCCAGAAGCAGGGTCAGCCGCTGGTCTCGCACGTACCCCAGGATGCGGCTAGCAATCGTAACCAGGGTGATGATCGAGGCGGATTTGAGGATCTGCTTCTTTTCGGTCAAGCGGCGTCGGCCCCCAGCCTAAGCCCATGAAAAGTAAACACTTGACAGCTAGGTGCTGCTTAACATAACATAGTTCTGCAACATAGGCAATACCCGAACGCTGGACCTTCACTTTGTGAGAAACCGACCGCCAGCCTCGACCCACAAAAAGGTTGTCGTTCGGTTGCTGGACGGCCCGGCCGTTCGCGGGTACCTCAACCCTGCCCAACTCCAGAACACCGACGCCCTCGAGCTGCTGACCCCCGACGGGGAACATCAGGAGATCGCCCTCGGGGACATCCGCGGCGTTTATTTCGTTCGCGAGTTCACCGAGAGCTACGAGCCCGAACGCAAAGCCTTCCTCAGCCGGCCCAAGCTCGACGGGCTCTGGGTCCGATTGAAGTTCCGCGACGGTGACACGATTGAGGGGGTGGTCCCGAATGACCTGCTCGCCCTGCTTGACCACGGCGTACAAATCACGCCGCCCGACCTCCATGGCGTGAGCCTGCGCATCTTTATCCCGCGCACCTCACTGGTCGAGATGACCGTGCTCGGTGTCGTTGGAGTTGCGCGGCGCAAGCCGGCTGTACCCGCCGCGGTCCAGCCCGGACTCTTCAACGAATAGGCGCCCCAATCGGCCACAAAGAGGCGGCGGCCAGCAGACTCGATAGGCACGGAGGATACGTTTTCTTTCACGGCTGTTCACCTTGGGCTGCCATCTTCTCGTCCGGTGCCTCGTTTTTGCTCTTTGTCTCTGTGCCTCTGTGGCTATACTTCCTTTGCGGGAGGAGGGGCACCATGAGACTTGGAGAGATAGCTGAGCGGCTGGGATGCCGGCTGGAAGGCGACGCAGCGAGGGAGATCCACGGCGTCGCCGGAATCGAGAGCGCCCAGTCAGGGCAACTGACATTTGTCTCCAATCCCCGCTATTTGCGGGCCCTGCGCACCACACGCGCCTCGGCCGTCATCTTAGGCAAGGATGTTGCGATCGAGCCGCGCCCAGGCGAGCCGACGCTTGCCGCACTGCGCTCGGAAAATCCCTATCTCGATTTTGCGCGGGCCATCGAACTCTTCTATCAGCCACCCCGATATGTCCCGGGCGTCCACCCCACGGCGGTCATCGCTTCCTCGGCGCGCATTGGGCCGGGGGCCCACGTCGGGCCCTATTGCTTCGTGGACGACAGCGTGGAGATCGGCCGAAACGTCGTGCTGCACAGCTTTGTCGCCATCTATCGCGGCGCTCGAATCGGAGACGACTTCTTTGCCCATGCTCACGCGGTGGTCCGTGAAGGCTGCCAGGTGGGCAACCGAGTGATTCTCCAGAATGGCGTCGTGGTGGGCGGCGACGGCTATGGTTTCGCGAAACAATCCGACGGCCGCTGGTACAAAATGCAGCAGTCGGGAATCACGATCATCGAGGATGACGTGGAGATTCAGGCCAATGCATGCGTTGATCGCGCCACCGTCGGCGAAACGCGAATCCGGCGCGGGGCCAAGCTCGACGACCTCGTGCTGGTCGGCCACGCCTGCAAGGTCGGCGAGGACACTTTGCTCTGCGGCCAGGTGGGCCTGGCGGGCTCCACTGTGGTCGGCAACCGCTGCATCCTTGCGGGGCAGGCCGGTGCGGCCGGACACTTGACGATCGGCGACGGCGCTGTGATTACGTCGCAGAGCGGCGTGCCTAGAAATGTGCCCGCCGGAGCGGTCCATTCCGGGTCTCCCGCGATCGAGAACAAGCAGTGGCTGAAGGCCACGGCTGCACTGAATCGCCTGCCCGAATTGCAAAAGGCCGTGCGGGAGCTACAGGCCGAGGTGGCTCGGTTGTGGGTTAAAGCCGGCGCGGCATCGAGTTAGGAAGAGACAGGCTCCTAGCACAGAGGACACAGAGTCTCCCTCAGAGCCTGGAGCTTGCAGGAAGACGACGGTCCGGAGCCCTGGGCTTAGCCCAGGGGCTCGAGGGGTTGCTGGTCAGCAGGTAAGCTGGCGGCCACAGCAGCGTGAACGCGCGCTGTCAGTTCATCGCGTTGCTCCAGCGTATAAGCAGAGGCGTCCACCGGCTTGCCGAATCTTACGACGATCTCGCCGGGGTGGATGGCCAGTTCACCCTTGCGCATGATGCGCTGCGCGCCCGCAACTGAGATGGGCACGATCGGCGCGCCCGACTTGATGGCCATCACAAACGAGCCCTTCTTGAACGGCCTGAGCCGGCCGTCCTCGCTCCGCGTGCCTTCCGGATAGATCAGGAAGGACACGCCCTCCTTGACGTATTCGATCGCCGTCTCCACGCTGGCGATGGCCGCGTCGCGGTTGGAACGGTTGACCGGTACGAACCGGGCCAAACGAAATGCCCGGGACACGATCGGAATGCGGAAGAGCGTGTGTTTGACGAGGACGGAGATGCGCCGCGGGATCGCTCCCACGACGGCGGGCGGGTCGGCGTTGCTGGTGTGGTTGGCGACGAAGATACAAACTCCTGCCGGGATGTTGTCGAGTCCCTCGACTCGGAACCGCACGCCCACAACCCGCATGATGAACCGCACGCCGGAAAGACCCGCACGGTAGAGCAGCTCCACCGACCTGGTCGCGAGGGCGTGCAGAATCAGCAGCGGCCCAAGCAGCAGGACGTAGAAGGTCAAGAAGAAGCTGACGATTGCCAAGCGAATCATTGCGGTGCAATCAAATCACAGTTCAGAAGGGATAAGAAGAGCAACCCAGCGCCACGGGCGCAGAGGACGCTTAGAAACCGAGAGAGGCGCCAAAGGCAACGCGAGGAACACCCTATGGCTGAGGTGCGTCCGTCGCGCCCTGCAGCAGACCGTTGAGGATCCGGCGCTGCTTTTCGCTGGGGTTGGGGACTTCCTCGATCACATAGGTGCGTTCCTGACGCTCCTGGAGAATAAAGATCAGATCCTTCTCCTCTCCGTTGCGCCGGATGCGAAGCCGGACGGTCTCACCCGGGCGGTGGTCGCGCAACCAGCGCTCCGGGTTGCGCGGGAACGAAGCGCCATTCAACTCAGGCAGCACGTCGCCCTCGCGTACGCCGGCCAAGGCCGCCGGGCTACCGGGCGCAATCTGCGTGGCCACCATCCCCTCGGGCCCGCGCCCGGGCCAGAAACCGAGTTCCGCCCGCGTCCCGCCGGAGACCTTGAGCACCAGCCCGGCCCGGCCCAGCAGGTCGGCGAAGGGGAGCTCGTCGGTACCGGAAACGTAGCGGGAAAAGAAATCCGCCAGGCTGCGTCCCGAGATTCGCTCCGCCATGGCGCGAATGCCCACGCTGTCGTCATAGGGACGCCCGCGCCGGCCAAATTCATCATTGAGCGCCCGCATCACGTCGTCGAGGCTGGTCCGATTATCGGTGGAGTCTCGAATGAGGGTATCGAGCAGCACGCCCAGGAGCTGGCCCTTGTTGTAGTACGAAATGCTAAAGTCCGGTCGGCGATAGAACGAATACTTCTCAAGCCAGGCATCGATGCTGGCCTCTTCGACGCTCTTCCAGCGGCGCGCGGGCCGGGACTCCAACTCGGTGATCTGCGCGGCCAGATCCTCGTAGAACTGTTTGCGCGTCCACAGACCCGAGCGCAGCAGGGTGTAGGCGCCGTACGTGCTCGTCACGCCCTCGGCAAACCACAGCGCCCGGGTCCACTGCTCGCGCGCGTAGTCCACCGGCTCAAGCGAGGCCGGGCGGATGCGCTTGACGTTCCAGAGGTGGAAGAACTCGTGCGCCGTGACGCCAGCGAGGTTGGTGGCAGACTCCATCGAGATCGCTGTAGAGTTGGCGTGTTCCATCCCTCCACCCGAATACCCCGGGCCAATGTGGTAGAGAAACACGTACTCCTCATACGGAGCGCCACCCATCAGAGCGACTTCGTACGTGACGACCCGGTGCACCATTGCGGTCACCTGCTCGCGCGTCGTCTTCGAGAGCGAGTTCTCGGCGTGGACCACGATCCGCACCGGCGGTCTAATTGCGTCGAGGCGAAATTCATCAAAGGTCCCCAGTTCCACCGGCGCGTCAACCAAGGCGTCGTAACTCGGTGCAAGGTAGGCGACCGCGCGGCGGCCCGAGGTTGTATCCGCGGGACGCAGCGCCGCAGCCGCGCGCCAACCCACCGGCAGATCATCGAATTCGATGCGGACGTCCTCCTCCCGCCGGTCTGACACGTAGAGCAGAACCAAAGCGAGATTCAAGAAGGCATGACTCGGATTCAGCTGGGCTCCGAAGGGACCGGGCTCATCCCAGAAGGTTGAGTATTCGACGGTAATCGCCCCCTGGCCGGTGATCAGCCAGGTCTGCTTGTCCAGCTTCGACACGGGCAGTGGCTGCGAGGCCTCGTCCATGGCGCGCAGGGAAGAAATGCGCGCGGCGAAATCGCGGATCTGGTAAAGCGCGTTCCACGCCGGGATCTGCACGGTGACCTGGTTGCGCACGGCGGGGATGGTCATGCTCACGCGGAAGATGTGCTGGTCGGGTTGCCCAAGGGAAACAGCGTAACGGATGGTGGCGCGTGCCGGGGTCGTTCCAAGAAACACGCCGGCAAGGAGCGCAAGTCGGCAGGCCACCGCCCAGCGAAATGGACGCATTATGGTTCGGCCGCGTGTCCCGCGCCTGACTTCTCTGCCCCGGCGCGAACCGCGAGAGGTTGTCCCAGATGTTCGAGCAATTTGTCGCACAGGCCGTCGAAGCTGCCGTTGGACATCACCACGACGACATCACCCGGTCGAACTTCTGTGGCGAGGTAAGTAGGGATCTCGCTGGAGGAGCTAAAGGCCTGGGCTGAACGCCCGGCCGAACGCAGCTTGGCGGCCACGCGTTCCGGCGATAGGCGCTCGGCGTCCGCAAGGAGATGCGCTCGGCTGACCGGCCCGAGCACCACGGCGTCGGCAGCACCGAGCGCGTCGCCCAGTTCGGTCTCGAAAACCCGGCGGCGCATGGTATTGGAGCGCGGCTCGAATGCGGCCCACAGGCGCCGACCGGGCCAGCGACTCCTTGCGGCTTCCAGAGTCAGGCGGATGGCGGTGGGATGGTGCGCAAAGTCGTCCACGACAATGACACCGCCAGCTTCGCCTTTGACCTCCATGCGGCGCCGCACACTGCGAAAGGTTGCCAGAGCTTCCTCGACGGCCTCCCGGGCGATCCCGTGGTTGCGCGCCAGGGCGATGACCGCGAGAGCATTGAGCACGTTGTGCCGGCCAGACATCGGCAGCCGCACGCGCGCCATCTCCTCATTGCACCGCGCGACGCGGAAGTGCGTGGCCCCTTCCACAAACTCCAGATCGCCTGCCCGCCAGTCCGCCTCTGTGTCCAAACCATAGGTCTCCACCGGACAGAACGCTTGCGCCACGCACTGCGCGACCGTGGGGCTCTCTCCCCAGGCCACGATGCGCCCGCGCCGCGGCACCAGGTTCACCAGCCGGCGGAATTGCAGCTCGATCGCGGCCAGATCGGCATAGATATCGGCGTGGTCGAATTCGAGCGAGGTGATAATCAGTTCGTCCGGGCGGTAGTGCAGGAATTTGGGCCCCTTGTCGAAGAAGGCGGAGTCGTACTCATCGCCCTCAAGGATGAAGTCGTCGCCTCCGCCCAGGCCGTAACTGCGGCCGAAGTTTTCCGCGACCCCGCCAATCAGGAAATCCGGCCGGCGCCCGGCGACCTGGAAAACCCAGGCCAGCATTGCCGTCGTGGTGGTCTTGCCGTGAGTGCCGCTGACCACGATGGAGTTGTGACCCGGCAGGAAGAACTCCCTGAGGACCTCCGGCAGTGAACGATATGGAATCTTGAGGTCGAGCACCGCTTCGAGCTCCGGGTTCCCGCGCGAGATGGCGTTGCCGATTACTGCAAGGTCGGGACTGGGCTTCAGGTTGTCTTCGCTGAAGCCATCCTTCCAGGGAATGCCCAGCGCTTCGAGCAGCGTGGTGGCGGGCGGATAGACGCCGGCGTCAGAGCCGGTGATGCGATAGCCGCACTCTTTGAGCATCCCGGCCAACGGGGTCATCGCCGCGCCGCCGATGCCGAGCATGTGAATGTGTTCGATCGGAGTCATCTTAGGCTTTCCGGCGCCCCGACGGAGTCTGGGCCAGGAACACCCAACAGTATGCCAAGCTAACACAGAGGGCACAGAGACACAGAGAGCACACAGGGGCGAAGTTTCCGAAACAGCCAAGAGGGGGAGGAAAGGGCCTCATGCCGTCACGGAGGGCTCCAGGATGTCGAGTTGTCCGGAGCCGGCGGCACGGAGTCGCGCGCGCACGCCGAGCGGTACGGTCAGCATCGGGCGCGGCGTGTGACCCACCGGCGCACCCCAGACCACCGGCATGCCCAGTTCGCCCAGAATGCGCCGACAGACTTCGTGCACGCTTGGGCCGCCCTCGACTGGCGGCGCGCTTTCGGGGAACTCACCGAGAATGATCCCGCGCACTCCGTCGAACTTCCCGGCCTGTTTGAGGTGCATCAGCGCGCGGTCCACCTGATAGGGCTTCATGCCGCGATCCTCGAGCAGGAGGATCGAGCCCTTGGTGTCCAGTTCCCAGAAAGTACCGATCGTCAATTCCACCATCGTCAGGCAGCCACCAAGCAGGACTCCGTCCGCCTCGCCGGGGCTCAGCGCTTCGCCCTGCATATCGAGCGACCAGCCTTTCTCGGTTTCCGTCAGCGCACGCAGGAACGAGGCAGAATCGTATCCACCGGGTGCACCGGCGCCTGCGTCAAAGCCCGAGGCCACCATGGGGCCGTAAAACGTCACCCAGCCCGACGTTTGCCAGTAGAAGATCTGGAGCGAGGTGATGTCGCTGTACCCCAGGAGGATTCGGGGCAGCAGGAAATCGTAAACGTTCACGCGCTCGGGATGCGGCCGGATATCGTACTCCGCATGGTCCAGCAGGTAGTTGGAGCCATAGCCACCGCGCGCGCAGAAAATCACCCCGGGTTCCGGCGCCGTCAGCGCGGAGATCAGGGCAGCGATGCGGTCGCGCGTGGACCCGGCAAAGTATCCGGCGGAAGCCAGCGTCTGGGCGTCATAACGCGGCCGGTAACCCAGGCGCGTAAGCTCATCACAGCCTAGTTTTAGGCGTGCTTCCTCAACCGGACTGGCTGGGGCAAGAACAATGATCGTGGAACCGGGGCGAAGCGCGGGCGGTTTGACAGGTTCGTCCATGTAGCCTTGAGTTCGAGTGCAAGCGCCCGAGTCGCGGCTTCCCATCTTCCGCGGCGGGCAGACATAGCACGGACGAGTATACAATGACCCCCCGGTTGCTGAACCCCCCGCACTCGCCCTTTTTGGATCGAGTCACGGCCCGACGGCGAAGTGGGCCCGGCGGAAGAGGCGGGCTAAGGATCAGTCGCGCTGGGTTTCGAGAGGCGAAACCTCGCACCGAGCACCCAGCGCACTGAGCTTCCCGAGGATCTGTTGCTGCTGGGTGTGGCTGACCTCGGCGTCAAATTCCATGACAAATTCCGCGCCGACGTGAGAAACCTGGAAGTGCTGCATGAACACCTTCATATCTGCAAGGACCTGGTAGGTGCGCGCCACGACTTCCTCCAACTGGGTAGTGGCCAAACGGAAGGTCATTAACCGGGTCTTCAGCCCGAAATAGTCTTCGATCCTTCCCAGGGCTATCAGCCCGAGCAAAATCAGCAGCACGGTGAACCCGGCGAGCCACAACATTCCTCCGCCGACTGCCATGCCCACCCCCGCCAGAACGAAGATCGTCGCTGCAGTCGTGAGCCCCACGACCGAGCCGCGCTCGCGTATGATCGCGCCGGCGCCGAGGAACCCGATACCTGGAATCAGGTTGGAGACAATCCGGGTGGAACTGGGGTCCCCTAGACGCCTCGCGATCTCGCCCGACAGTATGGTGAACAGCGCCGAACCCAGACAGATGAACATGCTGGTGCGCAGGCCCGCAGGCTTGCGGCGGACGGCGCGCTCGAGACCCACCGCTCCTCCAAGCGCTGCGGCGAGCAAGAGTTTCAAGAGAATCATTGCCGTTGGGTTGAGGTGCATAGAGCCCCCATGTCGACCTGTGCCCCGATTTTACTATAGCGCCTCCGAGAACCGTGGCGAGAGCATTGCGAGGCACATCGGGGCCGGCCCTGTGCAGAAGCACAGCCCACTTGAAGCTAAAGGCGGAAATGAGTCAGGCGCCAGAACTGCCGCGCGCGCTTGGCAATTTCGCGACGGGAGAGCGTGCGAAGGCGGTCGAGGCCAAAGCGTTCGACCGCGAAGCTGCCTAGCACCGACCCATACACCATGGCGCGACGCAGCGCACCATCGTTCGCGCGCCCCGCTGTCGCCAAATAACCCATGAACCCTCCGGCGAAGCAGTCTCCGGCTCCGGTAGGATCGTGGACTTCCTCGAGGGGGTATGCGGGAACGGAGAAAATCGTGTCTTTGTGCACCAGCACCGCGCCGTGCTCGCCGCGTTTGATGACCAGGGTCTGCGGCCCCATCTTGAAAATGTGGCGCGCAGCGCGAAATAGATTGTGTTCGCTCGAAAGTTGGCGCGTTTCAGCGTCGTTAATCATCAGCACCTGGGTATGCCGCAGCGTCTCTCGCAACTCGGCCGGAGTGCGCTCGATCCAGTAGTTCATCGTATCCAGGGCCACAAGTCTGGGCTTCCGGCGGATCTGCGCCAGGACTGAGCGCTGCAGCGTCGGGTCGATATTGGCCAGGAAGACATGCGTGGAATCCTGGTAGGCCGGAGGCAGCTTGGGACTAAAAGCCGCAAAGACGTTCAACTCAGTGGCCAAGGTCACGCGCTCGTTAAGGTTGTCGCTGTAGCGCCCGGCCCAAAAAAATGTTTTACCAGGAGCGCGCTCGAGCCCGGAGATGTCAATCCGCCGCCCCCGGAAGATGGCCGCGTCCTTGGCCGTAAAGTCGTCGCCTACCACAGCGACCAGGTTTACGTCCGTGAAGAAGCTGGCTGCGAGCGAAAAGTAAGTGGCCGCGCCGCCCAGCGTGCGGTCCACTTTGCCGAAGGGAGTCTCGAGCGCGTCAAAGGCAACCGATCCGACAACCAGTAGGGACATTCGAATGAGCTCCCTAGGAGAGATACTTGCCCAGAATGGCGGCCAGGCCTTTGCGCGCAGCAGCCGGAATCCGCGCACGGTCGGTGAGGATGGCGTGCGCGAGGGCGGTGCCGCACTTACAAGAGCGCGCGGAAGGCATCGCGCGCACGGCCTCGCGGATGACGTTCTGCGCGTTTTCCGTGTTGCGGTTGAGGTTGTTGATAACCTCGGCGACAGTGACCGATTCATGCTGCGGGTGCCAGCAGTCGTAGTCGGTGATCATGGCGACGGTGGCGTAGCAGATCTCCGCCTCGCGCGCGAGTTTGGCCTCGGTGGCGTTGGTCATACCGATCACGTCGAACCGCAATTGCCGGTGCACGTGCGCTTCGGCCAGGGTCGAGAATTGGGGCCCCTCGATGCACACGTAGGTCCCGCCGCGGTGGACACGAACGCGGGCGCGGGCGCACGCGTCCGCAAGGACGTCGGAGAGCTGAGCACAGGTGGGCTTGTCAAACGTCACATGCGCCACGATGCCATCGCCGAAAAACGTAGACACACGATGCCGCGTGCGATCATAGAACTGGTCGGGGATGAGGAAGTCCATCGGCGGCAACTCTTCTTTGAGCGAACCGACCGCGCTGACCGAAATGATCCGCTCGACACCCAGCAGCTTCATGGCGTAGATATTTGCGCGGAAGTTGATCTCACTGGGCGGGATGCGATGACCGCGGGCGTGCCGCGCCAAGAAGGCCACCCGCCGGCCTTCAAGCGTCCCGACAACCACCGAGTCCGAGGGATGGCCGAAAGGAGTCTTCACGCGGAGCTCGCGCGCCCCGGCCAGGCCCGGAATGCTGTACAGCCCGCTGCCGCCGATGATGCCGATGCGCACCGGCTCCCCGGCCTGGGATTTCTTGCTGGCCTTCTCTGCTTTGACCATTCTGGTTTCCCCTCAGTTCGCCCCAATTCTCTGCGTCTTGGACTCCGCTGCTGGCGGGCAGGGCGTCGCTCCAATGGCCCGAACGCACCGGCCCCGCTCAGTCGATGGCGACCGGCTCGGCCTCGTAGCGGCCGTCCCGCTCGCGCAGGTACGCGGCCGGGACGTTTGCATCGTGGCAGAAGATCGCGACAGCTCCTTGTCGCGCCACCTCTGGAATCCACTTTTTCTTGTTCTCGAGAGTGGTCAGGGGATAGAGATCGAAGGCCATGATCCAGGGCAACGGCAAGTGCGCCGTCGTGGGCACCAGGTCCACAAAAAAGAAGGCCGCCTTGCCGCCACCAGAGAGCCGCAGGCACTGCATGTCGCGCGTGTGGCCGGGCACGCGGATCAGCTCCACGCCCGGCGCGACTTCGCGGTCACCCTCGAGCAACCACCACTGCCCGGCGGCTTCGACGGGCAGAAAATTCTCGGCAACATAGCTGGCGCGATCGCGTTCGGTGGGCCGCTTGGCGTGATCCAGCTCGCCACGCTGCACGACGTACCGTGCGTTGGGAAACGTAGGCACGACCTTGCCGTTCACCAGGCGGGTGTTCCATCCGCAGTGGTCGAAGTGGAGGTGCGTGTTGATTACCAAATCGATCTCTCCTGGCCGAATCCCGCGGGCCAAGAGTTGGTCTGGCAGGCGCGCGTCGCCCTCGAAGCCAAAGATGTCGCGGCTCTTGGCGTCCCATTTGTCGCCCGCCCCCGTGTCCACCAAGATCCACTTGCCTGCCGTGCGAATCAGAAGCGCATTCATCGCCAAGCGCACGCGGTTGCGCTCATCCGGAGGAGCTTTGCGCTCCCAGAGTGGCCGGGGGATGACGCCAAACATCGCCCCACCATCCAGACGAAACGTACCATCCGTCAGCAGGTGAAATTCCAGGTCGCCCAGCTTCATCGTTTGCTCCCCAGGCTGACGCCCGCGCGGGCGAGCAACTCGCTGACCGCCGCGTAGGGGTCCTTTCGCCGCTCGGCCACTTCCGCCGCCAGCGCTTCAAGCGCACTCTCGCTTTTCGGATCTCCGAGAACCCGTTCCACCAGGCGCACCTCCAGCAGCTCGATCAGGCGCTGCTTCCAGAGCGCGGCCCGCCTGGCCTTTTTCTCGTGGCTGGAATCAAAATGCCTGCGGAAATCGCCGATGGCGTGCGCCAGCTCTTCAATTCCTCGGCTCTCGGTGGCGACGGTGCGAATCACCGCCGGCCGCCAGCCATCCCGCACCGGCACGAGCGAGAGCATGGCGCGGAGCTGCTGTTCCAGTCGGTCGGCGCCCTCGCGGTCGGACTTGTTAAGCACAAAGATGTCGCCGATTTCCATCAGCCCGGCCTTCATGTTCTGCACGTCATCTCCCAGCCCTGGGACCAGCACAACCAGAGTGCAATCGGCCAAGCGCACAATGTCAATCTCATCCTGCCCCACGCCCACGGTTTCGATGAGCACCACCTGCTTGCCGGCGGCGTCGAGCAACAGGGCCACCTCGCCCGTGGCCCGCGCCAAGCCCCCGAGGAACCCCCGCGTGGCCATCGAGCGGATGTAGATGCCGGCGTCGGTCGCGTGACTCTGCATGCGGATGCGGTCGCCCAGGATGGCCCCGCCGGTAAATGGACTGGTGGGATCGACAGCGATGATGCCGACCGTATCCTTGTGCTTCCGATGGTGCGCCGCCAGCCGATCCACGAGCGTGCTCTTGCCCGTGCCAGGCGCGCCGGTCACACCCACCAGGTACGCGTGGCCGGTCGAGGGGAAAAGGTTGCGCAGGATTTGTTCAGCTGCGGGGTCGCGGTTTTCGATGGCTGTAATCGCGCGCGAAATGGCGCGCACGTCGCCGGCACGAATCTGCTCGGCCCAGTTGTCCACGGCCACGGCCATAGAACCCAATCGTTAGTCCTCGAAGAGACGCGCAGAAGCACACATACTAGCAAGAATCAGGAGATCGACGTTTGATATTTGAGATTTCAACCTGGAAATTGCAAATCCCGAGCCGGTTCGCTACTTCTTCCCGAGGATTTGACGCGCGATGACCAACCGCTGAATCTCGCTGGTACCCTCGCCGATGGTGCAGAGCTTGACATCACGATAATACTTCTCCGCCGGGTAGTCTTTCACAAAGCCATAGCCCCCGAAGACCTGCACCACCTCATTCGCCACGCGTACGGCCACCTCGCTGGCGAAGAGCTTGGCCATGCTCGATTCCTTGGTGAAGCGCACGTCGTTGCAGTCCGCCAGCCAAGCCGCGTGATAAACCAGCAGCCGGGCGGCTTCGATCTGGGTGGCCATGTCGGCCAGCTTGAACTGGATCGCCTGGAAGTCGCTGATGGCTTTGCCGAACTGCTTCCTTTCCTTGGCGTATTTGACCGCGGCCTCGTACGCCCCCTGCGCCATCCCCAGCGCCAGTGCGGCAATCGAAATGCGCCCCCCGTCGAGCACCTGGAGGCTGTTGACAAAGCCCTGGCCTGCCGCTCCCAGTAGTTGACATGCGGGTATGCGGCAGTCGTTGAACACGACCTCGGAGGTGTCGCTGGCGCGCATACCGAGCTTGTTTTCCTTCTTGCCCGGGCAGAAGCCGGGGGTGCCCTTCTCCACGATAAACGCCGAGATGCCATGAGAACCTTTGGTCTTGTCGGTCAAAGCCATGGCCACACAGACATCCGCGTAGTGGCCGTTCGTGGTGAAGGTCTTCGCCCCATTCAGCATCCAGCCATCACCGGACCTTTCGGCCACGGTGCGCGTGCCCCCGGCGTCGGAGCCGGCTTCGGGCTCAGTCAGCGACCAGCAGCCGATCTTTTTGCCCTGCGCCAGCGGCACGACGTATTTCCGCCGCTGCTCTTCGCTACCGAACTTGAAAATGTGATTCGTGCAGAGCGAATTGTGCGCCGC
>JBGPZW010000035.1:0-25575 GCA_041493955.1 Terriglobia bacterium
AAGACGGCCCCGACTCGGTCGGGGCCTTGGAAATCCCTGCGGGATTCCCACTTTCCCACCGCCACGGCGGCGGCGAACTTATGACTCAAACCGGACAGATCACGTGCTACTAAAACCGGACATTTTAACTTGCTAACGACAGTAGGCGCGCCCCGCAGGTAGTGGCCCGCGCGGGCGAAAGGGCGGGAGTTCCCGCTTATCTGGCGCGACGCTGCGACGTCCCTCCGGGGTTTCGCGCAGGACGCCGCCCGGCCGTGAGCGGACGATTGACACGCCACCGGTGCCCGGACTAGGCTGAGTAAGCAGCAGGATCTTACACAAGCGGGAAATCACCGGAGGTGTAAATCTCATGCGCAAACAATCATCTTGGAAAATTTCGAGTGCGATCGCGGTGTTACTGACAGCCTCCCTGGTGCCGGCCGGCTTGTCGGCAAGCAAGGAGACTAAACTCACGCCCCAGGAGCTCGTGGCGCACCATCTGGACTCTCTTGGGCCGGCGGCGGCGCGCGCGGCGGTCAAATCGCGCGTGGCCCAGGGGGTCGGGCGCTTGAGAATGCTGGTCGGCGGCCATGCAGACATGAGCGGCCCGGCGATCACCGCTGCCGAGGGGTCCAAGGAAATGTTCCTGATTGACTTCAACTTCAAGCAGTATCCCCGTGAAGCGCTGGGATACGATGGTCAGAAGATTTATGCGCCGCGCGTGGTGGCGGATAGTCGCACGCGCTTGGGCGACTTCCTGAACACCTATGACCAAATCTTCCGCGAAGGTTTGCTGGGCGGGACCCTCTCAACCGCCTGGGCTTTGCTCAACCTGGAGAGCCATCAAGCGGAGCTGAAGTCTGCCGGCATGAAGAAGGTCGAAGGCAAAGAAGTGTATCGTCTGGACTATCGCCCCAAACGGGGGGCCGGCGACCTGAAGATCAGCCTGTATTTCGACGCGGAAACCTATCGCCATGTGATGACCACCTATGATCTGAGCTCTTCCGCCCCGATCGGGTCCGGGCCCGATTTGGATGCGTTCTCCGGTGCTCGGTCAACTCAGTCCGCAGGGCAACTGCCCACGCGGTACAAGTTGCAGGAGACCTTCAGCGATTTCCGTACCGTGGACGATCTGACCCTTCCCGCTCACTGGAACATCCAGCTCACCACCGAGCAGGGGGCCAAGACTTCGATCTGGGAATGGGACATGACGTTCAAGGACATCATGCACAACCGGGCCATTGACCCGAAACTGTTTGAACTGTCGCAATAGAGTCTCCCGCTCTCCTTCGCCGCGAGCGGAAATTCGCAGGCCTGGTTGTGGCCTGACGCAAGAGTTCTGCGCCGCGAAGCGCGTGCTCGTTGAGGTGGGTGGCCAGCAGAGAACAGTCCTTCCGAACCTTCGTTGACACTGTCTTGAGAATCCAGTAACAAAGCAAGAGTCTGTCCTGTGAGCTCAGGAGAAGCGCGATGAAAAATCGGTCCCCCTTCGTGTTGTCGCTGGCAGTATTGCTGTCGCTGGCGCTGGTCATCCCGCCGGATATCGCGTCGCAGGCGGGCCAGCGCGCCGGCCAGGTTTCGCGGTTGATCCCGGCGGTGAGTCTCCAGCGCGGCGCGCAGCGCTTGGCTGCAGCGGAGCAGACGCCGGTTTTCTGGGAAGACGTGGTCAACACCCAGCGGAATGCGCGCGCGCGCATTGCGCTTGACGATGGTTCCCTTCTCAATGTGGGCGCGGAATCGAGCCTGCGCGTGAGCAAGCATGACCCTGGCGCACAGCAGACCCAACTGGAGCTGACCTACGGACGCGTGCGCTCCCGCGCTGTGCGCCTGGCGCGGCCCGACGGCAAGTTCGAGGTGCGCACGCCCGCGGGCGTCGCCGGCGTGGTGGGCACGGATTTTTACCTCGCCTTCTTGAGCGGCCTCCTCCAACTGATTGTCTTCGAGGGCATAGTCAGGTTCTGCAATCTGCAAGGGCAGTGCGTCGAGGTTGGGGCGGGCCAGACTTCGACGATTCGTAATAGTCAGTCGCCACCCGATCCGCCGGTTCTGGCGACGGCCTTGCAGTTGACCGAGGCTGCGCGGAGCACCGACATTCAGGAACCTACCGATGCGGCGCCCCATCATCTGAAAGCCTGGCAGATCATCGGATTGATCATTCTTGCGGCCGCGCCGGCGGTGGCCGTGCCGCTGGCAACCCGCAGGCAGCCGGCCGCTCCCGCGCGCAAGCCCTGCGTCCCGAATCCGAATACCGGCCTGTGCCCGTAAGCCGACGCCTCAGTCGCGCCATACCGCGGCCGGTTGCATGGGATCTAAAATCTTTGCTCTAAGTTCAGCGTATGCAGTCGAAGAAGGCGCACCGGAGCGGTGTTCCGCGCGGGAGCGAGTCTTCGCGCCGCGGGTGCGCCGCTAGGGCGCATCTTCCTGTCGTGATATTCTGCTGGGCTGTTCTTCCGGGGGGGTTCTGCGATGAAAAAAGCGCTGGTAGTTTTCCTGCTGGCCGTTTGCTTGATGTTGTCCGCGCCGGCGAGCCGGGCGCAGTCGGCGCCGGCCGCCGCTGCGGTGCGCCCCCCACAGCTCCACGTGGTGAGTCACACGACCTCGAATGGCCTGCGCATCGTGATGCTGGAGGACCACGCCGCGCCGGTGATCAACCTCCAGGTGTGGTACCACGTGGGCTCGAAGGACGAGCGGCCGGGCCGCACCGGGTTCGCGCATCTGTTCGAGCACTTGATGTTCAAGGGCTCGGCGCACGTTCCGCCGGAACAGCACTCGCGTCTGGTGGAAGCGGTAGGCGGGTTCGACAACGCCTACACTTTCTTCGACATGACCGTGTACTGGCAAACCTTCCCGAGCAACTACCTGGAGCGCGTGATCTGGCTCGAAGCCGATCGCCTGGGCAGCCTCAAGGTGGATGAGGCCAACTTCCAGTCCGAACGCGAAGTGGTGAAGGAAGAGCGCCGCAGCCGATATGAAAACGTGCCCTACGGCCTGGTGGCCGAAGACATCTATGCCGCCGCGTTCACCGTGCACCCCTACAAGCACACTCCCATCGGCAGCATGGACGACCTGAACAAGGCCGCGCTCGAAGACGTGCGGGAATTTTTCCGCACGTACTACCGCCCGGACAACGCCACCCTGGTGATCGTCGGAGATTTCACCCCTGCAGAAGCCGTTCGCTGCGTCGGGAAATATTTCGGAGGGATCCCCCGCCCCGCGCAGCCGGTCCCGCGCATCGCCGTCAAAGAGCCCACGCAGCGAGCCGAGCGGCGCTTGACCAAGTCCTATTCCAATACGCCACTGCCCGCGGTGATTGAGGCTTACCAGATGCCCGCCCTGTTCACGCCGGACTATTACCCGCTCGATCTGGCGGCGAACATTCTCTCCCGCGGAGAGAGCAGCCGTCTCTACCGCAAGCTGGTTTACGAAGATCGCGTGGCCGTCCAAACGGTTGGGTTCGGGTTGTTTACCGAGGCCCCGAACCTCTTCTGGGCCCTGGCGGTGATGAATCAGGGCAAGACAGCAGCCGAGGGCGAAAAGGCCATCGACGTCGTGCTCGAACAGATCAAGACTCAGCCGGTTGCTCCGCAGGAGCTCGAGAAGGCAAAGAACCAGGTGATTTCGGCATTCCTTCTCGGCCGCGAAACGTCCCAGCAAAAGGCCGATGCCATCGGGCGCTACGCCGTCCTCGGCAAAGACGTCAGCCTGATCAACACCGACCTGGAACGCTATCTGAAGGTGACCCCCGCAGACATCCAGCGCGTGGCCGCCCAATATTTTGTGCTCACGCGCCGCACCGTGCTGGTGGTCGAGCCCCCCAAGGGGCCGGAAAAGAAGTAACAGGAGTCGAGGAGCCCCGGAATGATCCATCGAAGAATCGCCCTTCTTGCCCTTCTGTTCTTGGCCGTCTTGGCCGAGGCGCTGTCGGCTGCGCCCCAGACGGCCGCGACGCCTGAGAAAACGCCCCAGGCAAAGCCCGCGGTCGGCGCAGCGGCGGTAAAACTCGAACCGCAGATGCCCGCCGGCGCACCCGGCAAACCCTTTCACTTCCCGAAGGCGGCAACCAAGACGCTCGCCAACGGGCTGCGCGTCTTCGTGGTGTCTTCCGGCGCGCAGCCGGTCGTCACGGTGCGCCTGGTGCTGACGGCGGCGGGAACCATCCACGATCCGGCGGGTAAGCCGGGCGTGGCGAATCTCACCGCAAACCTCCTGACGCAGGGCACCGAAAAGCGCACTGCGAAGCAGATTGCCGAAGCCATTGATTTTGTCGGCGGCCAGTTGTCCACCAGCGCCGACCAGGATGGCACCTACGTCACCGCGACGGTGGTGAAAAAGGACCTGGACCTGGCCCTGGACCTGCTCTCCGACGTCGCTCTGCATCCAGCCTTGCGTCCCGAAGAGCTCGACCGGCGCCGCCAGCAGTTGCTCTCCGGCCTGCGCGTACGGTACTCCGACCCCAGCTATCTGGCTTCGGTGACGTTTGACCGCGTGGTGTACGGCCAGCATCCCTACGGCCTGCCGGCCGAGGGCACGCCGGATTCGGTGCGCGGGATCGGGCGCGACGATCTGGTGCGCTTCCGCGACGCCCATTACGCTCCCGGCAAGGCCCTGCTGGTTTTCGCCGGCGACATCACTGCCGAGACGGCTTTCGCGGCTACGGAAAAATATCTGGGCGCGTGGGAATCGAAGGCGCTTCCGGGGGCGGAAGTGGCTGCGCCGCAACGCCCGCAGGGCCTGCGCATTTTCCTGATCGACAAACCCGACGCCGTGCAGTCCCAGATCCGCGTTGGCCGGCCGGGCATCCGGCGCAATGACCCGGACTACATCCCGCTCTACGTCACCAACCGCATCTTCGGCGGCGGCTACAACAGCCGCTTGAACACGGAGGTGCGTCAGAAGAAGGGACTGACCTATGGCGCCAGTTCCGGCTTCAGCAGCTATCGGCTGGCCGGCCACTTCGAGGCTTCCACCTTCACGCGCACCGAAACGACCGTTGAAGCCAGCAAGCTCGTCATGGACCTGATCGCGAAGATGGCCACCGGCGCGGTGAGCGCGGCGGAGCTGGACTTCGCGCGCGACTACCTGGCGGGTGTCTTCCCGACTCAGTCGGAAACGCCCGAGCAGGTGGCGGAGCGCGTCCTGAACGTCGCGCAATACGACTTGCCCGCGGACTACAACGACACCTATCAGCAGAAGGTGCGTGCCGTCGGACCCGACCAGGTCGCGGCGATGGCCGCGCGCTACTTCCACGCTGCCGATCTCGACCTGGTTCTGGCGGGCAACGTGGGCGCCTTCCGCGACGCTTTGAAGAAAGAGTTCCCTACCGCGAAATTTGAGGAGATTCCGTTTGACCAGCTCGATTTGCTCGCCGCCGACCTGCGCAAGTCGAAGGAAACCGCGGTGGCCGCCACGCCCGAGGCGCTTGCACGCGGCAAGGCTCTTCTCGCTGCCGCGGCGGAAGCCGCCGGCGGCGCGGCGCTGGCAAGAATCGAAAGCCTGGAACTCATTGCGCCCGGAGAATTCTCCAGCCCGCAGGGGCCCATGAAGGCGGACGTGAAGGTGCAAGTGGTTTTCCCTGACAAAGTGCGCGTCGAGGTAAAAACGCCGTTTTTCACTTTCCTTCAGGGCTTCGACGGAAAGGCCGCATGGGCGGCTTCGCCGCAAGGCGCGATGGATCTGCCCGCGAACTTGAACGCCGATATCCGCCGCGGCATTGACCTCGAAGGTGTCGTGGGGCTGTACCAACAGACGCTGGCCGGCAAAGTGGAAGTGCAATTCCTGGGTGAAGAGGAACTTGAGGGGAAAAAGGTTCTCGCCGCCGAGTGGAACTCTGCCGCCGGTAAAACGAAGCTTTTTTTTGATCCGGCGACAGGGCTGCTGGTCGGCGCGCGCTACCGCCAGGCCACCATGCAAGGCGCCGTCGAAACACTCCAAGTTTGGAGCGACTTCCGCGACGTCGCCGGAGTGAAGTTCCCGTTCCATTGGCTGAACTATCGTGACGGCGCGAAGTACTCCGATCAAACGATTCAGGATGTCAAGGTAAACACCAAGCCCGAACCGGCGCTGTTCAGCAAGCCGGCAAAATAAGCGCGAGCCTCGACCCGCGAGCAGGTCAGGGCCCCCTCCCCCTCCCCTATTTTTCCGTAAGTGTTGATTCTAAAGAACTTCAGCCCGAAAAACTGGCTAAGTGCTGATTCTAAAGTGGTTGCAGACAGGGTTTTTGTGTCTGCGTATTCTAGAAGAGTTACTGCCGCTACTCTTACCGGCGCAGGGCTCCCCCTCGTCAATCCAAGGGGACTCCTTTGCGCCGACATAGGTAAGATAACCGTTGCAAGGTTGCCAGTTGATCCTGAAGAGCGCTCAGGATGGCTGACAGGATGGTGAAAAGCCCGCCCGGTTGATGCCATTCCGAGGAGCCCCGCCCTGGCGGGGCGACAATGAATCTCTCCCAATGCCTAGTTCTGCGTGCAGAGAGATTCCTTCCGTCAGGGCCGGAATCCTCGATCGCTGCGCTCGGAATGACAGCGTGGAATCCTTTTTCAGCAGCCTGCTAGAGTGCAACCGGCGAACCTTGCACTCTATTATACCGTGAGGGTCAATCTATCTGCAGGGGTGAGGTGTTCCCGGGCAGCGGCCGACTCCGGCAGCGTTCGCGGAGAATTCAGACCACGTTTGGATAGCTGCACCACCTCTCCAACACGGGGGAGTCCCACCCTCGCCTGCGGCGAGGATGGCCACGCGCAACCCCGCTCATTGTATATTCCTCGGTGTTAGGAAGGCTGGGCCACTGGCCCTATCAAAGACTATTTCTTAGTGGCGTAGCCTGCGACTCTGGTGAACCCGCTGCCCCCTGACACAGCGTTTTGCGACCACGTCGTGGGATCTGGATCCACCACCTTATACGTTTCGGCTGGTAATACGACGCCAGGGGGGTGACATTCCCAGTTTACATCGGGTGCTCCGCCTTGACCTGGGCTAGTGGTCACGTGCCAGGGACCGTACACCGTCCCATGGCTATCGACGAGGCTGATCTCCTTCATCCCCGGCTTGGCCCCTTTTCCACCATTCCAGTGATAATCTGCGACGAAGGTGATGGTGTAGGATACATCAATGGTAAACACTGTATCTTTCGTGGGACCATTGGTGACTCCGGAAGTGTTCCAATTGTCAAAAATATATCCCGTTGCTGTTGCTGGCCCGGCCGCAGTCAGCGAGGTTGCGGCTGGCGTCAGTCCGGGTGGCGAAAGCAGGACGGCTTTCGAACTCGGCGTTAGAAAGCCTGCTTTTAGAACTCCTCCCTTAAGGCTGCTGAAGCCGCTTTTGTAGGAATCCTCCTTTTTGTAGTAACCCGACCCGGCGATCTGACCTATATCGTTAATACCGTTTGCCAATTCGAGTTCCCATCCCGGAGAGGCGGGGATGAGTTTGTTGAGGTCCTTTAACTCTTTTCCGTTGTACCAGACGGCGTGGCTGTGCGCGATGCCCTTGGCGTCCAGACCACAGCAGCTGGGGCCGATGGGCTCGAAGATGGCGCTCGCGTGCCAGTCAACACTTGCTATGCCAACCACTTCTTCCTTCTTGTTGATGGCTTGGGCGTAGCTGTCTGGGGTGTAGGGAAAGTCGGCCCAGGCAGGAGAAAGCGTTCCCATCTCCCCCATGGGGTCCATGGTCCACTCAAAGCCTCGGTATCCTACTGCTGTATACGTATAGCCCACCACTTTATCCACTATATCGCAGGCATTGATCGAATAGGCTGCGCTCGAGTCGTCGGACTTCTCTTCTTTAAGCGCTCCGAGGTCGATCGGCTTCGCACCTTTGCCTTTCAAGAGGAAGGCGTGGAATTTATGATGAGGTAGGTCTAGGGCCCTGCCCACAATCTCTCCGGCCTCATTGATGCCAAAGGCTGCGACTAGCTTCCAATCCTTTTTAGAAGCAGAGTCCATATAGTCGTTGAGATCAGTCATGGCGTGACCAAGAGCATCATGAGGCCATAACACAGCATGACCGCCAAAGGTGGGGCCGAGCGCAGACTCACCTTTGTCCGCGACACCCACCACATCGTCCATACTGTTCAGCGCAAAGGCTTCGGTACTGAGGGGATATGTGGGCGGGTGCAGGTCAATCATCTTGGAGCCGTCATACAAGAAGGCTTTCTTGAGACCAGAACCAAGACTCGTCCACCACCCAACCACGTGATCCTTGTCACTGACTCCCATGGCAAAGCTCGCGCCGCCCTTCGCTTTACCTGGAAAGCCCAAGTCATCCTTCTTCTCAATGATTGCACCCGGAGCTAAGTGGAATGCGATCCAGGCGCCGGGGGCGCCGAAGTAGAAACCCGAACAAGCGCCGACTACGTTCCCGTCGTGATTAACGCCGGTTGCCACACAAGTCGGGACGGGGCTACCCGAGGGAATGATCGGGCTGAGATCCTTGACCGTGTACGTAGTGGAAGCTGGGCCACATGCGCTTGGGCTAGGCGACGGAGTTGGACCAGGTTTGGGACCAGCCGGAGCTGCGCCCGGTGGGGGCGGTGGTGGCAGTGGCCGCTCTGCCGAAGGCGGGCCGCTGGGGGGCTGAGGCTTCTTGGGCGGCGGCGGTGGCGGCGGTTGCTTATTCCATGCTCGTCCTACGACACGGTAGGC
Source organism: Terriglobia bacterium (assembly GCA_041493955.1). Taxonomy (GTDB): domain Bacteria; phylum Acidobacteriota; class Terriglobia; order Acidiferrales; family UBA7541; genus QHYU01. Next base: position 8,619 of record JBGPZW010000035.1, read on the forward strand.
GTGCACCGCCAGAGCGCTCGCGGACAGTTGACCAGCAAAGGTGTGCAAGAAACTGGCGCGGCCACGATTGTCGGTGTTCACCCGCTCGTATAACACGCCGTTAGGGTGGCTGACCGCTACGTCCACGGGTGTGTTCCCCACCGGCCGGCCGTTCTGGTCAACAACGTTCACCGGGCAGCTCACGTTCGTTTGGTTGCGACTGGAATCGTAACGGGCCTGAACAGGCTCTGGCTTCGCGTCCACGCGGGGAGCTTGCGGATCAGGAGGAATCTCTTCACGGTTCAAGATCCGAGATTTGAGTGTGTAGTTTCCGAGCTCTATAGCCGTAAACCCGACCTGTCCGGGCGTCTGCGGGGTCACATGGACCAGGTTCGTATCAAGCTTGATTTGCGGAGCTCCGCCTGAGAGCAGTACGTCGGCTTCAATATCGCACGAGACGACGAAGTGGCCGCGCTGGCCGCGGCGCCGAATCTGTGTCCCGGTGACCTGCAGGCTCGGGCTTGTAGTTTGATTGGGCGCCTGGTAAGGCTGCCCAGTGGCGTCTTGCGCAACGAAATGATAATTGCCTTTGGGAAGATCTTTTGGCCCGACGTAGACGCGCTGGAGCGAGGAGCCGACCGGCTCACCGAGTGCGTGCTCGGTGCCATCGTGCCCCACTAGCATTGCCTTCTGAAGCCTGTCCAGGCCCTGCCCCGTTACTCGCAGGGGTTGACCCGGGGTGCAGATTTCGGAAGCGTGCGCGACCGCCGTGGGGACCACCTGGCCGGCTTGGCCGACGGGTAGCACCTCAATGTGTTGAGACACTACAGCCGATTGAGCGGGTCTCCCTGCGGCGATACGTGTAACCTGAAGCACGAGAAACTGGTTGCCGGCTTCCTTAAGGAAACCGGCCAGCTTGATTTTGCCTCCCGGCCCGACGGGCACAACCTCGCCTTGAAAGACAACTTCGTCTCCTTCGTTGAGGGGAACCTCACCCTTATCGGTATCCTCCACGACCATCGCGGTAATCTCGCCCTCGTTCTGTGCTGCGAGATCAGGCGCGATCATCCGGTAAGTGGGGCTTTGCTGTGCGGGGACACCATTGGGTGCGTGCCACATCAGGCTGAAGGCTACCAACACAGCAATGAGTGCCATGTTAGAACTCCTCTCTCTTCAGATTCGATCCAGGCATGAGCGGGCTTACGTTTCGCATGAACTTACGTCAGGATTGGCCCGCGAGCTTCTGGTTTATCACAGGAAAATCTCGCGGCAAGCTCGCGATCCCTTCAGCACGGATAGCATTGCGGCAGGTCGGGATTTATATCCATTATTGGAACGCACGTTAGGCCCATATCTTTACCGTGTCAACAGGAATAAGGATGAATGCAAGCAGATGCGCGGTTGGCCCGGATGCAAACTCCACGTTGCCAGTGCGTGTTGTGGGGTTGCTGCTTGGAGCGCCCTGGAGAGTCACTCCACCGTGAGGACGACTTTGCCGACGTTTTGCCGCGCGTGGATGTAGCGGTGCGCCTCGGCGGCCTGCGTGAGAGGAAACGTCTTGCCGACGAGCGGCTTGATCTCTCCGGCGGCGTACATGCGGAAGATGTCCTCGAGTTGGCGGCGCAGCAGCGCCTCGCGGCCTTTCATGCGGCCGAGGTGCACGCCGATGACGGAGACGTTGCGCCGCATCAGCCGCAGCGGGTGGAACCACGGCGTTTGCACCAGAGCTTTCAGGCCGCGCCACAAGCTGCGTTTTCCTTGTGGCCCGGCCGCGGCCGAGAAGCCGTACACCACCAGCCGCCCGGTGGCTCCCAGGCAGTCGCAGCTTCGCGCGAAAGATCTCCCGCCGATGGGATCCATCACCATTTCGATTCCATCGGGCGCGACGCGGCGAACCACCGAGCGGAAATCGTCGCGGGTGTAATCAATCGGATAGTCCACGCCGATCCGGCGCAAGAGCTCCTGCTTCGATGGCCCGGCGGTGCCGAAAATCACTAACTTCCGCGCGCGGGCCAACTGCACGGTGGCGATGCCGACGCCACCTGCAGCGCCGTGGATCAGAATGCGGTCGCCGGGCTGCAGATTGCCCATCTGGAACATCGAGTGGTAAGCGGTCAGATAATTGACCGGGATGGCTGCGGCGTCTTCAAACGAAATCCCTTCGGGCAGGCGGGAGACGACGTGCGCGGGAACGGCAACGCGCTCGGCGTAGGCGTTGAACGTGGCCAGCGCCACGACGCGATCGCCCGGCCGCAGCGGCACTTCGCCCGATGGCGCCGCGCCGGCTGGTGAGGCGGCGGGCACACCATCGGGGCCGAGCGATTCGACTACGCCCGCCACTTCCAGCCCCGGGATGAACGGCGGTCGCGGCGTGCCGGGATACAGCCCCATGCGCTGGAGCAGGTCGGCGAAGTTGATGCCCACAGCGCGCACGCGAATCAGCACCTGGCCCGGTGCGGGCTGCGGATCGGGCATCTCGCGGCATTCAAAAACTTCCGGCGGGCCATACCGCCGGACGACCATGGCGCGCATCTAATGCTCCGGGAACGAGTTTGGGAAGTGACCCTGGCCTCGGGAAACCTCGAGTACTCAGCAGGGCATCGTATCACGGCGCGATTTGTGATTTCTGGGCAAACTGGCATACACTAATGGATTGCTTCCACGATGAAACTTCAACTGAGAGAGACACGCTTGCGATTCACTTCCACATTGCTTTTGCTGGGAGCCCTCGGCCTGGCTGGATGGGGGAATTCTTCGCCCCAGCAGCCCTCCGCCCAGGCGGCTAAATCGCCCGTGCTGGCGGCGATGGAGGCGGAACTGGACCGTTCGATGGCGAAGCTGGGCACGATTGACCCGCCCGCTTACTTCATCAATTACACGGTCACCGAAGCGCAAAGGGCCGAGGTGATGGGCTCGAACGGCGCGCTGCTCTCCAGCCAGGAAGCGCGCAATCGCTGGCTCGAAGTGCAGGTGCGCGCCGGCGACTATCAGCTCGACAATACCCGCAAGGTGGGCGACCGCCAGGCAGGCTTCTCCGGCAGCCCCGGCGCGCCCGTGCCGATCGAGGACGACGCCGCCGTGTTGCGCCGCACGATCTGGCTCGAGACCGACCGGCAGTACCGCAGCGCCTCCGAGGCGCTGATCAAGATTAAGACCGGCAAGGAAGTGAAAGTGGAAACCGCCGACGCTCAGGCGCCGGATTTTTCTCGCGAGAAACCGCAGACGTCCTACGGCCCGCGCGCCTCGTTTACCGCGGACCGCCGGCCCTGGGAAGAGAAAGTACGCGTCTATACGCGGACCTTCCGCAGTTCGCCGGCGATTCTGAATTCCATTGTCACCTTCAGCGCGTTGGCGCAGAACCAGTATCAGGTTTCGAGCGAAGGCACCCGGCTGCAATTCGGCCTGCTCCGCTACCGCCTGGAGCTGTTCGTTCAGGGCAAGGCGGCGGACGGGATGGACATCAATCGCTATTACAACTTCGACTGGACCGACCCAGCCGGGGCGCCCGACGACAAGACCGTGCTCGAGCAGGCCAAAATCATGCGCAGCGAACTCGAGGCGCTGGTGGCCGCGCCGCTGGTGGAGCCTTACGCCGGGCCGGCCATGCTGACCGGGCGCGCCGCGGCCGTCTTCTTCCATGAGGTCTTCGGCCACCGCGCCGAAGGCCACCGGCAGAAGGACATCAGCGAAGGCCAGACGTTCGCGCGCAAGGTGGGCGAGCAAATCCTGCCGGAGTTCCTCTCGATCTACGACGACCCGACGGCGAAGCGCGTGGGCTCGAGCGTTTTGCTGGGCTACTATCCGTTCGACGACGAGGGCGTTCAGGCGCAGCGCGTCAAGCTGGTGGAAAACGGCGTGCTGCGCAATTTCGAGATGTCGCGCTCGCCGCTGGTGGGCTTTCCCAACTCGAACGGCCACGGCCGGCGCCAGGTGGGCTTTGCGCCCGTGTCGCGGCAGGGCAACCTGATCGTTGAAAGCAGCCGCCGGGTGAGCAACGCGCAGCTTCGCCAGAAGTTGATCGAAGAGATCAAACGCCAGGGCAGGCCCTTCGGGTTGCTCATCGACGACATCGCCGGCGGATTCACCTTCACCGGCCGCGGGCAACCGCAAGCCTTCCAGGTGCTGCCGCTGGTGGTTTACAAAGTGTTCCCCGATGGCCGGCCGGACGAACTGGTGCGCGGTGTGGACATCGTCGGCACCCCGCTGGTTTCCCTCACGAAGATTCTGGCCACCGGCGACACGCCCGAGGTGTTCAACGGCTACTGCGGCGCCGAATCGGGCTCAGTCCCGGTCGCGGCGGTCTCCCCGGCGATCCTGATCTCCGAGATGGAGGTGCAGAAGAAAGAAACCTCCACCGACAAGCCGCCCATCCTGCCGCCGCCCGCGCACGACCCGCAAGCGAAAGGAACCCGCCCGTGAGCCGGCCCAACGCGAAGTCGCGGAGGATGTCGTTCCTTTGCGCGGTACCCCTCCTCGTTGCGGTTTCCACCTTGCTGGCGGGATCCGCCTCGGCCCAGCGCGTCCAGCCGGGCGACTCGGATAAGACGCTTCAGGCCATGCGCGATGAGTTACAGAGGTCGCGCGGCCGCCTGGCCATTCAGGGCCTCGAGCGGCCCTACTACATCGAATACCGCTTGCTGGACCTGGACGTGCGCACGATCAGCGCGTCGTTCGGCGCACTGCTGCAGAGCAACACGGCGCGCAACCGCATCATGAGCGTGGGGGTGCGCGTCGGCGATTACAAACTGGATAGCTCGAATTTCGTCACCGACGACGCCTTCCGCGGCTTCATCGGCTCGACCGGCACGGTCGGGATCGACCGTGACTACGAATCGCTCCGCCAGGACCTCTGGCTGGCCACCGACCAAGCCTACAAAGAAGCGCTCGACACGCTTTCCCGCAAGCGCGGCTTTCTTCGGAGCCTGGCCAAGCCGCCTGATATCGGCGACTTCTCTGGCGCGAAGCCGCTGGTGCTGATTAGGCCGCGCGTCGAGCCCGACTGGAACGCGCGGAACTGGGAAGAGGAAGCCAAAGCGGTCTCCGCGGTCTTGCGCGCCTACCCGGAGCTTTACAGCACGCGCGTGACGTTTCATCTGATCTATGCCACCAGCTACCTGATGAACACTGAGGGCACCGAAATCCGCGTCAGCAAGTCGCTGGCGGCAGTCGAGGCCAGCCTCGAAACACAGGCCGCCGACGGCATGCCGCTGCACCATTTCTACGCCGCCTATGCGACGCGGCCCGCCGGGCTGCCCGCGGCCGACGCGGTCCGCAAGGAACTCGACCGGGTCAGCAAGGAGCTGATAGCGCTGCGCGCGTCGCCGCCGGCGCAGGACTACGTGGGGCCGGTGCTCTTTGAGGCGCCCGCAGCGGGCGCGCTGCTGGCACAGATGTTCGGGCCGTCGGTGAGCGGCGCCCGGCCGCCTCTTTCGATGCTGCCGATGTTTGACCAGATCCTGGAGCGCATGGGCGGGCGGAGCGAGTGGTCCGGGCGCTTGGGCTCGCGGGTGCTGCCGTCCAGCGTGACCCTGGTCGATGACCCTACCGCCAAGGAATTCGGAAGCCAGCCGCTGCTCGGCAGTTATGACGTGGATGAGGAAGGCGTGCGCGCCGAACGCGTCGCGCTGGTCGAGGGCGGAGTTCTTCACCGCTTGCTGATGTCGCGGCGTCCGGGGCCGGATATCGACGACTCCAATGGCCACGGCCGCGCGGCGTTTCTGGGCGACCCGCGGGCCGCGATCAGTAACCTGTTCTTTAGTTCCCAGGAGACACAGAGCCCCGCAGAGCTGCGCAAGAAGTTTCTCGACAAGTGCCGGGAAGAAGGCCGGGAGTGGTGTCTGGTGGTGCGTCAGATGGACAACCCCGCGCTGGGCATTCACCGCCAGGAGGATTTCTCGGACATGATCGCGGGGATGGCTGCCGGAGTGGGAAGCGGCGACCGAGTGCCCCTGCTGGTCTATCGTGTCTACGTCGCTGATGGCAGTGAGGAACCAGTGCGCGGGGCGCGGCTGACCGGGCTCAACCTGCGCGCGCTGCGAAATCTCACCGGGATCGGCAGCGACGCGGCCGTGTTCACCTTCATGCAGAGCCAGCAGGCCGGCTTCGGCGGCACCGCGCTGGGCGCTTTCGGCACGGCCCAGGGTGGGCTGCCCAGCGCGATCGTGGCGCCTTCGCTGCTCTTTGAAGAATTGGAAGTGCGCGGAGCCCGCGGCGAGCCGCGCCGCCTGCCTCTGGTGCCCGCCCCACCGCTCAACTAATCGGAAATACTTACAATCGTTCCGCAGAGGTGTGCAACGATTCACCCCTGCGTTGCCTTGGTCAGGCCTCGAACACAGTGGGCCAAGCGGCAACGGCGCTGGCTCCCCCCCGGTGTGCCGGAGCGGCTAGTTTTCCACGGTGATGATGGCCAGCTCGGGCCGGCAGAGGAAGCGCACTGGCAGGATGGAAGTGCCGATGCCACGGCTCACGTACATGCGCGAGCGATCTTCCTCGTACCAGCCTTCGAGAAACCTGCCCGAGCCGGGTGGCAGCCAGAGCGGCGGCAAAAACGGGATACGCACCTGGCCGCCGTGTGTGTGTCCCGCGAGCGCCAGCGGGCAGCGCCCGGCGACCTGGTGGAAGTAGGCTGGCGCGTGAAAAACAGCGATGGTGAACACATCCGCGGGCACGCCCCGGAGGGCGGCCTTCAGGTTGGGCGAGCCGGAGGCAGGATCGTCGAGACCCACCAGCCACACGCCCTCGCGCACGGGCCGCGCCTCGTTGAGCAGGAAATTCACTCCCACCGAGGCATAGAAGGCGCGCTCATTCCGGTACCGCCGCCAGTTTTCCCAATTTCCACGTACCACCCAGACGCCCAGCGGCGCGTGCAGCCGGGCCAGAAGCCCCCGTGTTGCTTCCGGGTCGCCACCGCGCGTCACAGTGTCGCCCGTGACCACGATCAGGTCAGGCTGCTCGGCCTCAAGCAGCGCGAGCAGGTGGCGCTCCCGGAAGCCCACGCCGTTGGTGTGCAGGTCGGAGAGATGCGCGATTTTCAGGGGCGCGCCCACGAAGCTGGAGGAAAGTGAGCGGGCCTGATACCGGGTGACCTCGATCCAGTTCGGCTCGACCAGGAAGCCGTCCACGGCCGCCGCGCAACCCAGCACAACGACAACAAGAAGAGCGGAACGCCTCATCCTGCTGCGGCGCGGTTCAGCTCTCGAGGGCTCGCGGCCGGATGCATTTTCGGATTGCCGGTTCAGGAGTTCCGGGGGTGCCGGGTTGTTCGCCATCTCGAGCATGATGGCATGCCCGCCGGAACCTGCGGAAGGAGATTATCCCGAGTCTGTGCTGATTAACAGGCGACTCTTTTCAGCATTCCTGGTCGCGCAAGTGCGGCGGAGCGACGCGCGGCTCGTGCCCGGCAGGGTTCCGTTTTTGCTATAGTTGCCTCCCACCAACTGGAGAACTCTGAAGCAGGAGGAAATCATGCGGCGAGGAGCGTACCTCTGCGCGATGGTTCTACTGGCGGTTACGGCCGGAGAGGGCCAGCCCAGAAAGCTCAAGATATATATCTCCGCGGACATGGAAGGCATCGGCGGCGTCAGCACCTGGCAGATCCAGGCGGGGTCGCAGGGACGCGAGTACGAGAAGTTTCGCCGCCTGATGACTCAGGAGGTGAATGCGGCCATCGCCGGAGCTTTCGACGCCGGCGCCACCGAGGTGCTGGTCAGCGACTCCCACGGAGACGGCCAAAACATTGACGTGGAGCTACTCGACCCGCGTGCCCGGCTGGTGCGTGCCTGGCCGCGGCCCCTGATCATGATGCAGGGTGTGGACAGCACGTTCGACGCAGTAGTTTTTGTCGGCTACCACGCCAGCGAAGGCCAGCCCGCCGCCATCCTCGCGCACACGATGTCCAGCCGGCGCATCTTTGAGATCAAGCTGAACGGCACAGTCGTGCCCGAGGCCGGATTCAACGCAGCGATCGCGGGCGAGTTCGGCGTGCCGGTCGTCTTCCTCTCCGGCGACCAGGCCATCGGCGAAGAGGCCCGGCGGCCGCTCGGCCCCATCGAGACCGCCGCGGTCAAGCAGGCCACCGGATTTTTCTCGGCCACGATGATGCACCCGGAAGAGGCGCAGGGGCTGATCCGCGCCGGGGTCAAGCGCGGCGTCGAGCGGCGCGCGGAATGGAAGCCCTACAAGGTCCCTCACCCGGTGAAGCTCGAAATCACGTTTAAGGACACCGTAAACGCTGAGATCGTGTCCTATCTGCCGGGGGTGGAGCGCCCGCGCGGCAACGCCGTCGTCTTCACCGCGCGCGACATGATCGAGGCGGCGAAATTCCTCGAAGCGGTGATGAACCTGAATACCTCTTAGCCGGCGCAGAGCCATCGCTCCGGCGCGCCGCTTGCGTATAATGAGACTTTGGTGCACCTGTGAAGTCAGCCGAAGCAGTGCGCGAGAAAAAAATTGCGGCCCTGGCCTCGGTCGGGACAGCGGTGGTGCTGGTGTCGCTCAAGGTGTTCCTCACCGTGGCCACCGGCAGCCTGGGCATCCTTTCCGAGGCGCTGCACTCCGGGCTCGACCTCGTGGCCGCCATCATCACTTATCTCTCCGTGCGAGTTTCCGACCTGCCCGCCGACGCCCGGCACCTCTACGGCCACGGCAAGGTGGAGAGTTTTTCGGCCTTTGCTGAGACCGGGCTTCTTCTGGTCACGGCGCTCTACGTCATCTACGAAGCCTTTGCCCGGCTGCTCTTCCGCGGCGTGCACATCAAGCCCAGCCTGCTGGCCATCGGCCTACTGCTGTTCATGGCCGGGCTCGACGTGGTGCGCTCCCGGGCCTTGGGGCGGGTGGCGCGCAAGCACAGCAGCGAGGCGCTCGAGGCCGACGCGCTGCACTTCTCCACCGATGTGTGGAGCACCACGGTGGTGATCTTCGGCATCGCCTGTGCCTGGACCGGCCAACGTTTCGGTCTGCCCTGGCTCTCCCTGGCCGACCCGCTGGCGGCGCTGGGAGTGGCCGGGATGATCCTCTGGGTGGGCTCGCGGCTCGGCAAGCGCACACTGGACGCGCTGCTCGATGCCGCGCCAGCGGGTCTGCAGCAACGCATCGCCGAGGCGGTCAATAAACTTGAGGGCGTGGTGGGCGCCGAGCGCGTGCGCGTGCGCCGCGCCGGAGACCACCACTTCGTGGACGTGACCATCAGCGTGCCCCGCTCCGCCAGCATCGAGCAGGTTCACGCCACCAGCGACGCCGTCGAGCGCCGCATCGCTGAAATCGTGCCGGCCGACGTGGTCGTGCACATGGAGCCGCGCGCTCCCACCGGCGAACACCTGTTCGACGCTATCCGCGCCACCGCCCACCGGCGCGGCCTGGAAATCCACGAGCTCTCCGCGCACCAGCTCGACGGGCGTCTCTTTGTCGAACTGCATCTCGAGGTGGACGAGCAGTTGAGCCTCGGCGAAGCCCACCGCCGCGCCACCGAGCTCGAAGAGGACATCCGCCGGGAGGTCCATTCCGACGCGGACGTGAACATTCACATTGAGCCGCTCGGCACGAACATCGCCGACGCCGACGGGTCTCGGGGTGAGATCAAAAACCTCTCCCACGCGGTCGAGCAGCACCTCAACGACCTGCGCCGGGAGTTCCGCGGCCTGGTGGACTGCCACGACGTGCGCGTGCGGCAGGTGGAGAATAAGATTCTGGTGTCGTGCCACTGCGCGATGGACGGCAGCCTACCCATCACCCAGGTGCACGACGTTACCGCGGCGCTCGAGGGCCGCGTGAAGGACAAGTTTCCTCAGATTTTCCGCGTGACCATTCACCCCGAGCCGGTCGAAGAAAGTTGATCAGCCGCCGGGGGCGTTCGGGAGTCAATCGATGAACCGAAGGGTCTTGCTTGCCGGTGGTGCGCTCCTGGCCCTGGCCGGAGCGCTGGTGGCCGGCGAGCTCGCGCGGCAGGCCGCGTCGCCCCAGGGCGATCCGCCCCTGCTGCTGCCCGAAGAGCAGAAGCATCTGCGCAACGTCCGGCAGCTCACCTTCGGTGGGCAAAATGCCGAAGCGTATTTTTCGGCCGACGACAAGCAGATCATCTTCCAGGCTTCAACGGGCGAGGATCGCTGCGACCAGATCTACACGATGGACGTGGAGGGCAACCACAAGCGCATGGTCTCCACCGGCGGCGGGCGGACCACCTGCGCTTATCTCTTTCCCGACGGCAAGCGCATCCTCTACGCCTCGACGCGCGCGACGGGTTCAGCCTGCCCGGCGGCGCCCGACCTCAGCCACGGCTACGTCTGGAAACTTTATCCTGAGTACGAGATCTACTCCGCGCGGGCGGACGGCTCGGGCGTCAAGCGCCTGACCAACAACCCCGGCTACGACGCCGAGGCCACCATCTCCCGCGACGGCAAGAAGATCGTGTTCACCTCGCTGCGCAACGGCGACCTGGACATCTACACCATGGACGCAAACGGGAAAAACGTGCGCCGGTTGACCACCGAGCTGGGCTACGACGGCGGGCCGTTTTTCTCCGCCGACGGCAAGAAGATCGTTTATCGCGCCTACCGCCCGGAGACGCCCGAAGAGAAGGCCGACTACGAACTGCTGCTCAAGACCGCCCTGATGCGCCCGAGGCGCTTTGAACTCTTCGTGATGGATGCCGACGGCGGCAACAAGCGGCAGATCACCCACAACGGCGCGGCCAACTTCGCGCCGTTTTTTCATCGCGACGGCAAGCGCATCATTTTCGCCTCGAATTTGGGTGATCCCGGCGGGCGCAACTTCGATCTGTACTTGATCAACACGGACGGCACGGGCCTCGAGCGCATTACCTGGCACCCGCAGTTCGACGCCTTTCCGATGTTTTCCTCGGACGGCAAGAAGTTGGTCTGGGCGTCGAACCGCAACGGCAAGGTGCGCGGTGAAACCAACATTTTCATCGCCGACTGGATCGAATGAAGCTGCTCTCAGATTACGCTGCTGAGGACAGCTGGGGTTTGGCCCACGCCTGGGCAGCCAGAGCGAGCAGCGCGGGAACGCACTCGAGTACGTAGCGCGGCTCCGGTGTTTCGATGGTGGTCAGGAACGCGGTCCGTACGACGATAAACGCGAGGAGCAAGGCGAGGCCGAGTCGCAGCCGAGAATCTTCATTTCCCTTCGGCAGCGCCGTCCGGCGAACTGCCCGCCACGCGCCCGTCAGCGCCAATCCCACGTAGATGAGGTTCAGCGCGCCGAGCCCGAGAGTAAGGGAGAAGTTCACGCGCTCGTCGCGCCACTTTTGCGCGAGCGGCCGAATGTGGCCCGAGTAAGGTAGCAGCTCGAGGCGCGGCGTGAGCCATAGCGTAGCCACGCGGCGGAGCGGCACCCACAGATAGGTCCGCAGAGGATGCCGCGCGGTGCGCTCGCGCGCCAATTCGGCAAACGCGGCGTCCCATTCCGGTGTCGCTTCGGTTTCGGCGTTGTAGCTCTTGAGCAGCGCCGCCACCCGTGCGCGCTCTTCGGCGGTGTCAAACGCCGAAGCGGGCAAGTCTTCGATGCGGATCGGCTCGTCCTCTACTTTCCAGATGGTCAGATAAATGTCGCCGAAGCGCACCAGCCACGTGTTCGTCCAAGCGTAGAAGCCCCGTGGGACAAATTCGCCGCGCATCTCTGAATAGCGGGGCGCGAGAAATTGTACATCGTGCAGCGTGCGCCAGTTGCGCGCCGCCCAGGGCAGCAGCGGCAGAGCCAGGCCGATGAACAGCAGCGCGCCGGCCCGCATGAGCTTCCCCCAATCCGCGCGCCGCCTCCAGCGCACAGCCAGCACCACTGCGGCGCTGACGAGCAAGAGCGGTGTTTCAGGTCTTGTGAGCGCGCCCAGGCCGACGAGCAGGCCGCACAGAATCCACGTGGCAGAAACCATAGTCGGCCGTTCGACCGAGTCGGGGTCCATCTCCTCGCTCGTCGCGGTATGCACCAGCAGCAACAGCGCCAGCGTGATGAGAAACGTCGCCAGGACTTCGGTGAGCGGCACCGCCACGTAGTTCGCAACGAACGGACACGTGGCTGCAAGCCACACGGCGGCAACCCAAACGCGGCGGCGAAGCGTCTGCGGTGCCAAGCGCGACGCCAGCGACGCGGCCAGAAAGCACGTGAACAGGTCGAGCGCCGCCTGTGCCAGCATCACTGCAAGCCGCGAGCGGCCCCACACCGCGTACACCGCGGCGAGAAACGCCGGGAAACCCGGCGCGCGGATGTCCACTGGCGCCAGGTGTCCTGCGAGGAACAGCCCATAGACGTGATAATCGAGCCAGTTGCGCGCCAGTGCGTCATAGATGGCTACGTCGCCGGCCTTTCCGGGAAAGCGCCAGATGAAGAGGAGCCGCAGGGCGAGTCCCGCCAGCGCGGCGAACAACGCATGCTTGCCTCGTCTCATCATACATACTGCCGCAAGTCGGTCTGCTCTGCTTCCCCCGCCCGCGCCGGGGAGGCCCCCCGCACTGGTGGACACTGCTCCCGGTTCGAGGAAAGTGTCATTGACAGGTTCCCGCAGGGCGGCTAGCTTGGACTGAAGGAATGAAAGAACGCAAGCCCATTTTCTACGATGAAAGACGGCGTCGCTGGTGGCTGACGCGCCGCGCGCTGGAGATCAGCGGAGCGGTTTTCACGCTGCTACTGGTCACTTTTTTCGTGAACGTGGTGGTCAAGAAGCCCGACCTCCCGGGTTTGCTGCTGCCGGACGTGCGGCCGGTGCGCCACGCCGTGCGTGAGAAGCAGCCGCCCAAAGTCCTGCCCGCCCGGCCCGGGCGCCGCAAGCGCGTGGCGGCGCTGGGCAAGGTGCCGGAAAAGTACGATCCCCTGCGGGCCGCATTTTATGTGAGCTGGGATTCGACCAGCCTGGCCTCGCTGCAAAATCATTACCGCGACCTCGACCTGCTGATCCCCGAGTCCCTCCACGCGGTCTCGCCCGACGGGCACGTGGACCTGGTGGACAACGCCAAGCTCCAGGCCTGGCTCCAGGCCGACAAGGTGGAGCTGCCCTCGATGGCGCTGGTGAACAACTACGACGGCCGGGTCTGGCGCATCGATGAGCTGGCACAACTGCTGGCGCGGCCCGACTCGCGCCAGCGGCTGGTGCGGGAGTTGGTGAAGTACGCAGTGGAAGCGCGCCAGGCAGGCATCGTAGTGGACTTCGAGGAAGTGCCCCAAAAGAGCCAGAACCATTTCCGGCAACTTGCGGCCGAGCTCGGAGCCGGGCTGCACGGTGCCGGCCTGAAGCTGATGATTGCGCTGCCGGCCGCGGACGCCGACTACGACTACGGTTACATTGCGGCGCAGGCCGACGCCATCATCCTGATGAATTACGACCAGCACTGGCTGACCTCGCTGCCCGGTCCCATTGCGGCGCAGGACTGGTTCGTGCGCAATCTCGACAACATCTTGCACGACGTGCCGCCCGAGAAGCTGGTGATGGGTATCGCCAATTACGCCTACGACTGGGCCGAGACGCCGCGCGGCGAGCCGCGGGAGTCGGCCGAATCGGTGAGTGTCCAGGAGGCGCTCCTCCGCGCGTATGAGTCCGAAGCCACCGTGGAGTTCGATGGCGACGCGCTGAACCCGTATTTCTCCTACTACGACGAGCACAACCACATCCACCGTGTCTGGATGCTCGACGGTGTCACCGCCTACAACGAGTTGCGCGCCTGCGAGCGCGCCGGGGTCCGCGGCACAGCGGTCTGGCGGATGGGTTCTGCCGAGGGCTCGCTCTGGTACATCTGGGACGCCACGCACGCCGACGATGCCTCCCGCGCGCGCCTGGAAGACCTGCCGCCGGGTCAGGACCTGATCATCGAAGGCGTCGGCGACATCTGGCGGATTAACTCCACGCCGCAGAGCGGCCGGCGGACGTTTCGCTACGACGCAGCCACCGACACGATCGTGGACGAGAGTTACGAAAAGTTTCCGCTCTCCTACCAGATCGAAGCCCTCGGAGGCATGCCGCGCAAAATCGCGCTGACCTTCGACGACGGCCCCGACCCGCGCTTCACTCCGCAAATCCTGGACATCCTGAAGGAGAGGAACGCGCCGGCCACGTTCTTTGTCACCGGTGTGGCGGCCAACACGGCGCCCGGCCTACTGCGCCGCGAGTATGCGGAGGGCCATGAGATCGGCAACCACACGTATACGCACCCTCACTTTAACGAGATCTCCCGGGCGCAGCTGAAGTGGGAGTTGAATCTCACCGAGCGGCTGTTTGAAAGCACGCTGGGCATCAAGACGCTGCTCTTTCGCCCCCCCTACGGCATCGATCACCAACCGGAAACCGCCGCCGAAGTGGAGTTGCTCCCCATCCCGCAGGGCTTGGGCTATGTGCTGGTGGGGTCGCGCATCGACCCGGATGACTGGGGCGATCCCGGTGGCGGGCGTCCGCCGTCAGCGGCCGCGATTGTCCAGCGAGTCCTGACCCAGGCCGACAATCCCGACCGGCGAAACATCGTGCTGCTGCACGACGGTGGCGGCGACCGCAGCGCGACGGTCGCGGCGCTGTCGCAGATCATCGACGGGCTGCGCGCGAAGGGTTTTGAGATCGTGCCGGTGTCTGCGCTGGTGGGCCAGACGCGCGCACAGGTGATGCCGCCGCTCGGGTACGATGAACGCTGGGGGGCCCGCGCCGATGCCTTCATCTTCATGTTTTATCACTGGCTGCGCCTGGGGATTGCCTGGATCTTCGTCATCGGGATTGCTTTGGTGAGCGGTCGCGCGCTGGTGGTCGGCTTGCTCGCCCTGGCGGAAAAGCTGCGGCCTGCGCCGGCCGACCACCCGGACTTCCGCCCGCCGGTCAGCGTGCTCATCCCGGCGTATAACGAGGAAGAGGTGATCGTCGAGACGGTTTCCGCGGCGCTGGCCTCCGAGTACCCGCACCTGGACGTCATCGTGGTGAACGACGGCTCAGCCGACCGCACCGGTGAGCTGCTGGAAGAGAACTTCGGGCGCAACCCGCGGGTGCGCATACTCCATCAGCCCAACCGGGGCAAGCCGGGCGCGCTCAACCGCGCGCTGGGCGAGGCCGCGAGCCCGCTGGTGGTCACCATTGACGCTGACACAGAGATCGCGCCCGACGCCGTCAGCAAGCTCGTCCGCCATTTCACCGACGCCCGCGTCGGCGCCGTGGCCGGAAACGTCAAGGTCGGCAATCGCTCCCGCTGGCTCACCCGCTGGCAGGCGCTCGAATACATCACCAGCCAGAACCTCGAGAAGCGCGCCTTCGATCTGCTCAACTGCATCATTGTCGTGCCCGGCGCGGTCAGCGCCTGGCGCGCTCAGACCATCCGCGACTGCGGCGGCTTTTCCTCCGACACGGTCGCCGAGGACACCGACCTGACCATCGCCATTCGCCGCGCCGGCTGGCGCATCCTCTATGACGCGGAGGTCCTCGGCTACACGGATGCTCCAGAGACCGCTGGCGCGCTGGTGCGCCAGCGATTCCGCTGGACCTTTGGCACGCTGCAATCGGTCTGGAAACACCGCGACACCCTGGGCCGCACCCGCTACGGCACGCTCGGCTGGGTGGCGCTGCCCAACGTCTTCCTCTTCCAGCTCCTGCTGCCGCTGATCTCGCCGGTGATCGACCTGCTCTTCCTGGGTTCGCTGCTGCTCTGGGGCCTGGCGCAGATCCACGTGACGCGCCTGCCGCAGATCTGGACTTCGGAGGACGTTGAGCGTTCGCTGATCTTCTTCGCCGGCTTCATGCTCATCGACCTGCTCACCTGCGTGATCGCGTTCGCGCTCGAGAAGAATGAAGAATGGTCACTGCTCTGGCCGTTGCTCCTGCAGCGCTTTTACTACCGGCAGATGATGTACGTGGTGCTCTTCCGCGCCGTGATGCGCGCGGTGCAGGGCCGCGCCGTCGGCTGGAGGGGCGTCGAGCCGGAACTGCCCACACCCGTTGCTCACGCCTGAGCCTCAGCTCCGTCCAAAGCAGCAGAAGCTCGATTTCTCATCGTTTTTCCGGAGGAGGAAACGCATGACCCGCCCATTCGCCGCTGCCTTTCTGCTGCTTCTGTTCGCTGTGACCGCGCAGTACGCGCGAGCCCAGGCGGCTCCGCCGCAGCACCAGCACCCGCACGAACACAGCGTGGCCGCCGCGAGTTCTGAACCTGGAGCGGTCGAAGCCGCGCATCACGCAATCCTTGAGCAGGAGCGCGCCGCGATCGAGCGCGGTGAAGGTTTTGGC
The DNA here is from genome assembly GCA_041493955.1 of Terriglobia bacterium. Lineage (GTDB taxonomy): Bacteria > Acidobacteriota > Terriglobia > Acidiferrales > UBA7541 > QHYU01. The sequence continues at coordinate 24,793 of JBGPZW010000035.1, forward strand.
GCGGCCATGGTCGCCGATCGCAACGGCTATCCCGGCCCAAAGCACGTGCTCGATCTGAAAGCCGAGCTCAAGCTCACCCCCGAGCAGCAGGCGGCAATCGAGGAACTCTTCGCCGAGATGCATGAGCAGGCCCTGGCGCAGGGCAAAGAGGCGCTCCAGGCCGAAGCACGCCTGGACCAGATGTTCGCCCAAGGGCGCCCGGATGCGGAGCTGCGCGAGCAGGTGGACCGCATCGCCTCGCTGCGCGCTCGCTTGCGTTGGGTACATCTCTCCGCACACCTGGCTGCACGCAAGCTGCTTAGCGCCGAGCAGCTCGAAACCTACCGGCACCTCCGCCCTGCAGACCACGCTATGGCTCCGGAAGCCTAATCCCTGTTGGGGGTGAACTCGTCCTCGAAACTGTAGCTTACCGCCGCTCTCCGCTCACTCCCATTTCCGCTGAAGTCAAACAACCGCGGCCCTCAAGGGCGCCACCACCATTTGGGAGGGATTGATGGCGTGCCGGCCGCTTTTCTGCTAGGATGCTGGTGTTAGGGCTGTATCCCGAAGCTTGGGAACGGCACCGGAGGCACCCATGAGCGCTGCACCCCGTGCGGGCAACGGGAAAGTTACCGTGCCCGACATCCTGAGTCGTAAGTCCCATCCCGCCACCGAGAACTCGCAAGCCAGCCGGAAAATCATCTGTCTGACCGCCTACGACTATCCCACCGCGCGCCTGCTCGATGAAGCCGGCGTGGATATCCTGCTGGTGGGTGATTCGCTCGGCATGGTCGTGCTCGGCTA
>JBGPZW010000175.1:0-6613 GCA_041493955.1 Terriglobia bacterium
GAAGTTGTGGCCTTCGACGCAACGCCCGGGCCTCTGCAGATTCGCAACGGCAACAGCGTTTCGCTCGCGGCGCAGGTGACGCTGGCCGGCGCCGAACCCGTTGGTCTGGGTAATGCCCCGGACCGCAGCGCGCAGCTGCGGCAGATGACAGAGCGCGGGCTTGAGGCCGACATCCTGGTGCTCTCGGGCGGAGTGTCGCGAGGGAAGTACGACCTAGTGGAAGTTGTCCTCGCCGAGCTGGGCGCCGAGTTTTTCTTTGATGCCGTGGCGATTCGGCCAGGGCGCCCGGCGGTGTTTGCCGCCTGCCGCGGCAAGTTTGTCTTCGGCCTGCCGGGCAACCCGGTTTCCACGATGGTGACCTTTGAGCTGTTCGCCCTGCCTGCGATTGACATGCTGAGCGGAGCCGCGCCGCGTCCGCTGCCCCTGTTGCGCGCGAAGCTGGCTGCGCCGGTGCGCCAGAACGCTGCGCTGACGCATTTCCTGCCGGCGCGGATCGGCTGGGCGTCGGGCGAGCCGGTCGTGAAAGAGTTGCCCTGGCAGGGCTCCGGCGATATTGTGGCCCTGGCTGCAGCCAACTGTTTCCTGGTTGTGCCAGAGAAGCGGCTGGAGATGGCCGCCGGCGATTGGGTGGACGTGCTGCCACGGCGCGACCGCTTCTGAGGTGGTTTTGTGGCACCGGCTTCCAGCCGGTGCTCTGAGGTGGCGTCGAGCAGTGGCGGGCTTCCCGGCAGGGCCGGGACGCACACCACGCTGAAGCCCGCCGCTACGCAGGAAGGCAGACCCGCCCCGATGAATCGGGGCGCTTCGGAATCATGGCCAAGCTGACGCACTACAAGAAAGGCGGGCAGGTGGCGATGGTGGACGTCACCGCGAAGGCGGCTACCGCGCGCACGGCCGTGGCCCACGGCTTTATTCGGATTGCTCCGGCGGCAGTGCGCAAGGTGCGGCGGCTGGAAACGCCCAAGGGCAATCCGCTCGAGGTGGCGCGCATTGCCGGAATCGCTGCGGCCAAGCGCACTGCGGAGTGGATACCTCTTTGTCATCCCCTGCCGCTGACGCACATTGATGTGACCACGCGGCTGTGCCAGAATGGCGTGGAGATTACTTCGCGCGTCACCGCCACCGCGCAGACGGGCGTGGAAATGGAAGCGCTGGTTGCGGTATCGGCCGCGGCGCTGACCATCTACGACATGTGCAAGGCCCTGGACAAGGGCATGGAAATCACCGCCATCCACCTGGTGGAAAAGATCGGCGGCCGCAGCGGCCACTACCTGCGTGGCGAGAAAAGGCACCGGTGAGACGGGAGTCGTAACGCCAGTGTCCCGGCGGTGGAGTGGAACAGAGAGCCGGCGAGACGCCGGCGGTACGGTACGAGGATCATGGCGCCGCTGAAAACCGTCAAGGTGCTGGTCGTGGACGACAATCCTCTGGTGCGGGATCTCATCGCGCGGGGGATGGGGCCGCATGCCGAGGTGGCCACGGCCGCCGACGGGGCGGATGCCCTGCTCAAGGTCGTTGACAGCCCGCCGGACCTGATCATCTCCGACTACAAGATGCCGGGCCTCGATGGCCGGCAGCTCTACGAAAAGCTGCGCGGGCGCGAGCAGACTCGCCACATTCCGTTCATCTTTGTCGCTGGCCGGGGCGACATCGAGGAAAAACTTCGCCCGCTGGTGGACGGCGTCGAAGATTTCATCCCCAAGCCGTTTTTCCTGAAGGATCTGGTGCGGACGGCGAAAAAAGTGGTGGACCGCCTGCACCTGGAGAAACTGCAGCAGCGCGCCTCGCGGCCCGGCGTCATTCAGGGGCGGCTCGAGGAGATGGGCATCACCGACTTGATGCAGTCGCTCGAGATGGGTGGGAAATCCTGCCGGCTGACCCTGCGCCGCGAGGGTGAGGAGTGCGAACTTTATTTTGTGGCCGGCCAATGCAGGCATGCGCAAGTCGGCGCGCTCGAAGGCGATGAAGCCGTCTATCAGGCGGTGAGCTGGACCGAGGGCGACTTCGAGATTGATTTCAACGCCTCGGCCGGCCGCACGACCACCACGCGCTCCACTACCGGGCTGCTTATGGAAGCCATGCGCCTGCTCGACGAAGCCAATAGCGATAAGGTTGAGCGCTGACCCGCCCTGATGCGCGTTGCACTAGTCACCGTCAGCGACTCGGTTTCCCGAGGCACGCACGCGGACCGATCCGGCCCGGCGCTGCGCGAGCGCTGTGTTGCGCTCGGATGGCAGGTCGTGTTCGCGCAGGTGGTTGCGGATGAACCCGCGGAGATTCAGGCCCGCCTGCTCGAGCTGGCGGACTCCGGTGCAGTGGACGTAATTCTCACCACCGGCGGCACGGGCCTCGGGCCGCGGGACTCCACGCCGGAAGCGACGCTCGCCGTTTGCGAGAAAACCATTCCCGGTCTGGGGGAACTCATGCGCGAAAAAGGCCGGCAGACGAACCCTCGCGCTCCGCTCTCGCGTGCGGTGGCCGGGGTGCGCGCCCGGACGATCATCGTCAATCTGCCCGGCAGTCCGCGCGGCGCGGTGGAATCACTCGACGCCATCGCCGACCTCTTGCCCCATGCCGTCGAAGTCCTCGCCGGCGCCCGCCACGACTAGCTATCTGCACCCTTGCGGTTGACACGCGGCTCCTAAGCCTGAACAATACTGGCTCTATGAAAACTAAATTGTCCCAGAAGCGCCTGGCCGTGCTTGGCGCCGGCAAAATTGGCGGCATTCTTCTCCGCGCGTTCCTCAAGCAGGGGCTTATCTCGCCGAGGCATGCGCTGGCCACTGTCCAGCATCCGGAGAGGGCTCGTGTCCTTGGCCGGGAGTTGGGCATACGCACGTTCACCGACAACCGCGCGGCGGCTCGACAGGCGGATATCATCCTGCTCTGCGTGAAACCCCAGACGGTGCGCGAAGTCCTGGAGGAAATCCGCTCGGAGATCACTCCTGACAAACTGGTCGTGGCCGTCGCCGCTTCGGTCCCGACGCCGTATCTCGAAAAGTACCTGGACGCGAAGGTCCCCGTGGTGCGCGCGATGCCGAATACGCCCTGTGCCGTCGGCTGCGGAATGACGGGCCTCTGCAAAGGAAGCCATGCAGGGGCGTCACACCTGGAATTGGCCCGCGCACTTTTCGAGACCGTGGGCCGGGTCGTGGTCGTGGACGAAAAGCACATGGACGCGGTCACAGGCTTATCGGCCAGCGGTCCCGCTTTTGCCTATATCATTCTGGAATCGCTGGCTGAGGGCGGCGTGAAAGTCGGGCTTCCGCGTGACGTGGCGACGCTGCTAGCCGCGCAGACTCTGCAAGGCGCGGCGCGCGTCGTGCTGGAGACCGGGGACCATCCGGCCCTCCTCAAGGACGCGGTCACCACTCCAGCCGGCTGCACGATTGACGGCATCCTCGAGCTTGAGGAAGGCAAGCTGCGCGTCACGCTGATCAAGGCCGTGGTCAAAGCCACCCAACGAGCCGGCGAGTTGCTGTTCGAGAAGTGACGCAGGGTTGGCCTTCGCCCCATTTGGACCTGGGGTGACATTTTCACGTCGCTGTCCACGGGCGACAGAATTATGGAGCTAAGACAAGACGAGTACAGCGGCTGGCTGGGACTTGACCGTTGTGCTAGGATGACGTGCTGACATCTGCGATGCCCCCTCAATACATTCCGATATTGGTCTTCGCGGCACTGGCCGCTGCGTTTCCCGCGATGACGCTGGTCATCATGAAGTTCATCCGGCCCGATTCAACCGCCGCAGGGGCCAAGCTGAAGCCGTACGAGTGCGGCATCCCGCCGGAAGGCAGCGCGCGCGGGCGCTATTCGGTGCGCTTCTACATCGTCGCCATCCTGTTCGTGATTTTCGACGTGGAGACGATTTTCCTGTTTCCCTGGGCGGTGAACTTTTCCAACCCGGACGCCAGCCTGCGGCTCAACCCGGTTTACGGCCTCGTGACCATGTTTGTCTTTCTGGGAATCCTGATCATCGGCTACGTCTGGCTGTACAAGAAGGGTGCTCTGGAATGGGTCTAGGCGCCCGGCAACAGTCGCGGTTCCCGCGCCCGGCCGCTCGAAGCGGTCGGGATTTTTTTTGCCCGGCGGACAGTTAAAGCGTTACTGTCTTGCGCGCGGACGGAGAAACCGCCGGCGGGACGACAAGGGAAGAGATTGACGGAGTTTTCCGCCGTGTGTTAGAAAGTACGGTTTAAGTTTCCTTGGCTGCTGCGGCTACCCGCAGCCTGCTTCACCCCGGACTACATGGCCAACGACCCAGAAGATAAGCAGCCGCCAGCACCACCCGAAGGGGAGAAGTCTGCCGCTCCGGAGTCTCGCGAAGCCGCAACGCCGGAATACCCTCCGGATCTGGACTGGCAGCTTCGCGCCCACCCCGTAGTGCCGAAGCAGCCTGAACCCGCGACGCCTGTGCCGCCGCCCAAGAAAGAGGCACCGCCCGCGGTCGCGCCGCAGCCAGCGGCTCCCGCGGCACCTAGGCCAGCCACTCCCGCAGCCCTGGCTCCGGCCAGTGCACCTCCGGGTGGAGGAGAGGAAAAACCCGCGGCTCCCGCAGCTCCGCCGCAGCCCGCGGCCCCTGCAGGGCCCTCCAAACCGGTCGCACCGGCGGGCGCTGCCCCGCCCAAGCCTGCGGCTCCGGCACCGCCCAAGCCCGAGCCACTCGATAATGAGCTGGTGAAACGCTACAAGAGCCGCTTCGGCGAGGCCATCCGCGAAGCGTGGCAGGACCGCAAGCAGGCCATCCTGGTCGTGGAGGCCGCGCGCCTGCTGGAGATCGCGCAATACACGCGCGATGAGGAGAAGTTCAACCTACTGAGTGACCTCACCGCTGTGGACTGGCCCAAGCGCGAGAAGCGCTTCGACATCATCCTGAATCTCTACTCGTTCGCGAAAAATGAGCGGCTGCGCCTGAAGGTCTGGGCCGGGGAGAACGAGCCCGTGCCCAGCGTTTCGGGTGTCTGGAGCACGGCCAACTGGCTGGAGCGCGAGGTTTACGACATGTTCGGCATCGTGTTCACGGGCCATCCGAATTTGAAGCGCATCCTGCTGCCCGACGAGTGGCAGGGGCATCCACTGCGCAAGGACTACGACATCCTGACGCAGGACACCGCCTGGGTGCGCGAAAACCTGGGCATTGAGAGCGGTCAATAGCCGATGGCCGAAACGCCCAGCGCCAGCTTCCCCAACGTCGAGACCACGGTCCTGGGCGCCGACGAAATCATCCTCAACATGGGGCCGCAGCACCCTTCGACGCACGGCGTGCTGCGCGTAAAGCTGAGGCTCGACGGCGAAAAGGTAGTGGATTCGGAATGCGTAATCGGCTACCTGCACCGCGGCGTGGAAAAAATCGCCGAGCACCGCAGCTACCAGCAGTTCGCACCGTACGTGGACCGCATGGACTATGTTGCGGCGGTCTCCAACGGCCTGGGCTACTGCGAGGCGGTGGAAAAGCTGCTGGGCGCGGAGGCGCCGCCTCGCGCCCGCGTGATCCGCACGATTCTCACCGAGCTGCAGCGGATCGCCAGCCACCTGCTCTGGCTGGGCACGCACGCGCTCGATATCGGCGCGCTGACACCGATCTTCTACTGCCTGCGTGAACGCGAGGAGGTCCTGAAGATCTTTGAGAAGTACTGCGGCGCGCGGCTGACCACGCATGCCTTCCGCATCGGCGGATTGCAGTACGAGGCCTACGACGAGCTGGAGAAAGACGTCGAGCGCTTCTGCAAGGACTTCGAGCAAAAGGTCAACGAGTACGAGCAGTTGCTGACGGAAAACCGCATCTGGGTGGGCCGCACCAAGGGCATCGGCGTGATTTCCGCCAAGGACGCGATCGATATGGGCGCCACCGGGCCGATCATCCGCGCCAGCGGAGTGCAGTGGGACATCCGCAAGGCCGCCCCCTATGCCGCCTACGACCAGTACGATTTCAAGATTCCCACCGGCCAGAACGGCGATACCTACGACCGCTACCGGGTGCGCATGGAAGAGATGCGGCAGTCGCGCCGCATCTGCCTGCAGGCCATCGAGAACATTCCCAGCGGGCCGATTATGGCGCGCATCGGCAAGGTGCTGAAGCCGCCGCCGGGCGAGGTCTATCACTCGATCGAGGCACCCAAGGGCGAGCTGGGCTATTACATGGTGAGTGACGGCACGACGCAACCCTATCGCGTGCGCATTCGCCCGCCGTCGTTCATCAACCTGCAGGCCTTTGACAAGATGGTGCGCGGCCACCTGGTGGCCGACGTGGTGGCCATCATTGGTACGCTCGATATCGTGCTGGGGGAAGTGGATCGCTAGATGAACGCGCTCGTCGAGTTCCTGCGCCCGCACCTGCTGCCGCTGCTCTATGCCGTGGTGATTGTGGCGGTGCTGCCGCTGGTTGCGGGCTACGTCGTGCTAATCGAGCGCAAGATCATGGCGGACATGCAGGTGCGGCTGGGCCCGATGCGGGTGGGCCCGCACGGTCTGTTGCAGCCCATCGCCGACGCGGTCAAGCTCCTGATCAAGGAAGACATCATCCCGGAAGGCGCTGACGTGCTGATCTTCTGGCTGGCGCCGCTGCTCTCGGTGACCGCGGCCATGCTGGCCATGGCCGTCCTGCCATTTGGTC
>JBGPZW010000041.1:0-23464 GCA_041493955.1 Terriglobia bacterium
CACCCCGAGGATCCTATCGTGCTGGGCATCGTGGGCGAGGACCCATTCGGCTTTGCCCTGGACGGGATGGTCTTCCGAAAAACCGTCAACGGCCGGAGTTTCATGGTCAAGCGGTTGGAGATCGGGCCGGAGCTCCGCGGGTGTCACATCTTGTTCATCAGCTCCTCAGAGAAAAAAAATCTCGCTCACATCTTGGAAAGCCTCAAAGGGTCGAGTGTGCTGACGGTCGGGGAGACAGACCAGTTTGTCCAGTCCGGGGGCGCCATCAAGCTCCTCCTCGAAAACAACAAGGTGCGGTTTGAGGTCAACGTGGGCGCCGCCGCGATGGCGCGGCTGAAGGTCAGTTCGAAGCTTCTGGCCCTGGCGCGCAGCGTGGTGGACGAGCGCACGGGAGGAAAGAGCTGACATGCGCGCGTTTCGTGACCTCTCCATCCGCCGCAAGTTGACCCTGATCCTCGTCGTGACCAGCAGCATCGCGCTGCTGATGGCCGGTGTCGCCTTTGGTGCCTATGATCGGTATACCTTTCGGCGCGCGAAAGTGCGCGACCTGACCACCGTGGCTGATATCATCGGGTCCAACAGCACTGCCGCGCTAGCCTTCAACGACCCTGCGGCGGCGCAGGAAATCCTAGCCGCGCTCGCGGCCAAGAAGCACATCACCTCCGCCTGTATCTACACGTCCGCCGGGTATGCCTTCGCTACCTATCTGCGCGGCCAACCGAACGCGACGTTCACGCCGCCGGCAGCCCAGGAGGACGGCAACCGTTTCGTACACGAGCAACTCATTTTGTTCCGGAAGATTGTGCTCAACGGGGAAAAGATTGGCACGGTTTACCTCCAGTCGGACCTGGCAGACTTGCAGGAACGCCTGAATCGGTACACCGCTGTGATTGCTTTCGTCATGCTGGGCTCCTTATCGGTGGTTCTCCTGCTGGCGTCCCGCTTGCAGCGCGCGATCTCCGAGCCAATTCGGAATCTGGCGTGGACCACGAAGATGATCTCGGTCGAGAAGAACTACTCGATCCGGGCCGTCAAGCAGAGCGATGACGAGCTGGGCCTGCTGATCGAAGGGTTTAACGAGATGCTCGCACAGATCCAGAGCCGCGATGCCGCGCTGCTCAAGGCCCAGGATGAGTTGGAGGATCGTGTCCAGAAGCGCACCGAGGAATTGCAACGGGAAATTGCCGAACGCAAGCGGGCGGAACAAGAGTTGCAAAGGGCCAAGGAGGTTGCCGAAGCCGCCAGTCGCGCCAAGAGCGAGTTCCTGGCCAACATGAGCCACGAGATTCGCACGCCCATGAACGGCATCATGGGCATGACCGAACTGGCCCTGGACACCAAACTCACCTCGGAGCAGCAGGAATACCTGACCACGGTGAAGACCTCCGCCGATCACCTGCTGCGCGTCATCAACGACATCCTGGACTTTTCCAAGATCGAAGCGGGAAAGCTGGACTTGGCACTGGTGGAGTTCCCGTTGCGGGAGGCGCTGGACGAAACTCTCAAGACGCTGAGCGTGCGCGCGCACCGGAAAGGTATCGAGTTGTCTTGCTCGGTGAGTGGTGGCGTTTCCGACGCCCTGGTAGGTGATCCTGGGCGGCTGCGACAAGTGCTGGTCAACTTGGTGGGGAACGCCATCAAGTTTACCGAGCGCGGCGAAGTTCGGGTGCGCGTCGAGGCCGATTCGCAAACCGGCGGCGTGAATCTCCTGCACTTTGCGGTGAAAGATACCGGCATCGGCATTGCGGCAGAGAAACTTGCGTCCGTTTTCGAGCCCTTTGCCCAAGCGGATAGCTCCCGAACTCGACGGTTCGGCGGCACGGGGCTCGGGCTCAGCATTTCCACACGGCTGGTGGAGATGATGGGCGGCCGCATCTGGGCCGAAAGCGAACCGGGCCGCGGCACGACGTTTCATTTCACCGCTGCCTTTGGGCTGCCGCAGACTCCGGCGGCGCGCCCACGGTTCCCGGAACCCGAATACCTGGTGAACCTGCCCGTGCTGGTCGTGGACGATAACGAGACTAACCGGCGCATCCTCGAGGCGATGCTCATCAACTGGCGGATGGCGCCGGAGTTGGCAGAGGGCGCGCGAGTGGCTCTGGAGGCGATCGACCGGGCTGGGAACGCTGGCAGACCATTTCCGCTGGTTTTGCTGGATGCGCAGATGCCGGAGATGGATGGCTTCGCCGTGGCCGAGCAGATTCAGCGCAATCCGGGTCTTGTCGGGGCCACCATCATGATGCTGACCTCCGACCCCCAACCGGGCGATGCGGTCCGCTGCCGGCAGTTGGGCGTAGCGGCTTGCCTCACCAAGCCCGTCACGCAGTCCGAGCTGTTCGACGCCATTCTAATGGCGCTCGGCAACCGGCCGCAGCAAGTCCCGCCTGCTGAGCCTGCCGTCGCTGCGCCTATCCCGCAACGTCCTGCACGCGCCCTGCGCATCCTTGTGGCCGAAGACAACGCCGTCAACCAGGAGCTGGCGGTCCGGCTGCTCGAAAAGCACGGCCACATGGTCGTGGTGGCGAACAACGGCAGGGAAGCGCTGGAGGCTCTGGAGAGAACTGGCATTGGTGGCTTCGACCTAGTGTTGATGGACGTGCAGATGCCGGAGATGGACGGCATGGAAGCCACCGCCGTGATTCGGGCGCGCGACAAAGTCCACTGCGTTCACACGCCAATCCTCGCCATGACCGCGCATGCGATGAAAGGCGATCGGGAGAAATGTCTGGAGGCGGGCATGGATGGATACGTTGCCAAACCGATTCGGGCCGCGGATCTGTTTGCGGAGATCGAACGTCTGGTGTCGGACACTTCCGCCCCCGCGGCCCAATCTGCCCCTGCGGTGATGGCCGAGCCAGCCAATGGCGAGGTCCTGGACCGCGCCGCGTTTTTCGAGCGCATCGAAGGTGACACCGACCTTCTCGCAGATATGGTCGGCCTGTTCCTGAGGGAATGTCCCTGTCATTTGGTGGCGATCCGCGAGGCCGTCGCGTGCGGCGATGCCAGAACCCTGGAGCGTGCCGCGCACACGCTGAAAGGGTCGGTGAGCAATTTTGCTGCTCCGGCAGCCGCCGCTGCGGTCCTGCGCCTGGAACGGATGGGTCGGGAAGGCGACCTGGCGCGGGCCGCGGAAGACTGTGCGGCACTGGAAATGGAGCTCGAGCGCCTCAAGCACCTGCTGGTGGAGCTCGTTCAGGAGGTCGCGCGGTGAAGATTCTAATTGCCGAAGACGACGCCGTTTCGCGCCACCTGCTCGAGAATCTGCTGGCCAAGGGCGGGTACCAGGTGGTTGCGGTTGAGGATGGTGCGTCGGCCTGGCAACTCCTGCAGGCGCCCGATGCCCCGCGGCTGGCTCTGCTCGACTGGATGATGCCCGGCATGGACGGCCTGGAGGTGTGCCGGGAGGCGCGCCGCCGGGTGACCGGGCCGTACATCTACATCCTGCTGGTCACGGCCAGGGATGCGAAGCTCGACGTGATCGAGGGTCTCGATTCCGGCGCCGACGACTACCTGACTAAGCCTTTCCATCCCCAGGAACTCAGGGCGCGCCTGCGCGTCGGCAAACGCATCCTCGAGCTGGAGGACAATCTGGTGGCGGCGCGCGAGGTGCTGCAATTCAAGGCCACTCACGATGCGCTGACCGGTCTGTGGAACCGCGCGGCCATCCTGGACTTCCTGCAGCGGGAGGTGCCCCGCGCGCGTCGTCAGAGAGACTCAGTGGGTATTCTGCTGGGCGACCTCGACCACTTCAAAGCCGTCAACGACACGCATGGGCACTTGGCCGGGGACGAAGTGCTGCGTGAAACGGCCCGGCGCTTGCTCACCTCCGTGCGAGAATATGACGCCGTCGGCCGCTACGGCGGAGAAGAGTTCCTCATGGTGATGCCGGGCTGTGACCTGGCAGTCACCCACGAACGCGCCGAACATCTTCGCGCGGTGATCGGCAGCCAGCCGGTCCAGTGTGACGAGGGTCCCATCCCGGTGACCATCAGCCTGGGCGCCGTCTCCAGCAATGGCTGGGACGTAGGAAATGCGGAGACGTTGCTGCGCGCCGCCGATACGGCGCTCTACCGCGCAAAAACAGCGGGGCGCAACCGCGTGGAGCTGGTTCTGCCCGGAGAGATCCCCGCCATGTCGGGAAAGAGCGAACCGGATCGCGCTGCCCTGGAGAGTGGAAGACGCTAGCGGTTGCGTTCACACAAAAGGCCCGGGAAGGAATGCGCGGAAGCAGGGGAAAAGAAAGCTCCTGCGTGCTAGGAAGAGCCCGCCGGACTTAACCGGCTGCGGACCTTACTCGCTTGCCTGGCGATTTCTTCTCTCCTGCGCCCGCGGGCCCGTAGAATGTCACCTTGCCCTCGGCCACGTTGGCTAGATAGCGCCCCCCCGCCGTGAACTGCATCACCTTCTTGCCCGCGCGCGCCATCGCCGCCCAGCGCGATTGCGTTTCGGTATTCTGCTCGATCCCGCGCAGGGGAGCTCCCGCAAATTCGAAGTCCACCTGGCGCAGGCGGCGGCGCGGTGTCCGGCGGACCGGATAGCGCCGGCCTTCCAGCTCCACCAGGTCCGCGTCTTCCGCGAGTGCCTGGCGCCACGCCGCCACGAGTGCCTCTGCCAGCGTCATTCCGATGCAGCGGCCTTTGCTGTGGCCCGCGTCATCTGCTCCACCATCTGTCGCATGGCCGCCGTCGAGCCCGGAGCGCGCTTCTCCCGCCAAGCGTCCATCCGTTTGCAGACCTCTTCGAGGTTGGTGAAGATGTGCGGGCTCTTGAACGCCGTGCGCCAGGCCGGCGCCAACCCGCGAAGGCGCTCCCATACGATCCAGATCTCGCCCGTATTCTCGAAAAAGAGGTCCTCATCGACTAGGCCGCGATTGGCAATGCCAGCCACCATGTCCCAGTAGCTGATCACCATGCGGATGCTGGTGTTCTCCTCGGTCCCCTGCGGGTATTTCTTCATCAGCTCGTCCGGAGAGGTCTCGTTGAAGTTCGCCAGGAACCAGGTTCGCGCCTCGCGCAGCCGCGGCTCCCGCCGCAGCTCGTAGAGCCTCAACATCAGGTTGACCTGCTCGTGCGTTGGTTGTGACATGCGATCGTCTCCCCCTTGTAGTCTTTATCGGGAACGTCTGGAATCGGATTGTGAATATCGTTCGCTGCCCACCAGTTCCACTCGTTGCACTCTGCTCAGCGGGATCTGCTCTTGCTCGAACCGTGACGCGATCCGGCGGCGCAATTCCCGCGCCACGTCGTACTGCCGGTTGGGCGCGGTGCGCACCTGCACGCGCAGCGTCGTGCCCGACCGGGCCAACTCCTCGACGCCCAGCACGCGCGGCCCGTCCACCAGCGCTGCCAACCAGGCCGAATCGTTGCGTAGCTCGCTGGCCACCCTTTCGAGCGCCGCGAGCGCCGCGTCGGTCGCCTCCTCGCCCGCGATCTCCACGTCCACGAAAAGCTGAGACCAGTCACGGCTCAGGTTGGCCGCCTGGCGGATTTCGCCGTTGGCGATGGTGACCAGAGCGCCCTTCTCATCCCGCAATAGCGTGCGGCGCAACGTGAGGTGTTCGACGCGGCCGACCACGTCTCCCACTCGGATCGTGTCGCCCACCACGTATTGGTCCTCAAACACGAGGAAGAATCCGTTGATGACATCTCGCACCAGGTTTTGCGCGCCGAATCCCAGCGCCACGCTGGCCAGACCTGCCAGCGCCGCCAGCGGTGTGACGTTAAAGCCGAATTCCGGCAGTACAGTCAGGAACGCCACGATCAGGATGATTGCCGTGCTCGTGCTATAGAGCACCCCAGCCTGCGTGCGCGTTTGCTGCTCACGCATCTGTGCCACGCGCGTCTCGGAGGCCGCCGGCTTGATCAGCCGCCGCGTCACCGCCTTGAGCAGGCGCGTCAGCAGGAAGGCCACCAGCAGTATGCCGGCCACACGCAGCGCGTTGGCGAGCGCAAACTCGGTCCACCGGAAGAAGTGAATCGTCATAAAATAAACTGGGCGGGTATTATATCACTCGCGAGAAGCCTGGTGTCGCCAAGAGACTTCGGCACGGGTGGCTGGCAATCCATCTGCCAGGGCAAGGGGGTTTCGATGAATTGCGAACGGCGCTCCTTTTTTGGGGCCGTGGTGCTAGCCTTGGGCGCCGTCTTACTGGGCCCGGCACAGTCTCTGACGGCCGGGCAGGGCCGCGGCCAACGGAAGGCCCCTCCAGACCTCGCGCCCGAGCCACCGGCGAAACAACAGCAGATCCCCATACTCAAGGCCAATCAGAAGGACATCAAGCGCGACGTTCAGCGCCTGTTCGAGCTTGCCGAGGAGCTGAAAAAGGAAGTCGAAAAGACCGATTCCTCCGAGGTATTGTCACTAACGTTGGTGCACAAGGCGGAGGAGATCGAGAAACTCGCCAAACGTATCAAAGGTCTCGCGCGCGCTGAGCAGCTATCAATCCTGCCTGTGCCGCAGCGCTGATTTCCCGGTGGGCGGCAGTCTTGGCGACAAGGACTACGCCCGGATCCATGCCAGGCCGTTTCCCCTTCTGACCCGGCTCTTGACTTGGCCACCCAGCGTCATCGGCGAAAGTCCTCCGAGCGGGCTTCCGCTGGATGCAACGCCACTGAAACCATTTTGGCCGTTGACCCTGGCGCAGTTCCCGACAAGACTACCCACGCCATGGAGATCTTCGACCAGATGGCCGTGCACGACCACGAACAGGTGATCGCTTTTCAAAACAACGCCACCGGCCTGCGTGGTTTCCTGGCGATTCATGATACGACGCTCGGCCCGGCGTTGGGCGGCGTGCGCATCCGGCGTTTCGCCGATGACGCCGAAGCCCTAGCCGATGCGCTGCGCCTTTCCCGCGCCATGACCTACAAGGCCTCGTTGGCCGAGCTGCCCTGCGGCGGCGGCAAGACCGTCATCCCGCTGCACGACGGCCTGAAGCGCGCCGAAGCTTTCCAGGCCTTTGGCACGCTCGTGGAAAACCTGCGCGGGCGCTATTTCTGTGCACGGGACGTCGGCATCACCGACGACGACCTCGGCAACATCGCCCACACAACCTCGTACGTCGCCCGCGAGCCCTCGCCCGAACTCGGTGACATCAGCGAGCACACCGCCATCGGCGTCTGGCACGGTATGCGCGCTTGCCTGGACTTTGCTGGAATAAAAAAGAAGCCGCGCGTGGGCATTCAGGGCGTGGGCAGCGTGGGACTGTGGCTGGCGCGCCTCCTGATGAAGGAAGGCATCGAGCTGGTCCTCGCGGACCTCGACGCTGGGCGCGCGCAGCAGGCTGGCCGCGAGCTGGGCGCGCAGGTCGTCGCGCCCGAGGAGATCCTCGCCGCATCGTGCGATGTGCTCGCGCCCTGCGCGCTCGGTGGCGTCGTTACCACTGAATCCGCCGCGCGCATCCAGGCCCCCATCGTGTGCGGCTCGGCCAACAACATCCTCGCCACGCCGGAGGCGGGAGACGCCCTGGCGCACCGCGGCATTCTCTACGCCCCCGACTACCTGGTGAATGCCGGAGGCCTGATTCGTGGCGCGGAGTTCTATCTTCTAAGGCGCGCCGACAGCCGGGCGAGTCTCGCGCGGATCTACGACCGCATGCGGCGCGTCTTGGAACTGGCTCGCGCGCGCAAAATCTCCACCGCGCGCGTTGCCGACGAGCTCGCCGAGACGCGCCTGAAACGCCCCAAATCTTTCCGCGACCTCACTTGGGCGCAAAGGGTGGCCGCGCCCTCGTAGCGCCGCACTTGTGCTGAGCCTCGTCGAAGAATCTGGCCGGCGGTTATCTCACGCGCTCGGCGCTCAGCGCGGAGGAAACCCGTTGGAGAACCTCCGCGCCGCGCCGCCAGGCTCAGGGTGTTTTTTCTGCCTGAGCCGGTCCCGTGCCCGCCGGAATGCGCTGCGACTATCCTCACCCCTAGCCGCCACCCCCAAATCGCGCTAGAATGTCTGTGCTTACTTCTTTTTTGCGCGCCTGTAGCTCAGTTGGATAGAGCGCTGGTCTCCGGAACCAGAGGTCGGAGGTTCAAATCCTCTCAGGCGCGCCACCTTTTCAATGACTTGCACGCCCGCTCCCACCCACCTAATCCTCCCTGTGGGGACTATTGTGGGGACCCCAAGTCCGGCTCGTAGAGAGCAAACACCTGATCGCGGTTGTAATCCTCTAGCTTTCGTACTGCCTCCCGTTTGTGTTCCGGCGTCGGATGCACATAACGCATGGTGGTCGAAATATCGGAGTGTCCCATCAGCTCTTTGAGCGTCGGGAGGTCGACTCCGGCCATGGCCATACGCGATCCAAATGTGTGACGGAAATCGTAAAGTCGGAACGGCGGTTCGATGCCGGCCGCCCGCAACGCCCTATGGTGTGCCTTGCGAACGGTGGTGAGAGGCTTGTTGTGGTCTCCCTTGCGGGGAAACAGGAAAGACCCCTCTGCCTGGGCGAGCCTCTGCCTCAAAATGTTTATTGAAGCCTCGGTTAGCTGAACACTGCGCCGAGCAAAGTGTGTTTTTCCGCTCGGAACAAAGAGATGCGGCGGTTGGAGGTGAACGTTTTCCTTGCGGATGGTGAACACCTCCTCGGGCCGCATTCCCGTTTCCACGATCAAGGTAGCCACATCCCTAAGCAGAGGACTGGCCGCTGCCATATACTTTTGCTGCTCTTGGTGAGAAACAATCCGCATTTGCCCGGGCCCCTCGTCCAGGAACTGCACGTCCTTAACGGGGTTCTTGGCAACGTACTCTTTCCGAATCGCCAAGTTCAGGATCAACCGGAGTGCTGCAAGATCCCGATTCACCGTGGCGGCCGATACTTCGGAGGAACGAGTGACTTTGAATCTTTCCACCAGGGCCATCGAAACGGCATCCAGTCTCAGTTTTTCAAGGGACGCGAGCAGCGGTTTGGTGCTCTCCCGATACCGCTGATACGTTCTGGGATGAGACTGATACTGTTTCTCGGCCCAGGGAAGGAATTCATCTCTCACAAAATCTCCGAAGTTGATGGCTGGCTTCGGGGCAGCAATCCCAGCCCTGCCTTCCGCCAGCCCTGCTTTGCGGATCGCTTCTGCATTTTGGGCAGCCACTTTGTTTTGGAGTCCCGTGGATTCGCGAATCCGATGTCCACGGAACCAGAATTCATACCAATACTTCTTGCCTCGTTTGTAGACGCTCAATTCTGTCTCCTTTCTTTGGGAACGGAGACAGAAACCCTGCAACCCTCTAGGTAGGTTTGAACGTCGGCCAGATCGTACCGCACCGCTCGCCCGATTTTCAAATAAGGGATCCCCCGCCTCTGCGAACGCCACTGGGCAAGCGTCTCCATGGAAAGCCCCGTGAGTTGAGCCACTTCTTCGGGTTTTAATAAATCATTCAAACTGGCCTTTGACCTTATCCATGATCGCCCTGCATCAGTCTTGCTAGTCGCTTGATGCCAACGTCACCGCGAACGAAGCATTGCAAATAACAGTTGAGGCAATGGAAGTACGGCCGGTCCTTCTTGCTGAGCTTGATTTCCACTCGGCCGCCACACAGAAAGCATTCGAGGAATTTCCCCTGGAGAGCGGTGGGACTCGTGCGAGACTCCAGGGGTTCAAGCTGAGGTGCGGAAACCACGTCCGAGACCTGGCGTAACAGTTTCTGGGCCACCCGGTCGGCCTCTTGCAGAAACCCTCTGCGTTTCTTCTTACTCATGGGTGTGTCCTCAGGTGCTCCTGGACTCCCAATTCTTGGCGTAGATTTTCCGATCTCGGGGGAGCTGCTACCAGCAAAAGGAATGATTGTCAGAAATGGGGGACCTGCGATTGACGGGAGGGATCGCCCGGCAGAAAAGGCTTAGTGGCTGGTTCTACCTTCTATCCGTCTGCCGGTGCGGGCGCGCTCGATAGAGGTTCGCAATTTCAGGTCGTACTCGGCGCCCGCCATCGCATCCGCCAGAAGGCGAGCCCGAGTGTCATTCTTCCTTGCGCGACGTAGAAGTTCTCGATCTTCCAGGGCAGACTTCAACCGCTCCATATGGCGCAGCAAGAAGGTGCCGGCTTCGGGGTACTCCTTTCTGCACTCTTCCACGATCGCGGTGAGGGAGCGGTTGGGGGCAGCCTTGACATCCTCCAGGATCTTTTCGCATGCGGGGGTCAGCCGATCAGCCAGCGCTGCAAGGGTCTGGTATTCGGTCAGTTCGATCCTGGCCGGTATACCGCGCGCCCCTTTGAACGGTTCAGCGGCTTCGAGCAATCCCCTCCGCCATAGCGCGCGGGGGTCCAGACGGCGTAGCCGCTGAGCCTGGTCGTAAGTCGGAGGATCTTTGCCGAAGGCCTCGGTTATAAGGATGAGCAGCTTAGGTCGATTCTTCCTGGCCAGAGCATTTCCAAACTCGATGAGCCAACGGGTATCCTGCGCCTGCTGGGGGAACCCCAAGGATTCAGCAGCCACTTTCAATAAGGCCGGATTCCACCGTACTGCTGAGAAGCCCTTTCGCCAGGGTGCGGCAGAGGAGCCCAACAAATCGTCGACCACGCGCACGGCGAGCTGCTGCAATTCCTCCTCTGTTAGCTTGGTCGGGTCAGGTCCCGGGGCCGTCGGATCGCTACGTGACATTAAACGTTACGTTAGCAGGCGGGGTCGCTCTCCTGTCAAGCCCTCGGCCAACGACAGTCGCCCTACGGGAGTCGACGTGGTAGGAATCCTAGGAAACCGTGCTGAAACCCTGCCATACGGTTTTGAAACGGCCTAGCCTGGCAATCTGAGAAAGGTTCCAGCCGCAGAATGGGACTATTACCGTCGCTGCCTAAGATATTGAAGTCTTGCTCGCCCACGCTCGGTTAAACGATACGCCAGCCGGCCGCGCCCCATTCCTTCCCGTTTGAGGAGGCCCTGGCGAGCGAGCCGGAGTAAATAGCTGTAAACGGAGCGGCGATCGAGAGACAAACGCAGCCGTATCCGCAGTTCATCCGGTGTAAGGAATCCGTTTGCTTGTGCGAATGCGGTCAGAACTTCGTATTTGGTCATTTCAATTCTTGCGTCTTAAAGAGCCGTACGTCTCTCCCTCCTCTCTGCGCCTGCTAGCGTATGATAAGCGTTCCGCGAATTGTTTTCGCGCTTGAAATCTGGTGCATTTTGAAACTGCAAGTTTTCATTTCAAATCCCGTACTTTGAATCTCTCTCCCTTGTTTTCGCTTAGAGCATACAAGATCCTGCTTGTACGATATCTGAATCGCGAGGCATGCGCCAAAAGGCAAGCCTTTCGGCAGGCAACAAAGCGGGCCCCAGTGGGCGGCCGATGCTTTCGAAGAACGGGAGCCAGGTCCCTGACTCCGCAGGGAGCCGGGCCCCCGCACTCGATATTTGTCGATCCGCGATCTCTGCGAGCAAACGCACTCAGCTGCTTCTGTCGTGTCTATCCTGATCCACCATCCCTGTGATGCTTCTCCACGCCGACGGCATAGCCGGCAAAGTGACCCGTCGGCGGCGGCGTACCACCGCCTCGGACGAAGAGCACTCCCTGAAGCGACGTGCGGAACGGTTCCCCTGGGGTACCGATTTGCAGCGTCTGGTCGTCGAGTAAGAACTGCGAAGCTGACGTAATCGTGTTCAGGTTGACCACGGTGAAGGTTTTCTCGAGCGTATCCACGATGACCTGCTGCCGCATGGTTGACACCTGGATCGGTGTACCCGACCGGAACGAATCGGGAGTGCTAAAATTTGCGGGCGGACTGTTCAGGTAAAGGGTGGTGGTTCCCTCACGGAGGACAATCGAGAACGGGCCATGGGAGGTCACCCGCGTAGTCGTGACCTCTGTGAAGAAAGTGATCCGCGCGGTGGTTTCGTTCGCGGGACTCCCGCTGAAGATCGCGCCCACTCCCTTGAGAAACGAGACATAGCCGAATTGATTCGAGGATCCCAGTGGAGCCGGCGTGCCCGAATTAATGACCTCGCCGACCACTTCCAGCACGACCTGCCCTTCCTGCATGTGGATAATGCGGAGGTCGAGGTCGTCGTCGGCCAGCACCGGCGGGTTAAGGGTCGCAAAACCCGACAGCAAGGCCGAGAGAAGGCAACCCGTGATGATCCGAAATGCGCGCATGTTTTCTCCTCTCTCTTTGTTCGCTTCTCTTATCGGGGTGCTCCGGGCGAAGGTCCGGTGCATCCGCAGCCTATGTGTAACCATCCGGCGCAGAAAGGCAATGGAGAGCGTCTGAAGCTTTTCTCAAGCTTTCGTGAAGCCCTAAGTAGCTGAGGACAAACGAAGAAAGCCAACCTCAAGCTCTTCTGCGGCGGTATAGGCGTATACTCTCGACAAGGCCAACCTTAGAGGTAAGCGGTGCCCGCCAACGTATTCAGGTTCGATGAGGCCGAGGTGGACGAAGGCCGGTACGAGCTGCGGCGTCAGGGCCGCATGGTCAAGCTGGAAAAGATCCCCATGGAACTCCTGCTCCTGCTGGTAGGCCGGTGTGGTGACTTGGTAACGCGAGAAGAGATCATCGCTCGGCTGTGGGGCAAAGACGTATTCGTGGACACTGAACAGGGCATCAACACTGCCATCCGCAAAATCCGTCAGGCGCTGCGCGACGACCCCGAGCAGCCGCGCTTCGTGCAGACGGTGGTGGGAAAGGGCTACCGGTTCGTGGCTCCTGTTACCGTCATCGAGTCGGCCACGGAAGGCCCGCCTGGCCGGACTATTCCGGCGGAGCGTAGGCGTCGCTGGTGGATTGGGGCGGTGGCGACTGCCGCTCTGCTCGCCGTGCTGCTCGCCGTGCGGCCGAGCGGCTGGCGCGGGCGGCTGTTCGGAAGGGGCGAGCGACCCATTCGGTCGATCGCCGTGCTGCCACTCGAAAATCTTTCCGGCAATCCAGCCGAGGACTATTTCGCCGACGGGATGACGGAAGCGCTGATCACCAATCTGGCCAAGGTTCGAGCGCTTCGGGTGATCTCTCGAACCTCGGTGATGCGTTACAAGGCGACCCGGAAGCCGCTACCGGAAATCGCACGCGAGTTGGACGTGGACGCGGTGGTGGAAGGCGCCGTGGTGCGCTCGGGCGACCACGTGCGAATCACCGCGCAGTTGATCTACGCGCCCACCGACCGCCATCTGTGGGCCGAAGAGTACAACCGCGACCTGCGCGACATCCTCTCCTTGCAAAACGAGGTGGCGGCAGCGATTACCCGCGAGGTTCGCGTCGCCCTGACGCCCGAGGAGCAGGCCGGCCTGGCTCGCCGCCCTCCGGTGAATCTTGCGGCCTACGAGGCTTACCTCAAGGGCCGCTATTATTGGAATCAGCGAACTGAGACGGGCCTGCGGAAGGGCATCGAGTTTTTCCAACAGACCATCGAGCTGGACCCGACCAGCGCCCTCGCCTATTCCGGGCTCGCCGATTGCTACACGGGTCTCGGCTATCTGAGCTACCTGGCTCCGAAAGATGCGTTCCCCCCGGCGAAGGCCGCGGCAGCACACGCACTCGAGCTGGATGCCACTCTTGCCGAGCCCCACGCCTCGCTCGCCTATGCGCGGCTCTACTACGATTGGGACTGGGCGGAGGCCGAGCGCGAATTCCAGCGCGCGCTCGCGCTCAATCCGAGCTACGCGACCGGGCACCATTGGTATAGCGTCTATCTGACGGCGACGGGCCGGCCGCAGGAAGCGCTGGTCCAGATCAAGCGAGCCCAGGAACTCGACCCACTCTCCCTCGTCATCAACACCGATATCGGCTTTGAGGCTTACTACAGCGGCCACTACGACGAGGCCATCCAACAACTGCGCACCGTGATCGCCGCCAACCCGAACTTTCCCCTGGCCCATCTCTGGCTGGGCCGCACCTATCAGCAGAAGCGGATGTACGAGGAAGCCGTCACCGAGTACAAACAGGCGGGCAGTGTATTGCGCGATTGGCCGGTCACCATGGCGGCTATCGGAAACATCTATGGGCTCTCCCATCAGCGCCGGGAAGCGCTCAAGATCCTCAGGGAATTGAAAGAACTCTCCAAGCAGAAATATGTGACCTCTTACGGGCTCGCGCTGGTCTACGCAGGTCTGGGAGAAAACGATCAGGCCTTCGCCTGGTTGAACAAAGGCTACGCGGAGCGGACTCACTGGCTGGTTTGGTTGAAGCTCGACCCGCGGTGGGATAGCATGCGCTCCGACCCACGCTTCCAGGACCTGCTGCGTCGCGTCGGCCTCCCTCCGTAACCTCGCGTGTGCCGATATGATGTGGTTTCGGCGCGCAAGAGTTGGCGAGTTTCTACGTAGACTTTACAACGAGTTAACGGAGATTCGTTTGAGAGTTTTTCGCACACTAGCCGCCTGACCCTTTGGTTGCCCATTCTGCACCGTGCTAGTTATCCTTGCGCGGTTTCTGTAGCGTTTTGGACCCAAGTCGGCCTCAAGTCTCCCCTTAGCGCTTAAACATGAGAGCGTCTTTGATCGAGGTTATCCCGACGGAAGCCAGCACGGCGATAAGAACCAAGAGCGCCTTCTGAGTTGCTTCCGATGAAAACTGATATTTCCACCATAGCCACGCAGTGACGCCAAAGCAAAGCAAGCCTATGAGGAAGTCCACCTTACGTTTCTTTGGCCACTGTTGAGGCTCAACCAGGACTGGGAATTTAAGTCCAATCGTCTTTGATGCCCTTTGGTCAACTACCTTTGTGTCACCCAGTCGGCAGGGCTCAAAGGCGATCTGCACAGGCCCAACACCCGCCATCTTGGGAGAAATCCAAATTTCTTCATTTCTGTAGTTGGCATTGACTAGGACAAAGCGCCGGGACGCTTGTATCTCCTCCGACGGATTGGTCAAGCAAAACTGATGCTCTATCGGTGGTGGTTCAGTCCCTGGCTGCCTAATTCGAAAATATGTAAACAAAACGTCATAAGCCCTATTCTCCTGAAGCCGAAATCCCCAGATGTGACTTGTGGAGTCTATCTCTATAGGGGTCAGTGCTTCTGTCTTTCCACGCTGCCTGAGTCTCATCAAACGAAGCAAAACGGTGTTGAAAATTGCGGGTCTTGCCGCCGGGGATACGGTCTTTTCCAAAGCCTCCCACATCCCGGGCGGGAAATCCTCCCGGACGTTCCAACCCGAGGTGATCGCTTTTTCGGAATCTCGCAGAACAATGAGGAACTTGGGTTCCGCAGGATTGGTCAGCAAACCCCCTAACTCTAACCTAGGCAAGGCATGATCTTTCCCATCAGCCGAGACTAACATCGGGGAGACGTAAGGGCCAAGCTTGAACGAAATATTAATTTGGTCGGATGCTTCCACATCTAAGACAGTCACTTTCCTGAGAGGAACGAACAGCGGCAGGAAATCGGGATAAGCCGCATCGCGGAATCTTAGTCCAAAGAATCCATCATTCCATGTTGTATGAAGAAGTGAGCGACGCTGAGATGGATCAGTAAGCTGGTCAGCAACCTGCTCAGGCTGGAAGTATTCTCGCCGATACGAGAACGGTCGATAGAATGACACACCCGTAGGATAGAGCAGTGGTTCGAGGCCACTTTCCCATCTCGGTCCATCGATGTAGGTGGAGAGAATAAACATCATCGACCCCCTTGAACCCATGGAAGAAGGGTGTTCGCGTGGTTTTCATCGAGGGCGGACATTTGGTCGCACAGGGCGAACCCATACCTGCCACTTGGTTGCACCGAGCCGCAGAGCGGCATTATTGATGG
Source organism: Terriglobia bacterium (assembly GCA_041493955.1). Taxonomy (GTDB): domain Bacteria; phylum Acidobacteriota; class Terriglobia; order Acidiferrales; family UBA7541; genus QHYU01. The sequence goes on from JBGPZW010000041.1 coordinate 15,653, forward strand.
AGGGTGTGGGATTCTTGCGAGCACTGAAAGGCCGGGTATAGTCGGCTGTGTAGCCTCGCGTTTCTCCAACGTGTTTCCATCCATTAGCCAGGAACAACCCCGAATCGGAATGGTCGCACAATGTATCCAGTGCGTAGATCTTCTGCCCGTATTTCCTCTCCCATACCCTGATTCCTGTCGTCAGCAAAACGCGGTGCGCTGCCTTGCCGAGCCCCTGACCCTGGAACTCTGGAAAGATAAACGTTCGCGCATGATTCACAATAGTTTGTAATGCCCCCCAATACTCTCTATTCGCTCTTGACCACGGGTTTTTCAATCCACGCGACGCAAAACCCGTAACGAACTTCTTGAGACCAAGTGCTTCGTCACGGACGCCGACATTGGGGAACGTGGATCCCAAAACGATGCCCCCCACCCATCGACATTCTGAGGCAATCGCGAGTCGCATGCAACGGCCTACACGCTGGCAGGACTTTGCATAGTGAACTAGGTCTAGAGCGTGGTCAAAGAGTTTTCGTAGTTCGTTGTCTCGAACCTCGATTAAGCTAACCTTTCGTTGCAATGGTATGTCGCACTGCGTCGCGAGGATTTGCTGGCCTGTAGCCTGAATTCTGCGAAGAACTGGAATCTTGGACATAGGCATCGTGCAAGCCAGTAAAAAACAATCAGTTACGATCCAAGCAGCAGCTCAATATACTGCAGCTTGGTAATACCCGTCAAAGGAATAGAAGTGCACGTTAACCGTGTTAAAAGGGGCCGGAAAGGGCGTGGGTCTAAGGTGCTCTTAGCACCGATACTTCGGGTGTGAAAGAGTAGCGGGCCAAAACCACATCCTTTTAGCGCAGGGAGAGTTTACGGCGGCAGGCCGATGCGGCGCAGCAGTGCGTGAAATCGGGGCTCGTCACGCAAGCTATCAAATTGGGGATCTACCTTTAAGAAGACCACAAGGTAGAAACGTTCCTCGACCGCCTGTTCAAGCCAGTCCAGTGCCTTCTGCCTTTCGCCGAGTCGGATGTAGGTCATTGCCAGCCAGTAGGGTGGAATGTGTTCCCCCTTCGCTTGCGCGGCCAACATCAACTCGAGCCGCTTTCTCCAAGAACCCTTCCACCCAGACGTGTCGTAAGCCGTTTGGATTTCCGCGACCCAGCTGGAGTTTCTTCGCATGAAATCTCCCGCTTTCAGGTCCTCGGCATTCGCCTCCCTGAACAGGCCCTTGGCTTCGTATGCATACGAAAGGACCCAATGGGCAGGAGGGAAATTGGGATCCATCTCCAAGGTCCGTTGGAGCTGCTTGAGGGCTTGATCGTACTGACGCGCAAATACCTCCACGAAGCCCACGTCGCTGTTGATGATGAGCGAAAGAGGATCGAATTCGCGAGCGCGCTGGATCTCCGCAAGAGCCTGATCGAACTGTTCCCTCACCACGAAATAGAAGGCATGCCCTTGGTGGGCGCCGGCGTTGCTCGGGTTGATTTCAATGGCGCGTTTGAACTCGCGTTCGGCGCCCGCCCAATCGCGGTCGTAAAACATCGTGGGCCATCCCAATGCACTATGAGCCAAGCTCACTGTCTCATCCAGCTGGATGGCCCTTGCGGCAGCTGCTTTGCTTTTTGGATACGCCTCCTGCGGGGGGAGCACGCTGAGATTGCCCTGGAGGGCGTAAGAAGTAGCAAGCCCGGCATAGGCCGGCGCATACTCCCGGTCTTTGTCGATGGCTTGTTGGAAATATTCCTGGCTCCTAAGAAGCCCTTCAACAGTGAACTTGTTCCAGAAGAAGCAGCCCTTCAAATACGCTTCGTGGGCCTCGGGGTTCACCGGCCTCGTCGAGCCGAGACGGGCTTGCTGCTGCGGCGTCAGCTTCAGTTGAATCTCACGCGCCACCGCTGCGGCCACTTCCCTTTGCAACTTCAGGATATCCCGCAGGTCACCCTCGTAGCCCTCGGCCCACACGTGGGTTTCGTCGCGCACCTGAATGAGCTGCGCGGTGATGCGTACCCGTCCACCAGCACGCCGCGCACTTCCTTCGAGCAGGTAGTCCACGCCGAGTTCGCCACCGATCTGCGCGGCGCTCTTCGTGCTGTGTTTGTACTGCATCGCCGAGGCCCGCGCGATCACCCCCAGCCGCTGCGGCTCCAGACCGCCGAGCTGCGTGATCATCTCCTCGGTCATGCCATCGCTGAAGAACTCCTGCTCCGGGTCGCGACTCAGGTTCTCAAACGGCAGCACAACCAGCATCACTTTGCCCTGTGGTGCCCCAACAGCGATGAAACGGAATCCGCGCTTGGGCAGCGTCTCGATGTAGCGGGGATTCTCGGCGGAGTCTCCCAGGGCCTGGCGCAGCTTGTTGATCGCCGAGTTCAAACCGTGGTCGAAGTCCACGAAGGTATCCACCGGCCACAGCTTCATGCGCAGCTCTTCCCGCGTCACCACATCGCCCGGGCGCTCGAGTAGCATCCCCAACACCTGTAAGGGCTGCTCCTGGAGCTTGATGCGGATACCGTGCTTGCGCAGTTCCCTCGCGCGCAAGTCCACCTCGAAGGCACCGAAGCGGATCACCCTCGGCGATGTGCGGGTTTCGTTCAAGCTAGTGCTGGGATCTAAGGGGGAGTGTACCACGCGCCTCGCAGAGGTCAACGCCAGATGCTGCCGAGTGGGACGAGGGCGGGGGCTAACCATTGCAATATCAGATGCTTAGTCGGTGAGGATCATTCGCGCTCCCAGCGATTCCCGGGGCATTGAGGTATCTGCGGGCCTGTCGCAAAGTCGGTGGCATCGCGCGACCCAATGCCAGCGAGCACCGGTCGAAGCGAAATTCAAGCAAGGAGAACGACGATGAAAAAGATTCAGAACCTGACCATGGCGAAGCTCTTCGCGGCGGCCTTGGTGGCCGCGCTTCTCTCAGTGAGTGTGGCCAGTGCGCAGTCACCCATCTTCCAGGGCAAATTCTCGTTGCCGTACGAAGTCCGCTGGGGCAAGGCCATGCTCCCTGCGGGGGAGTATTGGCTCCGAGTCGATTACGTTGGCACGGCGACCATCCTCACCGTCCAGCAGGCAGAAAGTGGGAAAACGGTTGCGATGGTGCTGTCTTCCATCGCCGAGGGCGACAAGAACACAAAAGACGGGAGCGCATTGCTCATCGCCAGCAGGGGAGGACAAAGGATTGTTCATTCGCTGAAGCTGGCGGAGTTGGGCGAGGTCTTCATCTACGACCCCGCTCTTGCGCGTGGACGGGGAACGATCGAGGAAGCACGCAAAACGCAGCCCGTGCGGGTTCTGGCGGCAAGGTGAAATCTCGACCCGAGAAGCGGGGGGGGCTGGGCTATTCAGCCCGAGCGGCCGCTGATTCCGCAGCCCCCCTGCCTCTTGGTAAACCTGGAAGCTGTCAGCCGGTGCGCCAAACCAGAGGATGGTGATGAAAAGAGCCGGCATCATGCTGGTTGCCTTCCTGCTCAGCCTACCGGCACTCGGACGTGAGTGGGAGCTTTGCTTCAACCTCAACCGCTCCTCGTGACCATTTTGATCCTCAAGTCAATGGCAGGTCTGCGACGTTTGTTCTAGACACTGGCGCAGCTCACACAGGCGCTTCCTATGCATCCAAGAGTATCTGCCGAAACGGTTGCATTCTGGGCCGTATCCTGCAGTAAGCGCCCAGCCACGTGCAGGCCGAATGCTTGCTTCAACCCGTTACTCTTGAACCGAACTGGTCAAGCGCCTGAAAGACAACAACTTAGTCTTTGGACTGCTTATTGATCCTCGTATGGACGCGCTGGGTGGTGGGCGGAAGACGGGAGGGTCGATTTGGCTCGTTACTCGTCTCTGCTCGGCAGGCGCGTCGAAGTGGCGTATCGCTTGGGCTTCGTTCATCTGCTGACCACGGGCATCCTGGTCGCGGATTCAGGGGAATGCATCTTTGTCGAACAACGCTTGAGCCGACCCAATTATGCAAGAACCTTCCATCTGAAAATCCCTTACCACTGCATCATTCGACTGAACGGAAGCAACCCCGACTCCGAACTCGCCCTCATCTAAACTGCACCCCTTGCGACCGCGTTTAACCTGCCCGCCTTTTGCCCGAGCTTGGTAGGATGACCATAGCCTGAACGCTGTCAGAAGCCTTTCTTTTCGGCGCATGTCTAGTTTGAGTGGCTCAAAAGCCCAACCCAAAGAGCAAGACCTACCGCTTGGTCATCCACCGGGCCATGAACAGAAGAAGTTGGCGGTTGGCTTTGTTCATACGACCTAACAACCGACGGAACTTCGCCAGGATGCGGGCCTCTTTGTTCGAACTGCCAAATGCGATTTCCTCCGCTGTCTTTCGCTTGGGAAGATACGGCAACTTAGGTGGTTCTTTTCCCTTGTAGAACAACTGATAGAGAGGCACCTCAAGGGCGCGCGCCCACTTCTCCAGGGTTTCAACTGAAGGGATGGTGTGGCCGTTCTCCACGCGAGAGATATAAGAGCGAAGCAGGCCAGTGCGCTCTTCGATATCGCCCTGGGACAGCTTCTTCGCTTCGCGAAAGGCACGTAGGCGGTCACCAATCAGCATAGCCGGACTATCCTCTGAGACAGCTTTGTTCACAGCGGTCGTGGTCATATCTCCCACCGAAAGGGCGTCATCCGCAGCTTCCTCATAGCCCAGCGCTGCCAAAGGATCGGCGCGCGTCGCACGCCAGGCGGAATATAGCACGCGAGTAAAGCCACTGCGACTAACAAGTGTTTCCAAACCGTTTCCTGTCGAGCCTTCCTATTCCGCTCACTAAAGCTTGAAGAGTTATTTCTGGTTGTCGCGAGCGTTTTCCAGGATAGCCGCCAACCCATTTCAAAACCCTTGCAGACGCTTTTCGGCACATATCCCAGTGCGTTGGGGTTGTCGGTGAGCACGCCAGAGCGAAGATTAAGAAACGTCAACTGTGGGGACTTTTGTGGGGACCTCTCATACATCTTGGCGAATCTTGCCACATCTCAAATCACCTTGCCACAACTGGTGAACCGGTTGAGCCTGAGAGGGTTGCAGGGCTTTCTGCCTTCCGTTCAACAAGTTACCTAAATCGCTGGAAATGGTCTCCGAAACCAGAGGTCGGAGGTTCAAATCCTCTCAGGCGCGCCACTACTTTCAACGAGTTAGTTGGGCTTGGACTCCTGCGGCTTTGCACACTCATCGCACATTGCTTCTAACTGATTCATGGCTTGGAGCGTCGTCTCTGGCACGTCTTTGATGTAGTGGCGCTCGGTTGTGCTCACGCTCGAATCGTGTAGGAGTCTCTTCGCCGCGAGAGAGTCTCTTGAGAGTGCGGTGACCGCCGTCCCAACTCCCCGCCGCAGCGAGTACCAGCCGTCCCAGGAAATACCAGCCTTTTTGAGCGTGGGAATCACAACGCGATTGTAAGCAGGTAGTGTTCCCGCTCGGTGAGCGACCGCGGGGCCAGTGGCGGCTGGCTTTCCCCGGCGCGTGTGTCGGTGGTTTGCGTGCGGCCTGGTCCGTGATCGGATGTTCCGACCCTACCGGGGCCAGCGGTCGGATCTGGCCGAGCGGACCGAATCGTTTGTTGCCGCGGACGCTCGCTCGGCTGCTGCGCGCCGATCTGGCCGGCGCAGAGTGGGGAAGCAAGAACGAGAGTGAGTGTCATCAGGACAGGTTTCAGCGATTTCCGCATCATGATTTTTTCCTCGGGTAGAGGTTTTCCGTAAGGCGCGTCCCTAAGCCGGGGGAAGAGCATAGCGCACCTGGTGGTGGCACGCAGCGGCTACCGATTTCCGGTGAGTCGAGAGACTCAAACTCCACCGGTGCCTCATCCGCGCCACAGGCAGTGCGGCCCTTCGTGTATACTGCCGCGTCGAACTCCCACGAGCGCTACTGTGCTTCCTTTTATTCACATCGGCCCGGTGACTCTCGGGACGTATGGCTTGCTGGTGGCGGCGGCGCTGCTCTGCGCCTTCTTCGTCCTGCAGGCGGACCTGCGCCGCCGCGGGATGGCGGCTGACCCGCACGCGATCATTGGCCTGACGGGCCTGGTGGGGCTAGCGGGAGCGAAGCTCTGGCACGTGCTGGAAACTCCCACCGAATTTTTTCAGCATCCCTTTCAGGACCTCTTCAGTCCGCTGGGATTCGCGTTTTACGGCTCGTTCGTGGCCGGCCTGGTGACGCTCGTGCTGCTGGCGCGGCACTACCGCCTGCCGCCGCTCGTGCTGCTGGACGTGGCCGCGCCGGCCGCGGCGCTGGGCTACGGCATCGGCCGGATCGGCTGCCTGGTTTCGGGCGACGGCGACTACGGCATCCCCACTTCATTGCCGTGGGGCATGAGCTTCCCCAGCGGGGTGGTGCCGACCACCGAGCGGGTGCATCCCACGCCGATCTACGAGCTGCTTGGCGCCGTTGTGATCTTCTACTACCTGTGGCGCGTCGGCGCGAAATCCCTACGGAAACCAGTGCCCGCGGGCCAGGTATTTGCGAGCTATTTAATTCTGACTGGGCTGGCGCGCTTTCTGGTGGAGTTCATCCGCATCAACCCGCGCTCGGTGTTTGGCCTGAGCAACGCGCAGGCCGCGAGCCTGCTTGCGTTTCTCGCCGGTGGGATTCTGTTCTGGATAGTGAAGCGGCGTTTCCATGCGCAGAGCAAGTTGCACCGTATCCTGCAGCACAAGACCGAGCACGGTGACGTTCTCCAGCCGGAGTATCACCGCGCCACACCTGAGTGTCCGCACCCGGAACGCTGGAGGATGCTGGATTCGATGACCGCCGAGGTTGAGGTGCTGGAGTTCCTCAAATGCCTGGTGACGACTTTGAAGCCGCAACTCGTGGTCGAGACCGGCACGTTTCTAGGCATCAGCACGATCTGGATTGCCGAGGGCCTCAAGCAAAACGGCTTTGGCCGCGTCATCACCTGCGAATCCGATCCGGCCGTCTTTGCCAAGGCCAGGGAGCGGATCGACGCCTCGGGCCTGGCCGAATGGATCGACTACCGGAATGAATCCAGCCTGAAAGTGAAGATACCGGGCCCGGTCGACCTCCTGTTCAGCGACAGTGATGTGCCGCTGCGCGAGGAGGAAGTGCGGCATTTCCTCCCGCAGATGAACCCCAACGGGCTGATCCTCATGCACGACGCAAGCTCACACATGAGAGTGGTGCGCGAGGCGGCGTTTCGGCTCGAGCAGGAGGGTCTCGTCTCGGTCCTGCTGCTGCCCACCCCCCGCGGCCTGGTGGTGGCGCAGAAGCGCGCCGGGCGCAAGTAGGCCGGCTCCCTTTCTTTCTGGTGGGCAGGAGGCAGAATTCAAAAGCGTCTGGACAGGCAGGCGGCCGGGGAGTCCTAGAGTGCGTTTTCGCGGTTCTGTAGCGTCGTGGCCACGAATCGGCTTGGGGGTTGTCCAAGCAGGTGATCTCAAGGCACTTTGACGATGTCACCCGTTTTGCTAGTGTCGACGCTGCGATCGGCAATCAGTAAGCTCTGGGCGCAACAACTTCTCTATCTTCCGGAGGTCTTAGAATCAGTCCAGAGGGCACAAAACTTATCGCACAAGACCCGGACCAGCTTCAGGTCCTCAACAACAATTAAGCGACAATCACCACCGATGGCAGCTTCTCGCTTAATGCGACTATTCCACTCCAGCCAAACCAATCACTCTACCTCAGGCGCCTGTCCGAAAAGAAGCGTGGCGGCCCAAGCAGCGAGTCCCTAACAGGGTGCTGAAAAACTCCGTGTTTGGAATTGCGAATGCTCATTAGTATGTACGAAGCTAGGACGCCGCGTTTTGAGCGGCGCATTTTCCAAATTCAGGAGAACTTCGTGCGCGGAAATCCGAAATTGCAGAACCCGA
>JBGPZW010000152.1:0-7842 GCA_041493955.1 Terriglobia bacterium
AGATCTCACCGGTTGAGCTGACCGAGTCTTATCTGGCGCGCCTGGAAAAGTACGGCGCAAAGCTGGGAGCAGTGGCCACGCTCACGCCCGACCTGGCCCTGGAGCAGGCGCGCGCGACGGAAAAAGAGATCGCCGCGGGGCGTTCGCGCGGGCCGCTGCACGGCATCCCTTACGGCGCGAAAGACCTGCTGGCCACGCGCGGGATCAAGACGACCTGGGGCGCGCCGCCGTTCAAAGACCAGGTGTTTGATTACGACGCGACGGTCATTCGGAAGCTGCGCGCGGCGGGGGCGATTCTGGTGGCGAAACTCTCGATGATCGAGCTGGCCGGCGGCGGCGGGTACAACAACGGCTCGGCGTCGCTGCAAGGGCCTTCACGGTGTCCTTACAATCTCGAGCACTGGGCCGGCGGCAGCTCGAGCGGGCCCGGCGCTGCGGTGCCCTCGGCGCTGGTAGGCTTCGCGATTGGTTCGGAGACGCTGGGCTCGATCATCACGCCTTCGGCATTCTCCAGCGTCTCCGGCCTGCGGCCGACCTACGGGCGCGTCAGCCGGCACGGAGCGATGGCGCTTTCCTGGACCATGGACAAGCTCGGGCCGATGTGCCGCAGCGCGCTCGATTGCGGGCTGGTGCTCAACGCGATTGCGGGCAAGGATGCGGCCGATGCCACCTCGCTCGACCAGACCTTTGCCTGGTGGCCGCCGGCGGCGAAAAGAGGCAAACCGCTTGCCGGAAAGCGACTGGGGGTACTCAAGCCCGACCTAGGCCCGCAGGGCGACGCGGAAGTGATGCAGGCGTTCGCGGCCGCGCTCGAGGTGCTCAGCGGGCTGGGCGCGAAGCTCGAAGAAATTGAGCTGCCCGATTTTCCCTATGGCCCCGTGGCGACCACGCTGTACACGGCCGAAGCTGCGTCCATCTTTCGCCCGTTCATTGAGAGCGGCAAGGTAATGGAGCTGATTGACGAGACGCAGAAGACCGGGCTGATCGCGGCGCTCTCACTGCCGGCGAAAGACTATCTGGACGCGTTCCGCATCCGCGCCGAGATCCTCCCGGCGCTGGGCCAGATGTTTGAGAAATACGACGCGCTGGTGTCCCCCAGCCGCGTCACGCCAGCGCCGCGGTTGGACGTGAATTTCAACGCGCCCCCGCCGCCGCGGCCCGCTGGAGAGAAACCGCCGGAGCGTCCCGCCACGCCGCCTCCAAACTTTGAGCGCTGGAACCTTATCGGGTCAAGCAACATTGCCGGCCTGCCGGCGATTTCCGTGCCCTGCGGATTCACCAAAGAGAAGAACTTGCCGGTGGGCATCCAGTTCGTGGCCGACGCGCTTCGCGAGGACATCGCAATCGAATTCGCCGCGGCCTACCAGTCCGCCACCGATTTTCATCGCAAACGACCGAGCCTGTAGCTCGCGCTGGCCGGGGCGGGACGCTCACGGACTCCAGGGCGCGCGGGCGGCGGTCGCTTCGGATCTGCTTAGCTTTCCTGGACGTTAACTGTTTTGTGGGCAGAACTCCGCTCCTGTCTTCCGAGCCCTGCTTAGGCGCAAATTACCCCTGAGGAAATCTTGAGGACGGAATTGCCGCTTATGTTTGCCGCGAATTTTACAGTGATTCAACCTCTTGATTTATTCCTTGTGAATGAGCGATTTCCCGTCGGGCCCTACTTGAATCTCCGACTTTTTGGTCCCAGTTCGCACGACGGCCTCGTAGGCGACCAGCTTGCCGCGTTTCGTGAGCGATTCCACTTTCATAATCTTGCCTTCCCCGGCAGCTTTCGCGAGCCCTTCTCTCACGGCGGGGGAAAGGGAATTCAGGGCAACTTCCTCCTCGACTTCTACGATCCCCCCATCCCCGTCAATGAGGATGTCCTTGCTATGCCCGTTGATCTCCATCTCTACCTCGTAATAGGTTTTCCCACCCTCGACCTCCTTCGAATAGCCCCTGATCGTGGCCCCCTTGCTCTGCTCGGCAATCGTTTTCTGAACAGCGGCGGGAAGATCCCCTTTGGTTATCCGCTTTTCCTGAGATCGAACGGCCGAGGCTGCGATCAAACCGACAGCCAACGCAGTGAAGATCGCTTTGTTGATTAGCGCCATTGGTGCTCTCCTCTTTGCAGCGTGTGACGGGCCAAGCACAACCACACTACATTGAGAGGGTTTCCCGCGTCAAAAGGGTTCGAGACTGTTGAAAAAGTCGGGAGAACAGAAGAGATTCTTGCCCCGGTGAGTGTCTAGGAGGCTCGGTTCAGGTTTCTATTTCGCTCTCCACTGCCTCTTCCTTGCGCCTTCGCTTCTCACGCCGGGCTGGGTGCAGGTACAGCCTGCTGCTGCGCAAGAAATCGCACCAGCCGTTTCAAATTCTGGGCGGTCGCCGCCATCAGAAACTGCTCGGCCACGTTCCACAGGCGCCGCAACCGTACCCGCCGCAAGAGCAGGCGCTGTTTGAGTTCTGCAAAGAGGGCTTCGATCTTGTAGCGCGCTCGTCGCGAACGTTCATAGGCAGGCGTTCCGGCCAGCGTGCGTACCACCTGCCGAGCCGATTCTTGCCCATGCACGAACAGCCAGCGATAGGGCGCGGAAGTGCAGCGTTGCTTCTGCGGACAGCCCTGGCACTGGGCCGCCGTCGAGCAGTAGGCATAACCTTGACTATCCCGGCGCTGGCTGCGATAGCGCAGCGGTTTTCCTTCCGGGCAATACCAGACGTTCTCTGCAGGTTCATAACGGAACTGGTCGCGGGTGAAGTGTCCACCCGTCTGATGGCGACGATCAATAACAGGAATGTGCGGTTGCACGCCCCGCCCCAACAGCCACGCCAGAAACTCTCCACTCCCGTAGGCCTTGTCGGCTCCCAGACTCTCCGGCCGCAGCCCGAGCTCCTCCACTCGTTCGAGCATCCGGCGCGCGGCCACCATCTCCTGACGGGAGAGTGCGGGAGTCGCTTCCACCCCCAGGATCACCCGACTCGCCGTGTCGATGAGATAGTTGTCGTAATAAGCCATCATCGCCGTTCCACCACCCTTCGTCGTCAAAATCGCATCGGGGTCGGTGGTGGAAACCTTCTCTGCGTCGGACACGGGGTTCACCTGCTCCAGCTCGGCCAAATACTCCCGCACCGTCCGGGACACCCGTGCTGCTTCCTTTAACTGCTCTCGCGGGACTCGGCTTTGTCGGCTGGCGTTGGCTCCCACCATCGTCCCATCCACCGCCAGATGCTGGCCTTCCACCAAGCCTGCCTCCAAACACCGCCGCACGATCTCCTCGAACACTTCCCGAAACACACCGGACTGCCGAAAGCGTCCGTGCCGGTTCTTGGAGAACGTCGAGTGGTCGGGAATCTCCTGCTCAAAACCCAGTCGGGTGAACCAGCGATAAGCCAGATGCATGCGCACTTCGTCCAGCAGGCGCCGCTCGCTGGTGATCCCGTAGAGATAGCCCACCAGCAGCAGGCGCAGCAGCACCTCGGGATCAATCGAGGGCCGCCCCGTGGAGCTGTAAAAATTCTTCAGCCGCTCCCGCACGAAACTGAAGTCCACGTAGCGATCGATCAAGCGCAAGAGGTGATCTTCCGAAATCTGGTCTTCCAGGCGGAAGTAGTAGAAGAGCGATTCCACACGCGGTTGCTGACCCATCATCGTCGGCGTTCCTCCTGAACGCCGACTTAGCACAGAAGCGGATGGTCACTCTAGAAAAATCGGCTCCCAAACTGACTTTTTCAACAGTCTCGTTCCCTTTCAACTCAGCCGAATTCAATAGCACAAGCTCTTGGGATGGGCGTGGGTGTGGGCACGGTCCACAGAGCGGCTAGCAAACACTCTTCAGGGTAGTCCAAGTCTCGACTGACCAAGCCCGAACTAAGCCCGAGCTGCTTTCCCCCGATAGGCTGGGACGAAAACTTCAGCTACGAAGGTCTCGAGCGTCGTCGGAGTTGTGTTCTCTGGTGATCGCGGTTCCAGCGGCTTCATGTGGCCCGAATTCAGTGCATCCGCCATTTCCAACAACAGATCCGCCATGTTGGAAGACATTCCCATCTGCGTCAGCGCAGGCTTCAACTGGGCTGCAGGCACTTGCTTATAAGCCAAGTCGGGCTTGCCAATCGCGGCGCCTACTATCTTCGCAACGTCCACGTAGGCAACGTCGCGAGTTCCTTGTAATTCACGCGGACGCTTCCCGTCGAAATCCAGTTTCGACAGGGCTTCGGCCCCCGCGGCGCCAATATCGCGCGTTGCGATCATTGGCAGCGGCAGATCCGGACGGACTGGGCCGGCCATGTATCCGAAGGCCTGAATCACACCGACCTGCGGCAGAATGTTTTCCATGAAGTAGCCGGCTCGCAAGTAAAGGGCATTTAGTCCGGCAATCTTGTCGAATTTTTTTTCGAGATTGTGCAGCCCGACCACAGGACCCGTTCTGCCTGGTTTGTCCGCACCGAAGCTGCTTAGGACGACGGCGTGCCTTACCCCGCCCTTCTCGATCGCGGCGACCAAGGCGTCGTTCACTCGTTCCTGGTAGGCACGAACGTCCGGGGAATTCATGTTGGGCGGGATCATCGCGTACACTGCCTTTGCGCCGGAAAATGCTTTCGTGAGTGCGTCCGGGTCGGTCACGTCAGCGACGAATGCATCAGCGCCCTTTTGTGTGAATCGTTCTAACCGCTTCGCGTCGCGGCCTACAACACGCACCTTCTCCCCCTTTGCGAGCAGTTTTTCGGCTACCAAGCTTCCGGTGTTTCCTGTGGCACCCGTGATGACGTACATGCGGTCCTCCTCGCCGGTTGTCTCGGCAGACTTTTCTCTCCAACAATAGGTGTCCGGCCCGACTTCTGCGTACTCAAATTAACTAGGACTTACATTCTCAGTCCGCGGCTAGGACTGTCAGTGTACACCAACCCACTTCCCTCGGGGGTCCAGCGGCCCCGTAAGAGGTCGTTCCAAAAACCTTAGGTTTCGAAACGGGAATGCCTTCGCCCCTCATCGGTGTTGATTTCGTTGACGAGCGAGACTTTGCCTCTCTGCTAATGCACTCGCCCAAAAAACGCTAGCCCCGTGCTATTCATTAAACGTTTATAGCCGCGCCGTCAATCTCCGGGACCTTTACCAATCTTCTCTACAAGGGTGACGAAAGTTAAACTGCGATCACCGATGTGCCCGGTGACTTCCCAACAGCCCGCAGTCGGGAAGATCAGCTCCGTGGCCTGGAACCCAATCTCTCCGTATCCGTCCGGAATACTAGCGCGCAGGGGCGGTGCGGCACCATCCAGTCGCCGACCCTTTATTGTCAGCCGTCCTCTGACGAGACGCCACCACGGAAATTTCATTTCAAGGGCTCCATCCTCTAGCACAAATCCGGCCGCGCCCGGCTTGAACACAACCTTGCCTTCAGGCCAAAGTGTAGTTGACAGAGCGTCATTCCCATGATTCCCGAGCGGCGATGCAACTGTGGTTTTTGTACCATCCGGAGCTGTCGTCGTCAGCCAACCTCTGCGACCGTTGAGCGGCGCAAGCTCGATATCCGTGTATGTTCTCCGGTTGGGAACTGTGACCGGACAGGTGAAGGGGCTTTCGGGATCGGCCTGCGGCAACGATGACTGCCCTGCCGCGTCTGTTCCCCAAGGTAAGCAACCAGCGAATGCAATCAGGAATATAGTCCCACGAAAGCAACAAGGTAGTCTCATCCGGGTACTCTTCACCTTACCTCATATTACGCTGTCTTGCCTAGAAACGCTTCATCCTTCCTGTCTGCTGAAAACCTCGTTCGAGGCCGATTCCCTGTCGGAAGGGTTTCCTTTCGGGGTGCAACGCACTCCAGGCTAGATGATGCCTGACGATTACAAGTTAGCTGTACCAAGACTCTTTGAATGTGACTTCCAGCACGGCGCGAGGCGCGCCCGGTGGTGCCGCGCACGAATTGTCTGGGCTAGTTCGGCCTAGGTCGAATTGCACGCGCAGCGCAGGGATGCTCCGGCCGCTGCACGCCAAAGCAACCCGGCAGCGCAGGTGCGGCTCCAACTGACTGATTGTGGAGTGGGCCCGGAGGCCTGAGCTATGCCCACCGGAGGGCGCAGATTGTGAGTGAGACGATTTTCCCCATGCGGCGGGTATTGACGACACTGATTGCTCTTGCGCTCCTCGGGACGCCACTGCTGGCGGCGCAGGAGCAAGGCGAGCCGAAGATTCGCGTGGACGTCAACCTGGTGCTTCTTGAAGCCACGGTGAAGGACAAAGCCGGGCGGATGATGAAGGACCTCAAGCAGGAGGATTTCCTGCTGGGCGAGAACGGCGCGCCGCAGAAGGTGGCACACTTCAGCCGCGACCAGTTGCCCCTGGCCGTGGCCCTCGTGGTGGACCTGAGCGGGTCCATTAAGCCGTTCCTGAAACCACTGCGCTACGCCACACAGACGGCGCTCAAGGCGCTCAAGCCCGAAGATGAAGTCGCGCTATTTGCCTTCACCAGCGCGGTTGAGCAGCGTGTCGAGCTCACGCGCGACAAACGTGAGGTTTCCGACCAGATACAGTTTTTCTCCGCGGAGGGCGGCACCAACATCAACCGCGCCATCTACGATGCGGCGCGCTACCTGCGGGACGCCGCACCGGCGGCGCGGCGCGTCATCGTGCTGGTGAGCGACAACGTGCCCACGGTGAATGACGGCGTCAGCGCGGAGGCGGTCGCCAACGCGGCGCTTGAGGCCGACGCCGCGGTGTACGGCTTGAAAGTTCCGGGGGACAATCCCTTGGCCGCGCGCCTTGCCTCCGGCGGGCACGGATTCGTGAACGTCGGCAAGCTGACGGCCCAGACCGGCGGCGAGATCTTCGAGGTGGAGAAAGAAGGCTCGCTGTTCCTCGCCTTTCAATTGCTGATCGAGCGGCTGAAAACGCGCTACACCATCGGCTTCTATCCCACCCACTCCGTCCAGGACGGCGGCTTCCGCCGGCTGGACCTGCGGTTGCAGCCCAGCTTCGGCGGCAAGGGGCGCGACTACGTCGTGCTGAGCAAGACCGGCTACTACGCCACGCGCGCCCGGGCCGCGACCCGCTAAAGACAAGACCATGAGACTCGAAGGTCCGTCGCAGGGGCGTGTGCCCATACGCCCCTACGCGACGTGATTGTACCCACAGGAAAACCGAACTCTTGGATTCTCAGCGCGAGGAGGATGGGAGGGACGCAGCACGCAATTTCAGCGCGTTCCGGCGCGTATAGTAGAATGCGGTTTCCAGCCATGGCCGGCAAAGCCACAATGCGGTTTGGCGAGGCGGTGGAGATCGCCGCCGCGAGCCTCTGGGCGCACAAGCTTCGCAGCGTGCTCACGCTGCTGGGGGTGGTCATCGGAGTGACCTCGGTGATCGCCGTGGTCAGCTTCATCAGTGGGCTGAACAGCTACGTGGCCGAGAAGGTGTTCAATCTGGGCGCCGACGTATTCCTGGTGAACCGCGGGCCGATCATCGCGTTGAACGTGGACGACTTCCTGGAGACCCAGAAGCGGAAGAAGTTCACGATGGAAGACTACGCGGCAGCGCGCGAGGGCTGCAGGTCGTGCCGGGAAGTTGGTGCGTCCACTCGCAGCGATACGGCCGAAGTGAGATTTGGGCCCAACTACCTGCGCGACAGCATTCTGCGCGGCTGGACGCCTTCAATGCCGCGGATCTACGATGTGGACTTGACGGCCGGGCGGCACATCACCGAAGCAGATCTGCGCTCGGCCGCGGCGGTGTGCACGGTGGGGTGGGACATTGTGGACAATCTCTTCGCCGGCACCGACCCGCTGGGCAAGGAGATTCGCGTCAACGGCGAGACATGCCAGGTCATCGGCGTCGGCAAGAAACTCGGCTCGGCACTGGGACAATCGCGG
>JBGPZW010000137.1:0-8915 GCA_041493955.1 Terriglobia bacterium
CTGGAGTTTCGCTTGCTGTACTACCTGGCCTCGCGGCCCAACAAGGTGTTCACGCGCGACCAATTGCTCGATGCCGTGTGGGGCACCGAGCGCTTCGTCACCCCGCGCAGCGTGGACGTTTACATCCGGCGCCTGCGCGAAAAAATCGAAGCCGACCCGGAGCATCCGGCACATCTGAAGACGGTGCGCGGCGCCGGCTACCTGTTTGAGACCCGTGCATCTTAAACTGTTCTGGCAATTCGGACTCGCCTTCCTGGGGCTGCTGCTGGCGGTTCTGCTGGCCGTTGACATTTTCGCCGGCCGATCGCTGCGCCGCGACTACCTGCGCGAAGGCTTCGATCAGCTCGTCGCGTTGGGCAACGTCGCGCAAGCCCGCCCGCCGCAGCTGGAGGATCAGGTCGCGCTGCGTTCCTGGGCGGCCTGGCTGGCGCAGAGCGGCGCGCGCGTCACGGTCATAACCTCCGGAGGCGTTGTGCTCGCCGACTCCTCCCACGATCCGGAAACCATGGAGAACCACGCCGGGCGCCCGGAAATCCAGCAGGCCTTTGCCAGTGGCGAGGGGCGGTCGGTGCGCCACAGCGCCACGCTCGATCGCGACCTGGTCTATTTGGCACTGCGGCACCAGCCCGCCGGGGGACAAGCGGTGGTGCTGCGGCTGGCCCTGCCGCTCAAGCGCGTGGACGACGCGCTAGCCGAGATTCGCTGGCGCCTGGCGGGGGCTTCGCTGGTGATCCTGTTGGTTGCAGGCACGATTGCGCTGCTGTTTTCGCGCTCGTTTTCCGCGCGCATCCGGCGCCTGGAAGTGTTTTCGCGGCACGTGGCCGACGGCGATTTCCGCCCGCTGCCGCTCGAACGTCGCGGCGACGAACTGACCGCGCTGGCGCGGTCGCTCAACGAGACCGCCGCGCGGCTGGACCAGACCATCCGCACGCTCACCGACGAGCGTAACCGCTCCGCGGCCATCCTGCGCAGCATGGTGGAGGGCGTGGCAGTGATCAGTGCTGAAGAGCGCATCCTGTTCTGCAATGCGGCATTCGCGCGGATCCTGGGGTTCGATGCGGCCGCGAGCGAGGGTAGGGCGCTGGTGGAGATCACCCGGCATGCGGAGTTGCTCGCCGTGGTCAAGCAGGCGCTTGGGGGGAGCGAGGGGGGGCGGAGCGAGCTGGTGACCGGCACGGTGCGCCGGCGGAGTTTTGCGGTGACGGCGGCGCCGGTCCGCGCGGACGGAACGCCCGGGGCAGTGCTGGTGCTGCACGAGATCAGTGAGTTGCGGCGGCTGGAGCGGGTGCGGCAGGATTTCGTGGCCAACGTTTCGCACGAGTTCAAAACTCCACTGACTGCCATCCTGGGCTTTGCCGAAACGCTGCTCGCCGGGGCGCTCGACGACCAGGAGAACCGCCGGCGTTTCCTCGAGATCATCAGCGAGCATGCGCGGCGGCTGGCCCGGCTGACCGATGACCTGCTCAAGCTCTCGGAGATCGAAGCGGAGCAGATGGAGCTCGACTTCCGCGCCGTCAGCGTCGCGGAGCTGATTGAGGGTTGCATGGAAACGACGCGGCTGCGCGCCGAGCAGAAGCAGCTGAGCCTGGCCGTCGAATGTCCCGCCGACCTGCCGGCGGTGCGCGGCGACCACGCACGCCTCGCGGAGGTGCTGCAAAACCTACTGGACAACGCCGTGCAGTACACGCACGCAGGAGGTCACGTGACTGTGCGCGCGCGGGCTGCCGGGCGCGAGGTCATCGTCACGGTTTCCGACACCGGCATCGGGATTCCGCAGGCCGACCAGGAGCGCATTTTCGAGCGCTTCTATCGCGTGGATGCCGCCCGCTCGCGCGAGGTCGGCGGCACCGGTTTGGGTCTCTCCATCGCCAGGCACATCGTGGAAGCCCACGGTGGGCGCATCTGGGTGGAAAGCACCGTCGGGCAGGGTTCCCACTTCCACTTCAGCGTTTCTTCGATCGCTCCTGCCGTGGAGGGTGCCCCGCTCCCGGCTAGGGCCTGATCGCAGGCCACCCGCCTCACGAAGAATTCATTTCCGCTTCATCCGTGTGTAACCTCCACCGATCATCCTTCCCACGTGAACAACCACTCGGGAGGAGATCATGACGGCACAGGGAAACAGTTACTGGGTCCGAGGCCTCGATGTGCGTCACGGCCGCGGACTGTCTGCCGCGCCGGTTCGCCCGGAAGAAGTCACCGAGAATTAATCCTCGCGTGACGCGCCGTTGACGCAGCGCAGATACGTTGCTGGTGCCAAGGGAACCCTTCCTGCCATGACGACCATGCGGTCAGAGGCAGCGATGCTTCTCTTCATACCCCACCGCGGGGCCGGCGTACCCTGACGCTGGCCCCGATCCCCCCCCTAAATCAACGGCTTAGCCCGTCTGCTGACGCGGTGTCGAAAGAGGCAGATGTAACAGAGAATTCACATGGGATTCACGGCGTATTGAATGCCTGCGCATATACTTCCACCTGCAGATCAGGGATGCGTTTTTGACGATCGGATGGTTAAAACTGAAAGTCTCTTTAACGAAAACCCTTAAGGAGGGTGGCATGCAGAGGAAGTGGATCGAGATAGTTGTCCTTGGAGTCTTGATGGCGACACCGGCGTTCGCCGGCAATGAGGCCGCGAAACCGATCCCGCCTGCGGCGCCGGCAAAGAAAGCCGGCAAGAGCCTTGCGGCGGATGCGGCAAAGAAGGAAACAGCAACGCCCGGGAATCGAGAAGGGGGGAAGAGTGAGACGGCACCCCCCCGAGAGGCTTCTCCGGTGGAGCTGGAGATCCAACAGCTCAGGGATTTGCTCCTCGAGCAGGCCAGGGAGCTCGAAGCGCAGCGCGCGGCAATGCACGAGCAGCAGCAGAGAGTGGCTGCGCTAGAAGAGCAGCTCCGCGCTGGTCACGCAGCGCCGGCGGCCAGCATCCCGTCGAGCGGTGCTGTAACCGGCGGAACGAACGCCGCTGGTGTCCCGGTCGAGAATCCCATCCCAGGATTGCAGGCGGAGGTGGCAGCCTTGGAGAGAGCGGTTGCCGCTCAGGAAAAGAAAGCGAGCGAGCCGCCTACGGCCATCCATATCAAGGGCATCACGCTCACGCCGGGCGGCTTCTTCGTGGCGGAAACGGTTTGGCGCCAGCGGGCCACCAGCGGCGACGTAAACACGCCGCTCACCGGCATCCCCTTTCCAGGGAACTCCCTGAGCAAAGTCTCCGAATTCAACGCCTCGGGCCGCCAGTCGCGCATCTCCTTGCTGGCCGAGGGTAAGATCGAGCACGCGAAGTTCACGGGCTACTACGAGACCGACTTCCTGGGGGTCGGTACGACTTCCAACAACCGGCAGAGCAACAGCTATGCGCTGCGCCAACGCCAGTTCTGGGGTCAGGCCGCGCTGGACAGCGGTTGGACCTTCACCGGCGGCCAGATGTGGAGCTTGGTGACGGAGACTAAGAAGGGCCTGAACAACCGCACCGAAGCAACGCCGCTGACCATCGACGCGCAGTACACCGTTGGCTTTAGCTGGGCGCGCCAGTTCGGCTTCCGTGTGGTGAAGAGCCTCAACGACAACAAACTCGCACTCGGCTTCTCCGTCGAGGGCTCGCAAACCACTTTCGGGGGCCGCGGCCTTCCCGCCGGAACTTTCTTCATTAACGCCCCCGGCGCCGGCGGCGGTCTCTTCAACGCTACAGATGGGACTGGTTACACACTGAACAAGGCACCCGACTTCGTTATCAAGGCGGCCTGGGATCCCGGATGGGGCCACTACGAACTCTTCGGCCTAGTCAGCGTATTTCGCGCCCGAGTCTTCCCCTGCGGTGGGATCGGCGCCTCTGCCACATGCCCGGTTGACGGCTCTACAGGGCCATCCGTTGTCGGCGCGTTCAATGACTCGCGGACCGGCGGCGGCATTGGCGTCAACCTTCGCGCGCCCGTCTTTGGCAAGTGGGGTGATGTCGGCGTTCACTTCCTGGGCGGCAGTGGGATCGGCCGTTACGGCACCGCGCAGCTTGCGGACGTGACCGCGAGGCCCAACGCCACGCTCGCGACGAACGGTGCGCTCGCTCTGATCCGCGGCGGCCAAGCGCTGGGAACGGTGGAGTTGCATCCCACACCGAAGCTCGACATCTATTTCAACGGTGGTGTGGAGTACGCCTCCCGGACTTGGTTTGACACCTCTTCCGGTACCACCATCAGCAGCGTCGGCTACGGCTCGCCATTCTTCAACAACTCCGGTTGCAGTACGGAGGTTGTTCCTGGCAATCAGAACACTCCGGGTGCAGGCGGGACCTGCAACGGCGACCTGAAGGACCTTTTCGAGGGCACCATCGGCTTCTGGCACCGCTTCTACAAGGGGCCCAAGGGCACTCTCCAGTGGGGCTTGCAGTATTCCTACTTGAAGAAGAACGCCTGGAGCGGAAACAACAACGCGCCCACCGCGGTCGGTGTGAAGCCGACTGCCATCGAAAACATGTTCTTTACCTCGTTCCGTTACTACCTGCCTTGATCTGCTGCAAGCATGCGGCGGGTAGGATTCTGGATGGGGCTTGGTCTCAATTTCGTCTGGGCGCGAGACCGAGCACTTCTTGAAGCGGCTGCGGGCCCAGGTGATCAACAAGTTCTAACCGCGGATTTCACGCGGGTGTAACCGGGTTGTAACAGAACTGTAACAATCGAGGACAAGACTCAAGCGAGGGATATGAAATGATGATCAGGAAGCTTGCAGTGGTGGTGCTGCTGGCGGTCTTTGGCACGACGGCTCTGGCGGAAGGCTCCGGCCCCGTGCTCATGAATGGCGCCGGTGCCACGTTCCCCTATCCGATTTATTCCAAGTGGTTTGACGAGTATCACAAGGCGCATCCGGACATCCAGATCAACTACCAGTCGATTGGGTCGGGCGCCGGGATCCGGCAGCTGCTTTCCGGTACGGTGGACTTCGGCGCTTCGGACGGCCCGATGAACGATGAGCAACTTGCGCAGGCGAAGATTAAAGTGCTGCATTTTCCCACCGTACTCGGCGCGGACGTGCCTACGTACAACATCCCGGGCGTCGGTCAGGAGCTGAAGTTTACTCCAGAAGCGCTGGCCGGCATTTTCCTGGGCACGATTACCAAGTGGAACGACACGGCCATCTCCCGGGCCAACCCCGGCGTCAATCTGCCCGCGAATGACGTCGTGGTGATACACCGCTCCGATGGCAGCGGCACCACGTACATCTGGACCGATTATCTTTCCAAGGTGAGCGAGGCCTGGAAGACCAAGGTCGGCAAAGGCACGTCGGTGAATTGGCCGGTCGGCCTGGGCGGCAAGGGGAACGAAGGCGTCGCCGGGCTGATCAAGCAGACCCCCAACTCAATCGGTTACGTCGAGCTGATCTACTCCATCCAGAACAATCTGCCCTACGGCCGGGTGCGCAACTCCGCCGGCAACTTCATCAAGGCGGACCTCGCCAGCGTCTCTGCGGCCGCAGCAGGCGCGGCGAAATCCATGCCGGATGACTTCCGCGTCTCGATCACGAACGCCGAGGGGAAGAACACTTACCCCATCTCCAGCTTCACCTGGCTGCTGGTCCCGGCGCAGATTCCCGACGCTAAGAAACGCGCGGTAATCACCGGGTTCCTGCACTGGATGCTGAAGGATGGGCAAAAGTTCGCCGAGCCGCTGGCCTACGCGCAATTGCCCACAGAAGTTGTAGAGAAGGAGAAGAAGGCCATCGCCCTGATTCAATAGCATGGCCACTGCTCCCATTCCGATTGAGCGCGCAGGCCCCAGAGAGGGCCTGCGTGGGCTTGTCCGCCGGCTGCGCAGCGGGGACGAGATCGCACACCTGATTACGCTGGTGTTTGCCGCCAGCGTGATGTTGATCACCGGCCTGCTGGTCTGTGAGCTGTGGATCAATTCGGCGCTTTCGCGGCATAAGTTCGGTCTGCATTTCCTTTTCACGCGCGTTTGGGACCCCGTTTTCGATCAGTTCGGCGCGCTGCCTTTCGTCTATGGGACGCTGGTGACCTCCGCGGTGGCCCTGGTGATTGCTGTGCCGGTGGGCCTGGGCGCGGCGATCTTTCTTGCGGAACTCGCCCCGCCCAGAATCTCGAACTCGCTGGCATTTGTGATCGATCTGCTGGCCGCGGTGCCCAGCGTGATCTATGGCTTGCTCGGCGTTTTTATTTTGGTGCCGCTGCTGCGGGAGTACGTGCAGCCGTTTCTGAAAGCCACACTGGGCTTTCTGCCGTTCTTTCAGGGTCCGATCTACGGAGTCGGTTTTCTTGCCGCCGGCGTGGTCCTGGCGGTGATGGTGGTGCCGTTCATTATTTCGGTTTCGCGGGAAGTCTTGCTGGCGGTGCCGGCCGAACAGCGGGAAGCCGCGCTGGCCCTGGGCGCCACGCGGTGGGAGGCCACCTGGAAGGTTGTGGTTCCCTTCGCGCGCGCCGGCATCCTGGGCTCGGTTTTTCTGGCGCTGGCGCGGGCCTTGGGCGAGACTATGGCCGTGACCATGGTCATCGGCAACAATCCCCAGATCGCCGCCTCGCTGTTTGCGCCCGGCTATTCGATCGCCGCAGTGATCGCCAACGAATTCAGCGAGGCCACCGGCGATCTCTACCTGCATGCCCTGGTCGAGCTCGCCCTGGTGCTGTTTCTGCTGACTTTCATTCTGAATGGCGTGGCGCGTTTGCTGATCCTGGCCACGACGCAGCGCGGAGCTGCGCAAGAATGAACTCCCGCCTGGTGTGGAGGAAAATCGTCAATGGGGTGATGCTCAGCCTCACCGGTCTCTGCGCGCTGCTGGCGGTCTCCGTCCTCTTTTTTATCCTGGGCTATCTGGTCTGGCAAGGCGGCAGGGCTCTGGACTGGAGCTTCTTCACGCAGCTTCCCAAGCCGGTGGGCGAGGCGGGCGGCGGCATGGCCAACGCGATTCTGGGCAGCGCGAAGTTGTTGCTGGTGGCCGCGCTGGTGGGCGTGCCGATCGGCTTCTTCGGCGGCGTGTACCTGGCCGAATTCGGAGGCCGGACGTTCAGCTACCTGGTGCGCTACACCACGGACCTGCTGAACGGCGTGCCTTCCATCGTGATCGGGATTTTCGCCTATAGCGTGCTGGTCTTGCCGTTCAAGCATTTCTCCACGCTGGCAGGCGCGGTGGCGCTGGGTATGATGATGATTCCCATCACGCTGCGCAGCACGGAGGAGTTCCTGCGCCAGGTGCCGCGTGAGCTGCGCGAGGGCGCGCTGGCGCTGGGGGCGAGCAAGTGGAAGACGATTGCCAGCGTGGTGGTCCCGGCCGCGTACCGCGGCGTCCTGACGGCCGTGCTGCTGGCGGTGGCGCGGGTGGCCGGGGAGACCGCGCCGCTGCTGTTCACTGCGTTCAATAACCGTTTCTGGAGCCCGGGCTGGAGCCAGCCGACGGCTTCACTGCCGGTGATGATCTACACCTACGCGATCGCACCGTACGAGGACTGGCACCGGCAGGCCTGGGCCGCGGGGCTGGTGCTGCTGGGGCTGGTGCTGGCGACGAATGTGGTGGCGCGCGCGGTGCTCGCGCGCGGCATTTCGGCACAGAGGTCTTAGACCGCGCAAATGACCATCAAAGTCGCATTGGACAAGAATCCGCAGGCCGGTCCGGCGCCGGGAAATCATCCGGCCGCAGCGGCGGATCTCCGCCTGCGGATCAGGATCTCGAACCTGAACTTTTATTACGGCAGCAAGCAGGTGCTGTTCGGGATCAACCTGGGGATCGCCACCAACCGCGTGACCGCGCTGATCGGGCCGTCGGGCTGCGGCAAGTCCACGCTGCTGCGCACGCTCAACCGCATGCACGAAACGCTGCGGCACACGCGGCTGGAAGGCGAGATCCTGCTCGATGACGAGAACATCCTGGGCCTGGACGTGACGCGGCTGCGGCGGCGGGTGGGCATGGTCTTCCAGCGGCCCAACCCCTTCCCCAAGTCCATTTTTGACAATGTGGCCTACGGCCTGCGCGTCAACGGATACCAGGGTTCGCTCGAGGAGGCAGTGGAGCGCAGCTTGCAGAGCGCGGCGCTCTGGGAGGAAGTGAAAGACCAACTGCACAAGTCCGCCTACGGACTTTCCGGCGGGCAGCAACAGCGGCTGTGCATCGCACGGGCCCTGGCCGTGGACCCTGAGGTGCTGCTGCTCGACGAGCCCTGCTCGGCGCTGGACCCGGTGAACACGGCGAAAATCGAGGAGCTGCTTTTCCAGTTGAAAGAGCGCTGGACAATCGTGATCGTCACGCACAACATGCAACAGGCGGCGCGGGTGAGCGACTCTACCGCCTTCCTGCTGAACGGCCAACTCATTGAGTTCAATCCCACGCCCCAACTGTTCACCACGCCGGCCGACGCGCGGACCGAGGCATACATCACCGGGCGGTTCGGGTAAAGATGCGCGTGGCAGGCCTGTCGGCCTGCCGCGGGAAAACAGGAGAGGATCAGGAAGATGGAACGCCACTTTGAAAGAGAGCTCGAAGGCCTCATGGAGCGCTTGCTCTGGATGGGCGGGCTGGCCGAGCGCGCGGTGCACCAGTCGATCCACGCGGTGCTGGATGCCGACGAAACGCTGGCCCAAAACGTCCTCGCGGAAGAAAACGCCATCAACGAGCTGCAGATTGAGATTGACGACCGGGTGGTGCAGTTGCTGGCGCTGCACCAGTTGATGGCTGCGGACCTGCGCTTCGTCCTGGCCGTCTCGCGGATCAACAATGACCTGGAGCGCATCGGCGACCAGGCCGTGAACATCGCCCAGGGGGCCCAGCGCATCCTGCGGCATCCCCAGGTGAAACCCTACGTGGACCTGCCGCGCATGAGCGAACTGGCCGAGCAGATGGTGCGCGACAGCCTGAATGCCGTGGTGCGGCGCGACCTGGAGCTGGCCAAGACCGTGCTCAGTCGCGACGATCAGGTGGACGCGCTC
>JBGPZW010000210.1:0-3933 GCA_041493955.1 Terriglobia bacterium
CTGCATGGACTCTAAGGCCAATCCCAAAGATTTTCTTCCCCTCACGGTGGACTACCGTGAATACACCTACTCGGCGGGAAAAATCCCCGGCGGCTTCTTCAAGCGGGAAGGGCGCCCCTCGGAACGCGAAATCCTGACCTCGCGGCTGATCGACCGGCCGCTCCGGCCGCTGTTCCCGGAAACCTGGCGGAATGAGACGCAAATTGTCGCGATGGTGCTCTCGGCCGACAGCGAGAATGACCCGGACGTCATCGCCGTGACCGCCGCCTCGGCTGCGGCCTACATTTCCGACTTGCCGTTTGACAAGCCGGTGGCGGCGGTGCGCGTGGGCCTGCTGAACGGCCAGCTCGTCGCCAACCCGACCGTCGCCGACCAGAAGACCAGCCTGCTGAACATCGTTGTCGTGGGCACGGAAGAAGCCATCGTCATGGTGGAAGCGGGAGCCCTGGAAGTTTCCGAAGACAGCGTTGTTGACGCGCTGCAGTTCGGGCACGACCAGGTGCGCAAGATCATCGGCGCGATCCGCGAGCTGCACGGCAAGCTCCAGCCCACCAAGGTGGTGGTGCCGCCCGTGCCCTTCGATGAGGAGCTGGCCCGGCAGATCGAGCAGCAGTACGGCGAGCGGCTTCATGACGCGCTCGACACCGCGAAATATCCGAAGAAGGAGAGCTACCAGCGCGTGGACGCTCTGAAGGCTGAGATCCTGGCCACCATTCCCGAAGAGGAAGAGGAGCGCCGGTCCCTGGCGCAGCGCGCTTTTGGGCGCTTGCGAGAGAAGTACTTCCGCGACGATATCCTGCATCACCACCGGCGTCCCGACGCCCGCGTGTTTGACCAGATCCGCCCGATCAGTTGTGAGGTGGGCCTGCTGCCGCGCGTGCACGGCTCGGCGCTCTTCACCCGTGGCGAGACGCAGGCGCTGGCCACTCTCACGCTGGGCACCAAGGAAGACAAGCAGCGCCTCGACCTGCTGTTCGAGGAAGAGGCCTTCAAGCGCTTTATGCTGCATTACAACTTTCCGCCGTTTTCCGTTGGGGAGGTGAAATTCCTCCGCGGGCCGGGGCGGCGTGAGATCGGCCACGGCGTGCTAGCCGAGCGGGCGCTGCTGAATCTGCTGCCGCCGGAAGCCGACTTCCCGTACGCCATGCGCCTGGTCTCCGACATCCTGGAGTCGAACGGCTCTTCGTCGATGGCCACGGTGTGCGGCGGCTCGCTGGCGTTGATGGACGCGGGCGTGCCGCTGCGCGCGGCCTGCGCCGGCATCGCCATGGGCCTGGTCGTCGAAGGCGACAAGTATGCCATCCTGACCGACATCGCCGGCGCCGAAGATCACTACGGCGATATGGACTTCAAGGTGGCCGGCACGCGCACCGGCATCACCGCGCTCCAGATGGACATCAAGGTCGGCGGCATCAGTATCCCGATGATGCGCGAGGCGCTCGAGCAGGCCCGCAAGGCCCGCTTACAGATTCTCGACATCATGGAGCAGACGCTCAGTTCGCCCCGCGGGGAGATTTCCAGCTATGCCCCGCGCCTGTTCGTGCTGACCATTCCGACCGACAAGATCCGCGATCTAATCGGCCCGGGCGGCAAGAAGATCCGCGCGATCATCGAGGCCACCGGCGTGAAGATCGATGTGATGGACGACGGCAAGGTTCACGTCTTCGCCAACAACGGCACCGCCGCCGATGCGGCGCTGCAGATGATCCGCGAGGTCACCGCCACCGCCGAGATCGGCAAGACGTATCTCGGCAAGGTGGTGCGCCTGGCGGAGTTCGGCGCGTTCGTCGAAATCTTCCCCGGCACCGACGGCCTGTTGCACATCAGCGAGATCGCTGAGACGCGCATCCGCGACGTCCGCGATGAACTCAAGCTGGGCGACCAGGTCCTGGTCAAGGTGCTTTCCATCGAGGGCAATAAGGTTCGCCTCTCGCGCAAGGCCCTGCTGCGCGAGGCGCGCGAGAAACAGCGCCAGGAGGGCGCCGGCGCCAAGTAGCTCCTCGTCCACAGGAAAGAAGAATCGGCCCGGCGAATCTCTTCGCCGGGCCCTTCTGTTTGTAACGCCGGCCTCCTGCCGGCGCTTTTCCTCCGGGAGCCTCCTCCTGTGCAATTCGCAGCTCCTGAGGTCGCGCTGCAAGCCGCCGAGAAGATGCCGGTCTTACACCGCAGCCTTGCCGGTCACGCCGGCCAATTGCGGCGGTTTTGCCGCTTTTCGAAAAGTCAACCCAACCCGAAAGCCTATCCGCAACGCGTTCGGGGCTGCAATCGGCCCGGAAGGGCCGCGGCGCGCGTCCTAGAAGCAGGACAGATACCCCTTTCTGTCGATCGGCCGGTGTAGCAGCGGGCATCACCAGGGCTTGCCCGGGTCTCCTTCCGAGCCCCGACGGATATTGGCGGGGCGAGGAGTCTCTCGAAGGGAATTGCTGCTCATGGAGTTTGCCCTGAGCGGGAGCGAAGGGTTTCTTCGGAACGACGGCGGCGTCGGAGCGTGCAGCGGCCGCACCGTCAGACAAAAAAACGGGGGAGGCGAGTGCTCGCCTCCCCCGTCATTTATTGGATTGTGCTTGCCACGCTAGAAGTTGAGTTTCAGTCCCAACTGGATCACACGCATCGGTTCGCCGATGGGGTTCACCTGCTGCGCACTGGCAACCGCAGCCGTCGAACAGCAGGTTTGGCCGAACAAGCTGCTGGTGATGGTGGGCGAGCCTGTGGTCGCATTGCGCGGGTTCTCGAAGTTGGGATGGTTTAGGACGTTGAAGATCTCCGCCCGGAACTGAAGCTTGAAGCGCTCCGTCAGGTCAAAGTTCTTCAGCAGGCCCGAGTCCAGATTCCAGTAGTTTGGACCCATCGCCGTGTTGCGGCCGCTGCCGTTCTGCCCCGGCGGCGGGATGCAGAAGAACGTCTGCGTGCCCGTGACGTTCTGGCAATTGAGGTGCTGGTTGTTCAGCGGGGTGGTGATGAAACCTCCAGTCTGGTACAGCACCGGCCCTTCAATCCCGTTTGCGAATTGCAACTGGCCGCCAGGGATGTTGGGCCCCACAATCAGCGCTGTGCTGTTGTGCAGAGCGTTGGACGTACGTGCGCCGCTGCTGATCGTGTATGGCTCACCGCTCTGGTAATTGAAGATCCCGGTAAAGGACCAACCGCCGATGATCTGGTTTAACCAGCCAGGGATGTCGGAGGCGAACCTTTTGCCCTTCCCCACAGGGAAATCGTACAGGATGTTGGCCAGCAGCACATGCGTGTTGTTGAAATCCGAAAGCGACCGGTCCAGACGGAAGTTGTGGACGTCCGTTGGTGTGCGGCTGAAGCTCGTACTGCTCAGGCCGCCGCCGGTGGCCGCGCCGGTGGGGTCCACCGACATGTCGTCAATGGACTTGCTAAAGGTGTAAGAGAAACCGACATCCAGTCCCTGTTCAAAACGGCGACGCACAGCGATGAACAGCCCGTGATAGTACGAGTCGCCGCCGGAGTCCTGGTAAAAGATTTGCCCGAACTGCGCATTCGGACGGACGTAGTTCAGCGGGAGGGCCAGGCGCTGCGAGCTGGTCTTCGACAAGCTGTCCATGCGTGCGGCGAAGTTGCCGATGTTGCCGCGCTGGAGGTCGGTCTTCGACGTGTTGCTGTTGATGAACGCCGGGGATACGAGTTGCAACAGCAAAGTGGGGACCTGGCCGGTTACGTTTGCCGGGCAACCCGTCCCATCACCGTTGCAACCCGCGAGAAAGTTTGCGCGGGCCATGTTAAAGGAATCCAGGAAGCCCGGCTGGCTGACCGAACCCTGGTTCAAATCGTACGCGCGGTACAGGTGCGTCCCGCGCTTTCCGATGTATCCGATCTCCGCCACGAAGTGCAGCGCCAGCTCACGCTGGACGGTGAGGCTCCACTCGTGCACGGCAGGATTCTTGAGGTTGGGGTCGAAGGCGCCCACGC
>JBGPZW010000139.1:0-8793 GCA_041493955.1 Terriglobia bacterium
CCAGCCTGAACTTTGGCAATCAGCTCGTCGGCTCCGCCAGTAGCCCGAGCACCATCACACTGACCGATAGTGGAAACGCCGCGCTCAGTATCAGCAGCATCATCATCACCGGCACGAACGCCGGCGACTTTGCTCTCTCGCCTACGGGCGGCACGCCGTGTTCGTTCGGAGCGAGCAGCCTCGGGGCAGGGAGTAGCTGCACCTTCAGTGTGACCTTCAGGCCCGGCGCCGCCGGTGCGCGCGCCGGTCGCGTCACGGTCGCCAGCAACGCCGCCAGCAGCCCGGACAACGACGCGCTGTCCGGCACCGGCACCGCCCCCGCTGTCGGGCTCTCCCCATCGCCGGTGGCCTTCGGCAATCAGCCGGTTGGCTCGGCCAGTGGCCCGCGCACGATCACACTGACCAACTCCGGCAGCGCCACGCTGAATATCGGCAGCATCGCCGTGACGGGCACCAACGCCGGGGATTTCGCTCTCTCGCCGGCGGGGAGCGCGCCGTGTTCGTTCGGCGCCAGCAGTCTTGGGGCGGGGAATAGCTGCACGTTCAACATCACGTTCACGCCCGCAAGCGCGGGCAGCCGCGCGGGCAATGTGAGCGTCGCGAGCGGCGCCAGCAGCAGCCCGGACAACGTTCCTCTCTCCGGCACCGGCGTCGCCTCCGCCCCGGCCGTGAACCTTTCTCCTTCGCCGACGGCGTTCGGCAATCAACCAGTTGGCTCGGCCAGCAGCCCGCGCACGATCACATTGACGAACAGCGGCAACGCCACGCTGAACATCGGCAACATCGCCGTCATTGGATCGAACTCCACCGATTTTGCTCTGTCGGCCGCGGGCGCCACGCCGTGTTCGTTCGGAGCGAGCAGCCTCGGAGCGGGAAAGAGTTGCACGTTCAACGTCACGTTCACGCCCGGCGCGGCCGGTGCTCGCGCCGCCAGCATCACAGTCACCACGAATGCCTCGACCAGTCCGGACAACGATGTGCTCTCCGGCACCGGCACGACGACCGGCGTGGCACTGTCGCCGTCGCCGGTGGCCTTCGGAAATCAGACCGTGGGCAGCGCCAGCAGCCCGCACACGATCACGCTGACCAATAGCGGCAGCGCCACGCTGAACATCGCCAGCATCGCAGTTACCGGGGCGAATGCCGCCGAATTTGCGCTCTTGCCCGCAGGCGGCGCGCCGTGTTCGTTCGGAGCGAGCAGCCTCGTAGCAGGAAATAGTTGCACGATCAGCATCACCTTCACTCCCCGCGCGGCCGGTGTGCGCACGGGAAATGTCACGGTCACTAGCAACGCCACGAGCAGCCCGGACAACGACGCGCTCTCCGGCACGGGCGCCGCTCCGGCAGGCGTCTCGCTCTCCGTCAACAGCCTGGCGTTTGGCACCCAGCCCGTCGGCTCCACGAGCAGCCCGCTCAGCGTCACACTGACGAGCTCCGGTGGGACGCAGCTCAACATCTCCAGCCTGGCGCTGGGCGGCACCAACGCCGGCGACTTCGCCAAGAGCGACACCTGTGGCGCGAGCGTGGCCTCCGGCGGGAGTTGCACCATCCAGGCCGCCTTCACGCCCACCGCGGCAGGCGCGCGCTCGGCCGTCATCACCATCACCGATGACGCCGCCGGCAGCCCGCGGACCGTCACGCTTTCCGGCACGGGCGCTTCTTCTATTCTCAAATTCTCCACGACCAGCGTCTCGTTCGGCAGCCAGAACGTCGGCACAAACTCGGCCGTTTCTTCGATCACTTTGACCAATTCGGGCAATGGCCCGCTGACCATCAGCAGCATCTCCATCGCCGGCTCGAGCAGCGCCGACTTCAGCGCCACTTCCGCCTGCCCCGTTGTTCCGGCGACGCTGGCAGCCAGCGCGAGTTGTTCGGTCGCGGTGATCTTCAAGCCCATCGCTACTGGCGCGCGAAACGCCGCTGTGAAGGTCGTCGATGACGCCCAAGGCAGCCCGCATTCGTTCAGCGTTTCCGGCGTCGGCGTGGACTTTGCTCCGGTTCCTTCCGGTCCGGCCAGCGCGACACTGACGCCGGGCCAGTCCGCGGTCTTCAACATCAACCTCGGCACGCAGGGCGGCCCGCTGGCCGCTGCGGTCACATTCGCCTGCTCGAATCTGCCGGCCAGCGTCTCCTGTTCGTTCAATCCGGCGTCCATCCCCGCGGGCAGCACCACCGGCAGCACGACGCTGACCATCTCCACGACCGCGCCGCGGGCCGCGCTGGGGCAACTCAATCCGCCGGAGAGACTTCCGCAGGGCCCGTTCGCGCCGGGCGGGTTCCCCTCTGCTTCGTATCTGCTACTCTTCGCGTTGATTGCGCTGGGCGCGAGGCGATTCGGGCGCCGGTCAGCAGTGGATCTGCGCGGAGCGGGGGCGCTCGTGGCGCTCGTGCTGGTCTTCGCGATCTTTCAGACGGGCTGCGCCGGCATCACCGGCGGCGCGACGGGCCCAGCAGTTGGAGGCACGCCGCCCGGCACCTCCACGATCGTCGTCACAGCCACTTCCGGCGGTGTCTCGCACTCCATCACCATCACGCTGACCGTGAACACCGGCATCCCGGTCGGCGGCGGGACAGTCGGAACGGGCGGCACCGGCGGGACGCCCCCGAACGAAAAAGGCAGACCCGTGAACCGCTAGTGGTAGCGTGTCCGGACGTCCTTGTACCGCCGCCGCTTTGCGAGGTCAAACCTCGCCGGCAAGTTGCCCGCGTTACAGGACGCTGTCATTCTGAGCCCCGGCCCCGCCGGGGCGAGTAATCCCTCCGGCTGTGCTTCCACAAGATGGAGAGCGGATTTTTTATTGGCCGGGCTTTGTAGGCGGGGTCGCCGCTGCCGGTGGCTGCCGCAACGCAAAGTAGCTCCGCGCGAACGCGGCCTGCTCGCCTCCGGCTTCCACCACCACCGCCTGCACGGTGTAGCGCCCGGGTCCGAGTTTTTCGAGCGGCAGGCTGATGCGGAACGCCGCCGCGCGAAGCTTCGCGTCGGTTCCGGCGGGTTCGACCAGCGGGGTGGCGTTGACCCGCTCGCCGTTGCGGAAGAAGACCAGGCCGGCGCGCAGGTTGGCGCCGTCGGATTTCGCCGGCAGGTACGCCTGGAAGAACACGTAGAGCATCTGTTGCGTGGTGAAAACGCGGGTGACGCTGGGAATAATGCGCTCGCCGCCCATCTCCAGCGGTGAAGCCTTCATCTTCGCGTCGGCCGCCAGGGCTCTTTTCTCGACTTCTTTTCCCATCTCGGATGGCTTGCGTACGGTTTCGAGTTGGCTCGAGAGCAGCACCGAGCTCAATTCCAGCCGCTCGGGCTGCGCCGCTGGCGCCAGCAGGAGTTCCTGCTCGAAGCTGCCGATGCGCCCAGTCTCATTTTCGCGGGCAAGGAATTTCAGCCGATAGCGCCCGGGCCCGAGGATCAGCCCGCCCTGATAGACCAGCGCGCGCTGTTGCACTTGCTGGAAGCGTTCAGCGCCGAGCTTGACCTTGATCGTATCGCGCAGCGCCCCGGCCACACGCCCCGACGTTTCTTCGCGCACCTCGGCGGCAAAATCGAACTCCGCCTCGCGCCGGCCGCGCTTCGCGGCCCACTGCAGCGCGCTCGAAGCCAGCTTGGCGGCAATGGGCACGAAGATTTCGTCCTTGCCCACCCGGAAGTGAGCGGTTTCGAGCGCGATGGGCAGCTCCACGCGCGGGGCTTCGGCACGCATGGCTTCTTCGAGCTGGCGCTCACGGTCCTCGGTGGTGAACAGCCCGTAGTTCTTCGGCGCGTAGTAGCCTTCGCGGTAGCGGATGCCCACGCCCGGGGCATCGACACGCACCTTGACGCGTCGCCAGCGCCCGTCGGGCTTCGCGTTCGCGCTGTAATAGCCCAGTAGATAGTAGCCCGCCGCGTCGGCCTGCACCTTCTGGAACACCTCGCGGAAGTCGCCCG
Source organism: Terriglobia bacterium (assembly GCA_041493955.1). Classification (GTDB taxonomy): domain Bacteria; phylum Acidobacteriota; class Terriglobia; order Acidiferrales; family UBA7541; genus QHYU01. The sequence continues at coordinate 3,920 of JBGPZW010000139.1, forward strand.
TGTCGAAGAACGTGCGGCCGCCGGTATCGCTCGCGAGCGTGGCCAGCGTCTCGCGCGAATCCTGCCGCGACTGTACCTGACGGAACACGGCCGCGCCGGAAAACATCGCCGTGCCCGCCGCCGCGCCCGCGCTGGGATCGCCGCCCGGGATCGTCGCCAGCAGCCCGCGCGAATCTACGGTGTAGTAGGACACGTTGGCGCGGTTGGCCGCGTCGGTGGCGGCGCGCAACTGCGAGCGGTTTTCCTCGCCCGTCTGCGTAATCCCGCTGGTGAAGTGAATCACTGATTTCTTCCCCGGGATGTCGCGCAGCAGATTGGCCAGGGCTTCCACCGCGGCGAGCTTGCGGTCGGTATTGAAAATGTTGAACTCGGTTTCGTCGGCGCTGAAGGCCGCCCCGGTGTCCTCGCTGACCGCTTCCTCGCCTGCGGCCGGGGCCGCGTCGGCCATCCCGGCGAGCTGCGATTCCTTCCCCGGTATCAGCCGCGCCACGGCGCGCTCCAGCAGGGCGCGGTTGTTGGTGAAGTTGGCGAGGACCTTGAACTGGTTGCCGAACGCCACCACCGCCACCAAATCGGCCGGCGTCATCTGCTCGTGGAGGAAGCGCTGGGCTGCGTCGGTGGCGCGCAGCAGCTCGGGTGGCTCGAGGGAGGTCATATCGAAGAACAGCACGATCAGGCGGCGGTCGCGCACCGCGGCGCGCACGCGCTCCGGGGCGGCCACCGCGCCGAGCGTCACCACGACTGGCGTGGAGTCTTCAGCCGCAGCGGTTTCAATCGCCTCGATGTCGTAATAATCGAAGGTGGCAACCTTCTGAACTTTGTCGTCTTCGAGGACCCTGAACCGCTCGGGCTTCAAGCCCTTCACCGGTTTGCCCGTGCGGTCGGTCACCTGCACGTCAATCAGCACCAGGTCCGTGACCGTGCGGATGGTTCCCCCATCCTGACCCTTCCCCGGTCGCGGCGACGGCGTTTGACCTCGGCTGACCGGCGGGGCGGGCTCCTGCCGCGGATTGACCGGCGGCGCATTTTGCTGCGAGGTCGCCGGCGCGCCGAGCAGCACGCACAGCGCCAGCGCCGCCTGCATCTGCCGCGCGAGTTTTCTCCGGAGCGCCATCAGAAGTTCATCCGCAGCACAAAATCCATGGTGCGCATCGCTCGCGCCCCCAGCACGCGGCCGTAGGTGGCGGAGTTCACCACCGTGGAAAGCCCGGTGAAATTCGGCGTGTTGGTCAGGTTCGAGACTTCCCAGCGCAGGTCCAGGCGCCGCTGTTTGTCTCTGCCGAAGCTCATGCGCCTCGCCACCGAAAAGTTGAAGGTAAACAGGCCCGGGCCGGGGATGGTGTTGCGCCCGGCGTCGCCGAAGCGGCCGGACGGAGGCAGCGCGAAGGCGGCGGTATTGAAGAAGTGCAACGGGTCGCGCTGGCCGGCGGGCAGCGAGGGGTTTCCGACCTGGTCGGCGCGGGTCGAAAAGCCCGCGCCCACTCCGCCGTTGTCCACCGTGCCGCCCAGCACGCGCGCGGTGAAGGGCGTGCCGGTCTGCAGGGTCGTGTTGCCCGAAAGCGTCCAGTTGCCGAAGGCCGCGGCCTGCCAACCCTTGTGCGCCCAGCGCTTGCGCTCGCCGAATGGCAGCTCATAGGCGTAGTTGGCGCGGAGCTGGTGGCGGATGTCGAACGACGAAAGCCCGCGCTCGAGCGCGAAGTTGTTGTCGTTCTGCGCCACCACCGGCGCGCCGCCGCCGATCGAGCTGGCATTGTCGATCGATTTCCCATAGGTGTAGAGGCCCTGCAGCATCAACCCCTTGGTGAAGCGGCGCTGCACGCGCAACTGCAGGGCGTTGTAGCTGGACGACCCCCCGAAGGTGTCGTAGGTGAAGCCCAGGGCGTTCGAGATCTGGCGGTCGAGCGGACTGCCAGCGGACGCACGGTTCGGCGCGCGGAGCAGGTCGAGGTGCGTGCCCTGCGTGCCCGTGTAGGTGACCTCGGTGGTCAGGTTCTGCGCGAGTTGCGTCTCGATCGTGAAGTTCCAGATCTGCGCGTAGCCCATCCTGTAGTTCGGGTCCACCGCGACGGTGTTCCGCACCGTGCTCGGCGGCGCGAACGGGAAACCGTTCTCGAGCGTCAGGAGCTGCGTCGAGCTGCTCAGCCGCGTTTGCGCGGTGGCGAAGGGTGGCTGGTTGGCCATGGACGCCGCGAGCTGGTTGTAGATCGAGGTGTTGTAGAACATGCCGTAGCCCGCCCGCACGGTCACCGGATGCTTCTGCGTCCACGCGCCCAGCTTCGGCTTCCAAGCAAGGCCCGCGCGCGGCGACCAGTTGTTGTAATCCCCGCGCACCAGCGAGCTCGGCAGCGGCCCGCTGAACGGCGCGGGCTGTCCCGGCGTCACCGTCGCCACGGCGGTGAAGTCCGCGTTCACGTCCAGGTTGGCGATATGGCCGTAGAGTTCCACCGGCGGCGTCACCGCCTCGTAGCGCAGGCCGTAGTTCAGCGTGAAGCGCGGATGGATGCGCCAGTCGTCCTGGAAATAGGCGACGAAGCCCCAGCTGCGGAAATAGGTGCTCGAGCTGCCGAAGCGCTCGGTGGTGGACTGCGGCAGCCCCAGCAGAAAATCGGCAAAGTCGAAACCCGTGAACAGGCCGGTAAAGTTAAACGCCCCGCGCGGCACGGGGTCGGAAAGCGTGTTGACCTGCATCCGGCGGATCTCGCCGCCGGCGCGCAGGGTGTGCTTCGGCAGCGAGTACGAGATGTTGTCGAGGAAGCGCAGCGTCTGGTTCCGCCGCAGCGCGGGCACCGGGTCGTTGAGATCGCTGAAATTGGTTAGGCTCACCTGCGGCACGCCGAAGTTCATCGGGTCGGCGGAAACGCCGGTGATGCCGAGCTGGGCGGCGATGTTCTGATTGAAAGCAAATTGATTTAGCGTGTTGATGCGGTTGCGGCTCCAGAAGACGCGCGCGTCGTGGATGAAGCGCTTGGTCCAGTTCTGCGTCAGCCCGAGCATGACGTTCTGCCCGCGCGAGCTGGTGTTGTTCTCCAGGTCGGGAAAACTCTGGAAGGCGTGCGTGTGCGTCGCGCTGAAGTTGTAGGTGGCCTGAAAGTTGAGTTTGGGCGAGATCGTGTGGATCACGCGCACGTTAAAGGCGTCGGTAGCCGTGGGCACGCGCGTCTGCAGATGGAAATTCTGCACCAGGCCCGGCAGGTTGGGAAGCGGGATGAATTTGAGCAGTCCCAGCGCGGCCGGGTCGAGCCGGCTCGCGGGAATCAGGATGCCCAGGCGCGCGGTGAAGTCGCCGCTGCGCTCGGCGGGCAGCGGCACGGTGGCAAAGGTGTCCACCGGGTCGCGCGTGCGCGCCCCGTTGTAGTTCACGAAGAAAAACGTCCTCTCGCGCCCGTCATAGACGTGCGGGATGCGCAGCGGCCCGCCGATGCTGCCGCCGAAGCGCTCGCGCCAGGTGGAGATCTTCGCCGGGTTGGTCTCCGTCAGCGAGTAGGGGCGCGCGTCGAGCGCCGAGTTGCCGTAGCGCTCATAAAAACTCACCCGGATGCGGTTCACCTGCTGCCGCAGCGCGCGCTGCACGCCCCACAGCCCCTCCACGCCTTCGCCAAAGCCGGCGCGCTGCCCGCCCTGCTGCTGGGCCTGCCCGCCCCGCTGGCCTTGTTGTCCCTGCTGCCCCTGGCCGCTGCGGCCGCCCTGGCGTGGCGGCTGGCCTGGCCCGCCCAGCATCTGGATGTTGAAACCCCCCGCAGCGCCTTCGGCTCCGGGTTGCCCAGGAAAACCGCCGGGCTGGCCAGGCGCGCCGCCGAACCCTTGGAAACCTCCGAGCGGGGGCATTCCACCGAAGGCACCGAAGCCAAACTCGCTGCCCGCCGTTGCGCCGCGGCCCACCGTGCCGTTGATCAGGAACGCATCCGATGAAGACGCCTCACCCAGTGGCCCGCTGTCCGGAGCGCCATTGGTCTCCGGCCCGGCTCCGTTGGTCTGCCCGGCAAGGTCCACCTGCTGGAATCCGCCCTGCCGCATCCGCTGGCGGATCATGTCTGCGATGTTGGGCGGCAACTGTTGCCCGGGTTTTCTTTCGCCGGGGGACTGGCCCGGCGGCGGTTTCGTTGGGCCCGCTGGCGGGGCATTCGAGGTAGACTTGCTCCCCGGAGCGCCAGCTGGCGCGCTGGTTGCCGCCGTTGTAGTTTGCTTCTCCACTTCCGGAGCGGCGGCAGGCGCTGGTTTTTCTGAGGGCGCCGGAGGTGCAGCCTGCGTGGTTGTCTCTGCCACCGGTGCGATGGGTGCAGCAATGCGCAGCGCCAGCTGGATGGCGGGGGTCTGCGCGTTCATCTCAATCTCTCTGGTGGTTAGCTCGAAGCCGATCTGCTCGGCTTCTACGCGGTAGCGCCCCGGTGGCAGCCCCGGCAGGTCAAACTTGCCGTCTTCATTTGTCCAGGTAAGCCACGCGCGGCCCGAGGCGAGTTCCATAAATCGGAGAGTAGCGCCGGGCACGGCAACGCCTTGCCCGGTGCGCACCTCGCCGCTGGCCTTCGTCGCCACCGGCGCGGTTTCCTGAGCGCCGAGCGGCGCGGTGAGGACGAACGCCAGTCCCAAAAGCAGAGCGACTTTCTTGCCGAGCACCCAATCCACCCTTCTGCCCGGTTGGGCCCCGCCGCTCAAGCGATTCCGCATCGCCCAGAAGTGGGAACTAGTGGCGTGAGCCGCGGGGCCATCTCGATGTCCCATTGGACGTGCCCACGCGTCCGAGGGTTACCAACTTGGTGCGGCGTTGGCAAGGCCCCGGGCGGCATGCGAAAATGGGCGCTAGCGGACCAGGCCTGCGATTGCCGGCGTCCCGCGCCAATTCTCATGAACCCGTGGCCGATTGCCGTGCCCGCCGC
>JBGPZW010000159.1:0-7462 GCA_041493955.1 Terriglobia bacterium
TGCGTGAGGAATTCAAGCACCTGAACGTTCAGCACCGCGGCCGCTCGCTTGGCGCCGTCACATTGTCGCTCGGCGTGGCCGTCTTCCCTGAGCACGCCTCCACCGTCGAGGACATCATGCGCTCCGCCGACCGCGCCCTGTACCGCGCCAAGGCCGAGGGCCGCGACCGCGTGGTGCTGGGTGAGTCGATCAGCTAGCGCGCTTTCGGCCCGGTGTAAACGCCGCTGAGGCGACGCCTTCCGAGGACTACTTCAACTCACGCTCCGCGAAAAGGTATGATAAAAGTCTCTGCGGCGCGGGACGCCTGCTCCCCCACGGCAGAGCCGGGGACCAGAGAGCGAAACGGAGCAGGTCGTGGCCGCGTCCAAGAGAGGCACCGGTGTTGAGTCCTCAGGTCGAATCTCGCGGGGTGTGTCGTCAGGTGGGCCGGCTTCTTTTGCCCGCCCTGGCCGCCTTGACCATTGTCCTGCTGCAAACGGGCTGTTCCCGCACGCAGACGGGGAGCGTTCGCGGCGACGCGGCGAACCCCATCCCCGTGCGCACGTATTCCGTCCAGGAGGAAGTGCTGCGGCGGCGGGTGCAGGCTGTGGGTTCACTCTACCCGCTCGAAGAAAGCATGATCAGCGCGGAGGTCGAAGGCCGCGTCGTAAAGGTGTTGGTGGATGTGGGCGACGCGGTGCGCGAGGGGCAGGTCCTGGTGACTCTCTCGGCTGTCGAGCTGCAATACGAGCTGGAGCGCCAGCGCGGCACCGTCCGGCAGGTGCGCGCGCGGCTGGGGCTGGGACCGAATGATCCGCTCCCCCGCGATCCCGCGCAGGTGGCCTTTGTGCAGCGCGCCGCGGCCGACCTTTTCGATGCCGAACAGAAGTTCCACCGCGCCGAGCAGCTTTTCCGCGATCAGCTGATCTCGCAGCAGCAGCTCGATGAAGCTTCCGCGCGCTTCAAAGGGGCGCGCGCAGCCCACGACTTGGCCCTCCAGGAAGTCGAGCAGGACGAGGCGCAGTTGCAGTCCAGCGAGGCCCTGAGCAAGTTAGCCGAAAAGAAGCTGGCCGACGCCGCGATCCGTGCGCCGTTCCCCGGCGCGATCAAGGAGCGGCGCGTCAGCCCGGGTGAATACCTGAAGGTGCAGAGCCCGGTCATGGTCGTCGTGCGCACCGACACCCTGCGCGCGCGCCTGGCGGTGCCCGAGAAGTGGGCCGCGGCGGTAAAGATCGGTGCCACCATTGACGTCAGAGTGGAAGCGTATCCCAACGAGGTGTTTCACGGGCGGCTCGAGCGCATCAACCCCTCTGTGGCGCAGGAGTCGCGCGCCTTTGAGGTGGAGGCGCTGCTGCCGAATCCCGGCGCGCGGCTGAAGCCGGGCTTCTTCGTGCAGGCCTCGCTGCCGAGCGAGGTCGAGGAGAAGGCACTGACCGTGCCGGAGCAGGCGGTCAGCTACCGCTACGGCGTCTACAAAGCCTTCGTACTGAATGGCGCGCGCGTCGCTGAGCGTCAGATCAAGCCCGGCGCGCAGCAGGGCTCCAAAATGGAAGTGCTCGAGGGCCTGCGCGCCGGCGAGCGCGTGGCCGTGGCCGTCGAGGGCGAGCTTCGCGACGGCGCCACGGTCCGCGAAGACGCCGGCCACTCGGGCACACGCTGAAGGGAATCGCAAGATGAAGCTGGCGGATCTCTGCGTTGAGCGCCCCGTTTTCGCAGTGATGCTCATCGCCTTCTTGGTGACCCTGGGGCTCTTCTCTTACCGCGCCCTGGGGGTAGATCTGTTCCCCCGCGCCGATCCCGCCACCGTGTACGTCGGCATCCAGCTTCCCGGGGCCAGCCCGGAAGAAATGACCACCAGCGTCGTGCTCCCGCTCGAGGACGCCATTTCCTCAGTCAGCGGGCTTGACGAGATGAGCGTGTACACCACCGAGGGCACGGCGCGCATCATCTGCACCTTCGTCCTCGAGCGGGACATCGAAGGTGCCGCGCAGGACATCCGCGAGAAGGTGGCCGGTGCGATCAACCATCTACCTCCGAACATCCTCCCTCCCGTCATCCGCAAGTTGGATCCCGATTCCGACCCCATACTGACTGTGTTGGTGGCCGGGCCGATGAGCCGGCGTGAGCTCACCGAAATCGCCGACAAGCAGGTGCGCCGGGCGATTCAAACCGTGGACGGCGTCGGCGAGGTGGATTTGACCGGCAGCCAGGAGCGCCAGATTCGCATCTTCATTGACGCGGAACGCCTGACGGCGCACAAACTGACTGTGCCGGATGTGCGCGACGCGGTGCAACGGGAAAACGTGGAGGCTCCGGGCGGCCATTTGATTCACGGGCCGCAGGAGCTCGGCCTGCGGACGCTCGGCCGGGTGAATTCCGCCGAGCAATTTGCCGACATCATTGTGGCCACCCGCGGCGGAGCGCCCGTCCGGGTGCGCGACGTCGGCCGCGTGGAAGACGGTGCCGAAGAGCTGCGCACCTGGTCGATGCTTCTCCGCAAGGACCAGATCCCGCGCGATGCCGTCAGCGTCTCGGTGCTCCGCCAGTCCGGCACCAACACCGTGCGCGTGGCCGACGCGGTCAAGCGGCGCCTGGAAACCCTCAAGCGCGAGCTTCCCCCGGGCGTCCATCTCGAAACTGTGCGCGACATCTCCCTCTTCATCAAGGCCTCTGTGAACTCCCTGCTCGAGCACCTGGTCTTGGGAAGTTTTCTGGCCAGCTTTGTCGTGCTGGTGTTCATCCGCAACTGGCGGGCCGTACTGATCGCCGCGCTGGCCATCCCCACCTCGATCATCGCCACCTTCACGCTGATGCGGTACATGGACTTCTCGCTGAACAACATGACCCTGCTCGCGCTGACCCTGGCGGTGGGCATCGTCATCGACGACGCCATCATCGTGCTCGAAAACATTTTTCGCTTCATGGAAGAGAAGGGCATCGAGCGCAAACGCTCCGCGGTGGAGGCCACGCGCGAGATCGGCCTGCCGGTCATGGCCACGACCCTGTCGCTGGTGATCATTTTCCTGCCCATCGCCTTCATGAGTGGCTACGCGCGGCGCTACGTCAACGCTTTCGGCTGGACCATGGCCATGGCCATCCTGGTGTCGCTGCTGGTGAGCTTCACCCTGACACCGATGCTGAGCTCGCGCTTCCTGGTCGTGCGGACGAACGGCGGGCACGCCCGCTCGCGGGAATCGAAGTTTTTTCATGGCATCGAGAATCTTTATCTGCGCAGCCTGGAGTGGGCCCTGGACCATCGCCGCGCGGTGATGGTCATCTGCCTGGCCACGTTCGTCTCGACGTTCTTTTTCTACCGCATGGTCGGCCGCGATTTCATCCCCGCCGACGACCAGAGCGAACTGCAGAGCTCACTGGACCTGCCTGAGGGCACCTCGCTCGAACGCACGATGGTCACCGTCACCGAAATGGCGCACCGCATCGTCAGCTTGCCCGAGGTCGAATATGTGCAGCCCTACACCCACGGCACGACCAACCACGCGCACCTGTACATTCGCCTCGTGGATCGCAGCCAGCGCAAACGCACGCACGAACAGATGGCCACGGAAATTCGCCGCATTCTGGGCACCTTCCGCAATGTGACCTCCAACGTGCGCTTGCCTTCCACGCTGGGCGGCGAGCAGTACTATCCGATTCGCGCGATCATCCGCGGCCCGGACATACCCCGCCTCGTCGAGATTTCCAAACAAGTCGCGGCGCGCATGCGGGAATTCTCCGGGCTGGTGGACGTCAACCCCAATCTGAACCTGAATACCCCGGAGCTGCAAGTGAAGGTGGACCGGCTGCGGGCCGCCGATCTAGGCGTGCGCATGGCCGACGTCGGCTCCACTGTACGCCTCATGTATTCCGGCGAGGACGAGATCTCCAACTTTAAGGAAGGCTCTGAGCAGTACCCGGTAACCATGCAGTTGCTCACCGAACAGCGCGACAACCCCGAGGTGCTGGCGCGGCTGATGGTGCCCTCCTCGAAAGTTGGGCAAGTGCGGCTCGAAAGCGTGGCCACTATTCAACGCGGGGAAGGGCCCGCGTCGCTCTGGCGCTACAACCGTGAGTTCCAGGTGACGGTGAACGCCAATATCGCCGCGGGCTATCCGCTGGATGCGGCTGCGGGCTACACCTCGCGCTCGATCCGCTCCGTGGGCCTGCCGCCCGGCTATACGTTTCTGTTCTCCGGCCAGGTCAAGCTCCTCGAGGAGACCACCTTCAATCTGCTGCTGGCCATGCTGCTGGCCTCCATCTTCATGTACATGGTGCTTGCGGCGCAGTTTGAGAGCTTCTCGCACCCGTTCATCATCATGTTGACCCTGCCGTTGAGCATTCCCTTCGCGCTGTTCTCCTTGTGGATCACGCATCGCGCGCTGAGCCTGTGGAGCGCGCTGGGTGTATTCCTGCTGCTCGGCATCGTGAAGAAGAACGGCATCCTGCAGGTGGACTACACCAACCGCCTGCGCGCCGAAGGCCTGCCCCTGCGCGAGGCATTGCTCGGAGCCAACCGGGTCCGCCTGCGGCCCATTCTGATGACTACGTTTTCCATCGTCGCCGGGCTGATTCCGGTTGCCGTCGGCATTGGCGCGGGCTCCGAGCAGCGCGCGGCCATCGCTGTGACCATCATCGGAGGCCAGACCCTCTGCCTGCTGCTCACTTTGCTGGTGGTTCCGGTGGCCTATTCCTATCTGGCGGAGATGGAAACCGTGCGCTGGGCGGATTATTTCGGCGGCGCGTGGGGCCGGATGCGTGCGGAGGTGACGCGCATGTTCGGCTCGGTCTAAGTGCGGGGAAGTCAGAGATCTTATCGGTTGCCCTGTTGTCCGAAAAACTTTATCAAGGAGCCGCAAATGCAACGCCTATCTTTGCGCGGGATAGCTCTACTCCTGCTGCTCGTGTTGTGCCTGCCTGCGGCGGTGACCGCGCAGGCGCAGAACAAGAAACTCAGTTTGGATTTGTACCTGGAGCTCGAAGAAGTTGCCGACCCGCAGATTTCCCCGGACGGCAAGCAGGTTGTCTTCACGCGCCGCTGGGTGGACAAGCTCAACGACAAGTGGGAGTCGGCGCTGTGGCTGATGAATGCGGACGGCAGCAGGCAGCGTTTCCTCGTCAAGGGCTCCGGTGCGCGGTGGTCGCCGGAAGGCACGCGCATCGCCTATCTGGCCGAGGGCGAGCCGAAGGGCACTCAGGTCTTCGTGCGTTGGATGGACGCTGAAGGCGCGGTCACGCAGATCACGCATGTCGAAAAACCGCCGGCCAGCCCGGCCTGGGCACCTGATAGTCAGTCGCTCGCCTTCACCATGCTGGTGCCGAAGAAGGAGTCCTGGAACATCAAGCTGCCGGCGCGGCCCGAGGGCGCGAAGTGGACCAAGGATCCCCGCATCGTCGAACGCCTCGTCTATCGCGCTGACCGCGTCGGTTTCCTCGACGAGGGCTACCGGCACATTTTCCTGGTGCCCGCGACCGGCGGCACGCCCCGCCAGTTGACCACCGGCGACTACAACCACGCCAGCGCCGGCTTCGGGGTCATGGAAGCACTCTCGTGGACCCCGGACGGGCGCGAAATCCTGTTCAGCGGCCTGCGCGTCGACAATTGGGAGTACCAGTGGCGTGAGTCCGAGGTGTACGCGGTAAACGTCAAGGACGGCAGCGTCCGGGAACTGACGCACCGCAAGGGCCCTGATCAGACTCCGGCGGCTTCGCCCGACGGGAAACTGGTGGCCTATACCGGCTACGACTTCACCGACGACACTTACATCGACTCCAAGCTTTACGTGATGGGCATCGACGGCTCGAACCCGCGCGTGCTCACAACCAAACTCGACCGCACGCCGCGGGGGCTGCACTGGGCGCCTGATGGCAGCGGCATCTATTTCACCTGTGAAGACCGCGGCACACACAACCTGTACTTCGCTTCGCTGGGGGGCGAGGTCCGGCAGGTTAGCCAGGGCAACCACATCCTCAACGTGACATCTATCAATCGCAACGGCCAGGCTGTGGGCACGCTCTCGAGCTACCACAAGCCCACGGATGTGGTGGCCTTTGATCTCCGCAAGCCCGAACCGAAGCAGCTCACTTTCGTCAATGACGACATCCTGGGCGACGTCAAGCTCGGCCAGGTCGAGGAGATCTGGTACACCTCGACGGACAGCCTGCGCATTCAGGGCTGGATCATCAAGCCGCCCGACTTCGATCCGAAAAAGAAATACCCGCTCATGCTGAGTATCCACGGCGGGCCGCACGCGATGTACGGCGTGGGGTTCAACTACGGCTGGCAGGAGCACGCGGCGCAGGGCTACGTCGTGCTCTACACTAATCCGCGCGGCTCCTCCGGCTACGGCAGCGCCTTCGGTAATGCCATCAAGTACGCCTATCCGAGCAAGGACTTCGACGACCTGATGAAGGGGGTGGACGAAGTCATCGCCCGAGGCTACGTCGATACGCGCAATCTATTCGTGTACGGCTGCAGCGGCGGCGGGGTGCTGACCGCCTGGATCGTGGGACACACCGACCGCTTCGCGGCGGCCTCGTCGAACTGTCCGGTGATCGACTGGCTCTCCTTCACGGGCACCACCGACGGCCCGCCTTACTGGTATCACAACTTCAGGAAGCTTCCCTGGGAGGACCCTAGCGAGCATCTGCAACGGTCGCCGCTGATGTACGTCGGCAACGTCAAGACGCCGACGATGCTGATGACCGGCGAGCTCGACCTGCGCACGCCCATCCCGCAGACCGAGGAGTTCTACGAGGCGCTCAAGTTCCGTAAGGTGCCCACGGCCATGGTGCGCTTCAACGAGGAGTTCCACGGCACCACGTCGAAACCGTCGAACTTTATCCGCACCCAGCTCTATCTTCGCTACTGGTTTGAGAAATTCATGAAGAAATAGCCGCGGCCCTCGGCTTGCCGAATTCTGCAGTGCGGGATCGCGCCGCGAGGCCAGGTCCCTCGCGCTGACTTTTAAAGTCACTGGGGGAATCCGGAACCCATTCTAGAGTTTGCGTTGGATTTATCGCCAAACGTTCCCCGATGGAACAGCCGTGAGCAAGCTGTTCAGATCTGCGCCACTTGGCGCAAGGGACCTGCATGATTCATTTTGTAACTTCATTCGTATCTCTTGTCTCAGCCTTGAGTTAGGGGCAGGGAAGCCCGTCCCCGCCCAAAGCTGCGTGGCCTCGTAGTTGCTTCTCCTCTTCTAGAAAGTCCGCCCGGCAATGACCGTGGTCCAGAGGCGAAGCAATGTTCGATAGATCACTCGCAGAGGACTCCCCCAGGGAGACGCCCGAGAAGAGGCTGTGGAAAGCGGTCATCGCGAAAACTGTGCAGGAGTGGATCTCGGGCCCTCTAAGCCGCCAGCGCGTGGCGGAAGAGTTTCTCCTCCGCGACGCGAAGGACTTTCCACTGGTCTGCCAGTCAGCGGGAATGGACCCCGGCAGACTGCGCACAAAGCTCATCCAGCTCAAGAAAAGTATCAACGATCCA
>JBGPZW010000051.1:0-20242 GCA_041493955.1 Terriglobia bacterium
ATTGGCGCATTTTCCGGACAGTGATCCCTCCCGGGAATTTCGCGCCGAGGATTGCACCGTGGTTCTGCTCGAAAGCGGCGGGCATCCGCCGCGGTATGCGCTCGAACTCGAACACAAGGCCGCCTCGCGGCGCAGGCTGTTCCGCTCCCGCAGCTTCTGGGATTGTTTACTGGCTCTCGGCCGGGCGCAACCGCCTGCCTATCAGGGTTACTCGTATGCGCGCCGCGCCGATCTATTCGAGCGCGTCCTGGCCACCGGGCAACTCGCCGCCCTGGCGGCCGAGGCGGTGCGGCTGGCCCCGCGCGACCTCCGCCCGCAGCTCCGCTACCTGCCTGAGATGTCGCGCATTGTTTACGTCTGCCCGCGCAAGACGATTTGAGTGCTGCCGGGCACGGAAGCTGATCAAGAGGTCAACAGAATGAAGAAGACTTGCTCACTACTCAGGGACCCGCGCGCCGCAGAACCGCGCTGCTGAACTCGTCCGCCGCTACCTGCCGGTAGAACTTCTTCAATTCCCCCAGTTGCGCTGTGGGCACAAGGACATCTTTGACCTGATAGGTGCGGCTGTACTTCAGGATGCTGCCCGAGACCTCGATCTTGCTGCTGTAGGCGGCAAAGCCGTAGTCCACCTCCACCGGCGGGGGCAGTTCGTCCACCTCGTAGCCGGCAGGCAGGGCAATCTCAAACGTGTCGGTTTCCATCGAAGCGGCGCTGAACTGAAAGGGATGCTTGCGCTCCTTTCTTTCCAGCAGGTCGCTGCTGTTCTGTCCCAGGACGCGCGGTCGGACCAGTAGCAGGTTTCCCGCTTTCTTCGCGTAGCTTTCGGCCACGAAGCTATAGTCCAGCACTAGATTCTCATCATATTTTTCCAAATTGCCCACCGCGGCCTTGGTGAGCGTGAAGCCGCCCAGGAAGCTGGCGAGAAAACTTTCCAGCATCTTCGTGCGGCCGGCCCCCTGCACGTCCAGCAGCCGCGCGCGACGACTCACCGCAGGTTCGCCCCAGCGCACTTCCTGGACCTCGCCTGTCAGGGTTCCCGAGGGGCTCAGCGTGAGCTTTCCCATGCGCAGCAGGCGGTTGGTGGATGGCGGCAGCAGTGGCAGCTGGAGCATCTCGCCGCCCTGCTCGGTCACCAGGAGTCCATAATTCGCCTGCAGAGAGGAAGGAAGGTAGCCGAGCGGGGTAAACGGGTCGGTGGGGTCGAAATAGAGCAGCGAACCCAGCTTTTCATGTTTTGCCACGGCGTACAGAGTGGACGTAGAAACGTCCGCGGGCAGCCGGATGGCCAGGATGACATGGTTGAAGCTGCCCAGGGCAGGTGGGCTGTTCGGCGTCGCCACGCCGCGCCGGCTGTGGATGATGACGTAGTAGGAGTCCACGCCGATTTCATGGAGCATGGTGCTCAGTAGCGTAACTTTGTCCTTGCAGTCGCCGTAGCGCCTGGAAAAAACCTCCTGGGCGCCGTGGGGCTGGTAGCCGCCGATCCCGATCTCGATGGCCACGTAACGGATTTCGCGCTGCAGGAAACTGACCAGCGCGCGAATCTTTTCGAGAGTTGATGGTGTCCCGGCAGTGAGCGCCGTCACTTTCTGTTTGATTTCCGGAGAGGCTTCCCGGCGTCCGGCCGTCAGCCCGCCATACCATTTGGCGAGGTCATTCCAGGAGCCTACAGACTTCTGGTGATCCGCGTTCGGGAAGTAGAGAATGACCAGCCGGCCTTCGACAGCCTCTGCCGGTGGCATGGCCGGTTCCTGGGGCACGGCGGCAAGATTCGCCAGGTCCCACCGCCACTGGTTGTTCGGCAGCGGCGCGGGTTGCTGTTCCGGGTAATTCAGCCAATTGGCTTTGTATTCCCATCCTGGAGGCAGTTGCAGGGTCAGGTGAGCTTCGCGGACCGGATGCACATCCTGGAACCACCAGATGTGCTGCAGGATGTACGGTCGCGCCTTCTGTTCGTATTCATAGCCGATCACGCTGCCGGTTTCCGCGGCAGGTATGGTGAGGATTTTAGTTCGCTGGTCGCTGTACAGTTCTTCGGAGAGGCTGGTCTCGACAGCGTCTTTCTCCTTCACCTCGTAGTCCTTCCCCTGTGCCGGGATGCACCAGGCCTTGAGGCTGGTGAGGCGGGTTTCGTTGTCGAAGCGAATGACAACGGTGCCGTGCTGCCGCCCCTGTGGCCGGAGAATCCTATAGGCGCGGCGATACAGTGTCTTGATCTCGCCGCTGTCCTTGACCGTGATGATCCTCTCGTCCAGCAGGCGCACGACGTCGGGATCGTCGGCATACTTCGGCAGGGGCACGGTGGCCAGCGCATGCAGCCAGCCCGGTGCGTCGCCAGCCAGGCCGCGCGCCGGGGCACCGAGCGCCGCCAGCAGGAAGGCGGCTCTAGTTACGCTGGCCCACTTGCACCGCTTGGAGAACCACTTGTTCGTCATCGCCGGTCCTCACCATTTCAAAGAATCCGCGCAGGCCCGAATAATACTCCAGGGGGATGAGCAGCCCTTCCGACGACAGGCGTCGCACGACGCGCAGCGTCCCGCCCTGGGCCTGGCACGACATCTCGTACTGGCCAAACGAGGTCTGGCGGTTCCGCGCCTCCGGCAGGCTGCTCACTTGGAAGATCAGTGGAAGCTTCAGCGTCATTTCGTCGACGGTCTGAAATGGAAAATCGAAATATACCGGGTAGACCCGAGTTGCATGTGTGAAACGGTGCTGGCGGCTTCCGGCGAACAGGGTCACCGGGAAAAGCAGCCGGCGGCCAGCGGAGTTGGCCCAGTTCGGCATGCGGATCTTGAACTCGGCGCGTAGCGGCTCTTCGGGCCCCTTCCAGTCAGGGGAATTCTCGAGCTCCACCGTGCTACCCACCGGGAGCCATTCCTTGATCTCGTCTTCGAGCGACTTGCGGTGTCCCGCCTCGTCCTCGTCGCGATCCTCCAGGCGCCGGCGTAGCGCTTCGAGGCCCGTCAACGTGACCGACAGCTTGCCCTCGAGCGCAGAGCTCTCGCCCAGCTCCAGCGAGGCTCTGCGTTCGATGCGCGAGGCGGAACTGGGCGGAAGGGTCGTGGTCACGAATGCGCCGCCGTCCTTCTCCAGGCGCAAGCCCTGGACGCCGGTCTCCCCCCAGGGGAGCATCCCGAACGGGCAGAAGGCGGTGCCGGGGTCCAAGAAGAGGTCCCGAGAGTCCAGCCGCACCAGGACAATGTTGTCGTTCAGTTGCCGCCTGTCCAGGGCATTTGGATTGAAGAAGTATTCGTTCCTCCGCGAGACCATGACCGGCCAGGCTTGGAACCCCGCTCCGCGCGCCAGGGCCAGAAAAAGCCAGGTGATCTGCCGGCCGCTGCCGTAGCCGCGCTTGAGAACCTCTTCGACGTTTTCCAGGTCCTTGAGCTTTTCCCGTTGCTCTTCTTTTTCGGTCCTCCTGCGCTCAATACTCAGATTGCGAATCTGCTGGGCCCGGGCATAGAGTTTGCGCAGTTTGATTTCCGGAGGGTCATCGGGAGCAACGATTTCGGCGGCCGCCCGCTCGATGCCTTTGCGATGGCCGACGAATTTGTCGACTTCCTCGTAGAGCCGCTTCCCTTCCTCCTTCCAGAATTTCGTGGGGTCCATCTCCGAGGAGCTACTGTAGAAGAAATCCACTCGGGATTTCAGTTCGTTCTCGGGCGGCATGTACTCTTCCTTCTGGAAGGCAGGAATGTTCTCCAGCTCCAGGTGAATGACGCCCTTGTCCTCCCTCGCTACCTTGCCGTCCGGGATCCTTAAATTTATCCAGCGCAGCGGGAAAAGACCGCGGAAGGGTTTCAGGGAAAAGCGGGCGCGCACGGTGAAGAGATCCTGGGGGATAATCCAGTGGGTGTCGAAGAGCAGGAATCGGTCCCACTCTTGTTTGTACTTGTATTCAATGATACTGCCGACCTGCACTTCCGGTAGCGTAAAGGTCTTGGCCAGGAATTTGATCCCTCGCCCTTTGACCAGGGTCTTGTCGAAGGGCTTGCCCTCAAAGTTTGCCACGCTGCCGTCGGGACGAATCACGCGGGCCTTGATGTCCCGGATGGTCATCAGCTCTTTCAAGTAGGGGATTTCAATATTGGCTCGCTCCTTGCCCTCTTCCGTGAAGATTTTGAGCCGGAAATAGTAGGTCGTGGATGAGGTGGTGTCGTCTGTCTGCTCTTCGCGGTAGAGAATAACCGCGTGAGCCTCCGGGCTTGCCGGATGACTCTTCATGGCCAGCTCCCCCGGGGAGATGGGGAGCCAGTCATCGCCCGCGAGGGCCAGCGGACCGCCCGTGATAAGCAGTAGAATGCCGAGAAAAAAAACACAAGGAAGGACCCGCCAGCGTCCCATAAGGGCAGCCTCCCGCCATAGATTTCCTGCGGAGACGAATGGCCCGGGAGCCGCCACGCGGACCGACAACCTGGAGCGGCAATTCCCGTTTGGACCTTAGTATAAGACCTTTAGATTTTACTTTCAAGTAGTATTTTCCCAGGACACTACTGCGACGCACACCACCTGTCAAGACCACTGGTGGCTGGCTCCCCGCTCTACCGGTCGGCGAACCGCAGCCGTAGCGCGAGCTCCGATTGTTGCTTGCTTGGGCGGCTTGTCTAGTGCTACTTTGCCCGCGCTCGCGAGTGGCCCGCTCCGGGGCGGAATGCAGCCGGACGGCGCCTGCCTTCCGGAGGTGTAGCGTGGCTACCCAATCCTGGAGTTCGACGGCGCCGTCGGCCGACTTCCGCCCCTACGTTGAAGCGGCGGCGACCCTGCCGGAATTCACCTTGCGGGCCGTCATCTTTGGCGCATTTTTCGGGGTGTTGTTCGGAGCCGTGACGGTGTACGTCGGGCTGCGCGCGGGCCTGACGGTGGGCGCCTCGATTCCCATCGCCGTGCTTTCCATCAGCATCCTGCGCGCCTTCGGCAAGGCCTCTATCCTGGAAAACAACCTCGTGCAGAC
The DNA here is from genome assembly GCA_041493955.1 of Terriglobia bacterium. GTDB lineage: Bacteria > Acidobacteriota > Terriglobia > Acidiferrales > UBA7541 > QHYU01. The sequence continues at coordinate 4,952 of JBGPZW010000051.1, forward strand.
GATCGGTTCGGCGGGCGAATCGGTGGCTGGCGGCGTGATTTTCACCCTGCCCGCGCTGATCTTCCTCGGTTTTCCACTCGAGTATTCGCGCATCTTCCTGTTGGCGCTGATCGGGGGCTGCATCGGCGTGCTGTTCATGATTCCGCTCCGACGCCAGCTCATCGTCAAGGAGCACGGCAACCTGCTCTACCCCGAGGGCACGGCCTGCGCCGACGTGCTGGTGGCCGGCGACCGCGGCGGTTCGTTTGCCGGCCGCGTGTTCTGGGGCCTGGGACTGGGCGGGATTTATGCATTTCTCATGCACACGGCGGGTGCGTGGCGGTCGCGGCCGGAGTATCAGCCCCCGTGGTTGCCGGGCGCGTCGTTCCGCGTGGAGGTGACGCCGGAATATTTGGGAGTGGGCTACATTATCGGCCCCAGGATCGCCGGAGTCATTTTCGCAGGCGGCGTCTTCTCCTGGCTGGTGCTGATGCCGGCGATCAAGTTCTTTGGCCAGATCGCTCCCGGCCCCATCTACCCCAGCACCGTGCCCATCCCGTTGATGACGCCCGACCAGCTCTGGGCCAGCTACATTCGCCCGATGGGCGCGGGCGCGGTGGCCGCGGCGGGATTGATCACGCTGACGAAGACGATGCCGACGATTCTCGGAGCACTGCGCTCGGGGCTTAAGGACGCCCGCGAGCAGACCGCAGGCACGGCGCCGGTCGCCAGCCGCATCGAGCGCGATCTTTCGATGAAGGTCGTCGTGGTGGGGTCGCTCGCCATCGTGGCGATGATGTGGCTGCTGCTCACCTTCAAACCCATCCCCAAGGCGGATACGGGTATGGGAGCCAACCTGATTGCTTCGGTATTTGTGGTGGTCTTCGGCTTCCTATTCGTCACCGTGTCGTCGCGCATCTGCGGCTTGATCGGGACCTCGGCCAACCCCATCAGCGGGATGGCCATCGCCACCTTGATGGCCACCTGTGCGATGTTTTTGGTGAAGGGCTGGACCGGTGGTGCCTACGCCGCGCTGGCGCTCACCATCGGCGGCGTGGTCTGCATTGCCGCAGCGAATGCGGGGAACACCTCGCAGGATCTGAAAACTGGTTTTCTGGTTGGCGCCACGCCGCGAGCCCAGCAGGTCGGCTTGATCGTTGGCGTGTTGACCTCGGTGATGGTGATCGGCGGGACCCTCATCCTGATGAACGTGGGGCTGGCGCAATACCGGCCAGCGCAGATTCCGCTCAACATCGGACAATTGCCCGCCGGGGTGGAGGTCGAGAAAGAAAGCTATTCCTACAAAGGGCGTACCTACACACTCATCAACGCCATTGGATCGCGCGAAGTCCCCGACGGAAAATACCTCTACGACCCGGCCACACGGCAGATTGAAATCCAATGGGTGCAAGGCATCGGCAGCGACAAGGCGGCGGCCCCGCAGGCGCGCCTGATGGCCACGGTGATCAGCGGCATCCTGAACCAGCGGCTGCCCTGGCGGCTGGTCCTGCTCGGCGTGTTTCTGGTGATCGCGGTGGAGTTGCTGGGAGTTCGCTCCCTCTCTTTTGCCGTGGGCTCCTACTTGGGCATCCACACGACCGCGGCTATCTTTGCCGGCGGTGTGGTGCGCTGGGTGGCCGAGCGCGGCCGGGCCAAGAGCGAGCACGCCGAGAGCGAAGTCAGTCCCGGTTCGCTCTACGCCAGCGGGCTGATCGCCGCAGGCGGGGTGCTGGGCTTGCTTGCCATCGTGATCAATGTGCTTGAAGACCCGGAGCTGAAGATCCAGCTCTGGCGTGAAGGTCTTTTCCGCTTCGGACCCAAGATTCTCGGCAACTTCTCGCAGAGCAGTTGGCTGTCGGTCGTGATGTTCGGGTCTCTCGCCGTTTCACTCTTCGTTTTCGCGCGCAAGAAGCTCGAATAGGATGGGACGCCTGCGGGCGCACCCTGCTGCGCTTTGCCATTCTCTGTCTTGACGCGTATCTGCCCCGGCCCTTTGACTCCGAGACCCTTTGCCCCTTAGACTCTCGAAAGGATGGGTTCTTTCCCACGCTCGTACGGCTACCGGTTCAACTGGCGCGGCCTGCTGACCCCGGCGATCAAGACGCTGCTGATCGCCAACGTCGGCGTCTTCCTTGTGCAGACGCTGATCACATTGATCGCGGGCCAGGAGGCGCTGCGGCTGGTGTTGGAATGGTTCGGACTGATTCCTTCGGCGGTAATCCCCGGCCTGCGGATCTGGCAGCCGTTCACTTACATGTTTCTGCACGGCGGCCTGATGCACCTGCTGATCAACATGCTGGTGCTGTGGATGTTCGGCGGTGACCTGGAGCGTGCCTGGGGCCGGCGTCGCTTCTACACCTACTACTTCCTCTGCGGCGTGGGCGCGGGCCTGATCAATATCCTAGTCAAAACCATTCCCGTTTTCTTCGGCCGGCCACCCTCGGACGTCCCGACCATCGGTGCTTCAGGCGCCATCTATGGCATCCTGCTGGCCGCCGCGCTGGTTTTCCCGGATCGCCAGGTATGGATTTTCCCGTTGCCGGTGCAGTTGCCCATGAGAGTCTACGTGGCCATCTTCGGTGCGATTGAGTTTTACGGCACGCTGGTGGCCGGCGGTGACAACATCAGCCACATCTCTCACCTCGGCGGCATGCTGATCGGCTATTTCTACCTGCGACGCAGTTCGTTCTTCTACCGCATCCGCAACCGCTTCTCCGACTGGAAGCGGCGCCGCATGCGCCGCAAGTTTGAAGTGTACGTGCGCGACCACGACGACAAGCCGCCCTCCCGTCCTGACCACTGGGTCAATTAGAATTCGAGAGTTAACCGTCGGAAGTCAGAAGGTCCAGTCCCGCACAACTGGGAGCAAGGCTATTTCCGGCGGGCGCCGACGACGTGGAACTTCATGAAGTTGGTGGAGCCGGGGATGCCGAAGGGCGTTCCGGCCACGATGCCGACCACATCGCCGCGGCGGACAAGATTTTCTTCGAGCAGCCGCTTCTCGGCGAGCGCGGTCAGGCCTTCGATGTTGCGCACGTGGGGGATCCGGCGGGGCACCACGCCCCAGAGCAGACTCATCCGCCGCCGCGTTTCCTGGTCAGGCGAGAAAGCAATGATGGGCGGCCGCGGCCGGTATTTGGAGACCAATCGCGCTGTCGAGCCGCTTTGGGTGAAGATGGCGATCACCTTCATGTGCAGCTCCTGCGAGGCGTGACAGATCAGCTCGCAGGTCGTCTCGGCGACGTTTAACTGCTTCGGCCGGTGCGGCCGCGGGAACCGCGCGATGTTGGCTTCAGCCTCGCGGATGATGCGGTCCATCATTTCGACGGACTCGACGGGGTAGCGGCCGGTGGACGTTTCCGCCGAAAGCATCACCGCGTCGGTGCCGTCGAAGATGGCGTTGGCCACATCAGACGCCTCCGCGCGGGTGGGCCGCGGGTTCTGTGTCATGGATTCCAGCATCTGCGTGGCGGTGATGACCGGCAAGCGGGCCTCGCGCGCCAGGGCGATGATCTTCTTCTGAATGACGGGCACCGTCTCCGGGCTCATCTCCACGCCCAGATCGCCGCGCGCCACCATCACACCGTCGGCCACGCGCAGGATGGCGTCCAGGTTTTCGATGGCCTCGGGTTTCTCCAGTTTGGCGATCACCGGCGTGACTTTGCCGGCGCGGGCGATGGCCGCCTTGGCCAGCAGGACGTCTTCAGCGCGGCGCACGAAGCTCACCGCCACGTAGTTGACGCCGTGACGCAGTGCGAAGCCGAGGTCGGCGCGGTCCTTGGGCGTCAACGCAGGAACCTTCAGCTTGATGCCCGGCAGATTGATGCCCTTGTGCTCACCGAGTTCGCCGCCGTTGACGACTTCGCAGGAAACGGCGTCGCCGCGCGAGGCCAACACGCGCAGCTCAATCAAGCCGTCGGCCAGCAGGATACGGTCGCCACGATGGACCTCCTGTGGCAGACGCCGGTAGGTAGTGCTGACGCCGTCACGGGTGCCGGGGACCTTGGCCGTGGTGATGGTGAAGCGCTGTCCGGCGCGCAGCTCGACGGGCGCCCCGCCGGCCAGCGCCCCGGTGCGGATCTTGGGTCCCTGCAGGTCGGCCAGGATGGCGAGGGGTTTGGCGTGGCGCCCGGATGCCTGCCGGATTCGCGCAATCGTGCGGGCGTGCTCAGCGTGCGTGCCGTGGGAAAAATTCAGCCGGGCCACGTCCATGCCGGCGCGCAGCAGGCGGTCCACCATCTGCGCCGACCAGCTCGCCGGGCCCAGCGTGCAAACAATCTTTGACCTGCGGAAGTTCATGCGGGTGGCCGCGCCATCCGGGTTCACTTGGCCCGCGCGAACTCCTCCACCACGCGATAGAGGAAGTCAACTCCCCTGCGGAACGCCTCGACCGGGATGCGCTCGTCGTCGGCGTGCATCCGCCGGTCGTCTTCCTCGGTGAGAGGAAAGGGCATCAGGCCGTACGCCTGGACGTTGTGGAGACGTAGTTGCGCGGAGTCCGTGGCACCGGTGGAAAGAAACGGCACCACCACCGCTCCGGGAAACACCTGCCCGCCGACCCGCTCGATGGTTTGGTAGAGTTCCGTATCGATCGAGGAAGGCGGCGCGGGCAGGCCCGCATCCGGCTCAAGCTCGAAGCGGATTTGCGGGTCGTTCACGAGTTTGGTCAGATCCGCCAGCAAGGCATCAATGGAATCGCCGGGCAGCAGGCGGATGTTGAGGTTTCCGCGGGCTTCGGAAGGCACCACGTTGTGCCGGATGCCCGCGCGCAGCATGGTCGGGGCGATGGAGTCGCGCAGCATCGAGTTCCACATCGGACTGGTCTCGGAGAGCCAGCGCGCGGCGTGGTCGGTGCGCTCCGGCTGTTCGAGCGCGCGCATCCACTTGGCCGCCTCGGGATCTTCGATTTTGGAGAGCTGCTCGAAGTACCGCCTCACGATCGTGTTCGGCCGCGCCGGAGTCTGGTACGTCCCGATCTTTGCGATGGCGGAGGCCAGATGGACGATGGGGTTATCCGCGCGGGGCATCGAACCGTGTCCCGAGGTCCCGGCGGCAATGACCGCCACGTTTACGGGAATCTTCTCGCTGGCCTGGATGCCCACGTACTGCACTTTGCCGTTCTTGACCAGCACCCGGCCGCCTTCGTTGATGGCGAAGCCGGTAGCAATCTTGTCCCAGTATTTGTTGATGACCACACGGATGCTGGAGTCGCCGCCTTGCTCTTCGTCGGCGTCGGCCAGGTAGATGATGTCGCGGTTCAGGCGCACGCCGGCGCGTTTGAGCGCCACCACTGCAGCGAGGTTGGCGACGACCATACCTTTGTCGTCAATCGCGCCGCGGCCGTAGAGGTAGCCGTCCTTGATGACCCCTCCGAACGGATCCACGCTCCACTTTTCCTTCATCACGCCGACCACGTCCATATGGCCGAGCAGCAGCAGCGCCCGCGAAGGGTCGGGCACGGCGCTCGACCTCAGCCGCCCGATCACCACGCCACGGCCCGGCGAGATTTCCAGCACCTCGGCCGGAATGCCTTCCTTCTCCAAGATGCCCGCCAGGTATTTGGCGGCGGCCAGCTCGTTTCCGGGCGGATTGGTGGTGTTGATACGCAGCAGATCTGTGAGCCACGCCACGGCTTCTTCCTGCACTCTTCCGAGATCCGGCTTCGACGGCTCCTGCGCGCAAATCTGGCCGGTTCCAACGGCCAGGACGAGTGCGGCAAAAAGCACTAGGCGACCCAGGCGGCAATGCATTCTTCACCCTCCGTAAGATTGAGGAAACTTACCGAGCGCCAAACGCTTCATACTATCATGGAGTCGTGCGCGGTTAGAGGCCGCTCGCGCTCCGGGATGCCGATGAATCATTTGGCCGCCCGCGGAGCGGAACGCGGCCAGCCACCGGATTGAAGATCGAAGTATTTCGTGGCAGCATGAAGGTGAGCGAGGAAACCATGCAACTGACGCTATTTCGCGCATTGATTCTGGCCGTACTGATGGTCACCCTGATGTTGCCGGCGGGCGATCTGCGGGCGCTGGCTCAGGCGCAACAGCCACCGGCTCCGCAGCAGCCTGACAAGCAGCAACAGAAAAAGCCCGAGCAGACGGGCGACTTCGCCATCTCGGTTGAAGTGCCGCTGGTAACCGTGGACGTGGTGGCCACCGACAACTCCGGGAATTTCATCTCCGGCTTGAGAAAGGAAAATTTCCGCATTCTGGAAGACGGCATTCCGCAGGCCGTCACCAACTTTGCTCCGGCCGACGCGCCCATCACCATGGTCCTGCTGATCGAGTTCAGCAAGCTCGGGTACGAGTTCTACGCCTACAAGGCCCGCGAAGGCGCGTACGACTTCCTCAATCAGCTCAACAAGGACGACTGGGTGGCGCTCGAGACGTTTGACCTGCGGCCCCGCATCGAGGTGGACTTCACCCGCGACAAAACGGAGGTCAAGCAGGCTCTCTCGCGCCTGGTCTTTCCCGGCTTTACCGAAGCCAACCTGTTTGATGCCCTGATGGACACGGTGGACCGCCTGCAGGACGTCAAGGGCAAGAAGTCCATCTTCATCCTCGCCTCTGGCTACGATACCTTCAGCAAGCACACCCTCGACCAAGCCCTCAAGCGCCTGCAGCAGTCTGACGTCACCATCTTTGCCCTGGGCGTCGGCCGAACGCTCTTCGAATACTATGACAACCGCGGGCTCGCTTCCGGCGTCAGTCGCATCGGCTACTACCAGGCGGAGAACCAGCTCCGCGAGTTCTGCCAGAAGACCGGCGGCCGGGCGTGGTTCCCGCGGTTTGACGGCGAGCTCCCCAGCATCTTTCGCGATGTGGCCGCCAGCCTGCGCAATCAGTACAGCCTGGGTTATATTCCGACCAACAAGGCCCGTGACGGCAAATTCCGCAAGATCAAGGTGCAACTGGTCGGCCCCGACGGCAGCCCGCTGGTGGTGCACGACCAGAAGGGCAAGAACGTCAAGTACGTCGTTTATGCCCGCGAGGGTTACACCCCGCCGAAGGGTGGCATCGGCGACTAGCGATCTTGTTGCGGCCCGCCGCATGACTGCACAAGGGTGCCGCTTGATTCCTGCTGGCGTAGCTCGCCTCTCGGACGCCGGCGCGATATGGAGATGGGTGGCGCCCTCCCGACTGCGTCGGGACAGGTTCCGGGCGCCGCTACACTGTACCCTCGGCTAGCTCCTGGGCTCGCGCCGCATCCACCGCAAAGTAAGCGTCGAGCTCTGCGTAAGGCGCATTCTGGCGCGGCCGGAAGCGATCCAGGCCCACCCGCAACTGCGCCGCAGCTACTTCGGTGGGTGAAGCGGCGGGCTCTCGCGATGTTGGCGCCCCTTCAGGGCCGGGACGCCCGCCGTCCCGCTCATGGGTACTGGGGCTCGCCGTCTTGTTCACCTCGACGTTTTTCTGGAGCGCCACCTCAGCCGCGGCCGCCAGGCGGACCGGAATCCTGTAGAGCCAGCCCTCTTCGTCCATCACCAGAAACTGATAGTCGCTGGCGTCTTCGTAGTGGCCGTTGCGCACGGAGGGCACGCGTCCCTGAAACTGATACTCGTAGCGCCCGGTGCGGGTCAGCACGCGCGTCCATCCGGGCTGAGAGGTCTCGGTCATCAATAACCCCTCTTGAGATCGACCCGATTGAGCAGTCTGCGCCCGCGGAACCAGCGCTCGAGGTTTTCGAGCAGCAGCGCGGTCTGGCGTTTCCACAGATGCTCGGTCACCGCGCTTATATGCGGTGTGATGAAGATGTTGTCGAGCCCCCACAGTGGGCTCTCCGGAGGCAGCGGCTCGTCCTGGGCGACATCGAGCGCCGCTCCGGCGATGGCGCGCTGCTCCAGGGCCGCCGCCAGCGCGGCCTCGTCCACTAGCGAGCCGCGCGCCACATTGACCAGAAACGCCGTCGGCTTCATTGCCGCAAGTTGCCGCGCGCCGATCATGTGCAGCGTTTCGGGCGTTTCGGGCGCGGCCAGGACGACATAATCGGCCTGGCGAAGGAATTCGTCCAGGCGCCGGACCGGCAGGACCCGGTCCGCCAACTTCGCATCGCCGCTGCCCGAGCGCGTCACCGCCCAGATCTTCATGCCCAACGGCCGCACGCGCCGCGCCAGTTCGCGCCCAGTCGCGCCGAAACCTACGATGAGCAGCACCTGTCCGGACAGCTCGCGCGGCCGGAGCGCGCTGTCCCAGATCTCCTGCTGGGCCCAGCGGCGCTCCTGCTGGTAGCGCACAGCGGCGGGGAAATTTCGCGCCAGGGCAACGAGCGTGCCTAGGAGGTGCTCGGCCATGGGGATGGCGTGCACGCCGCTGATGTTCGTCACGATCACTTTGGAGGCGCGCAGTTCCGGGAACATCAACTGGCCCACGCCTGCCGCCGTCGAATGAATCCACTTCAGCTTCCGCGCCCGGGCGAACTGCTCCGGGCGCAACGAGAAGCCGACGAGAATGTCGGTGTCGGCCACTTCGTCATACAACAGGTCGTAGCTGGGCAGGTGGACGACATTCATCTTGGGCCAGCGGCGGCGCACCGCGTCGGCCATCTCCGCCGGCGCGCGCCATAGGGTGAAGCGGTGCCAGACGCAGATCAGCAGCTTGGTCTCTGCCGGTTTTGGACGCTTCATCGCTGTTTCAGCCAGAGCGCCAGCGCGCCGACCAGAAAAAGGCTGAACGCAGGCACGGCCAGCCACAAATAAATGCCCAAGCCGATCGCGAGCAAGCCGCCGACCCAACTGCCCGTGATCCCGAGCGCACCCATCATCACCTCGGGCGGGTCCCCGCGTGTCGGCACGCGGTGCCGTGTCGAACCAAGGGTGAAGCGTTCGCGTCTCATTTCTTTGTGACACGCAGATCGCGGCCGGTCATCTCCGGCGGCTGCGGGAGACCGAGCACGCCCAGCAGTGTCGGCGCGATGTCCTGCAGAGAGCCGCCAGGCCGGAGTTGCAGCTTATCGTCCTCGGTTAGCAGCACGAACGGGACGGGGTTTGTGGTGTGATAGGTGTGCGGACCGCCGGTCACCGGGTCAATCATGGTTTCGGCGTTGCCGTGGTCGGCGGTGATGATCCAGGCGCCGCCGCGCGGGCGCAGCGTCCGGTAGATGCGGCCGAGGCACTCGTCCACAGCCTCAACCGCTTTGGTCGCCGCTTCGAGCTTCCCGGAATGGCCGACCATATCGGCGTTGGCGAAGTTCATTACGATGGCATCGAAGGCGCCCTTGTCGATCGCGGCGACGACGGTATCAGCGATCCCCGCGGCGCTCATCTCCGGCTTCAGGTCGTAGGTGGCCACCTTGGGCGAAGGCACCAGGATGCGCTCCTCGCCGTCAAAAGGTTTCTCCACGCCGCCGTTGAAGAAGTAGGTGACGTGCGCGTATTTCTCCGTCTCGGCGCAGCGCAGGTTCTTGAAATTCATCTCCGCGAACACCTGCGCCAGAATGTGTTCCACCATCTCGGGGCCGAGCACGTAGTGGAGCCAGGTGAAGGTCTTGTCGTACTGGGTCATGGCGACGAAGAAGAGATTTTTCGGCCGCTTTGGGTCGGCGAACTTGTCGAAGCCGGGCTCGACCAGCGCGCGAGTGGTCTGCCGGGCGCGGTCGGCACGGAAATTGAAAAAGATCACGGCATCGTCGTCGCGGATCACGCCCACGGGCGTGGCATTGGCGCCGTCGCCCTGCGTGATGACCACGGGCACGACAAACTCGTCGGTGACGCCCTGCTCGTAGCTGCGGCGAATGGCCGCGATCGGGTCGCTCGCCTTGAACTCAGCCGCGCCGTGCACCATCGCGCGATAGGCCTTCTCGATACGTTCCCAGCGATTGTCGCGGTCCATGGCGTAGTAGCGGCCCACAACCGTGGCGATGCGCCCGCCCGCGGAAGCAAACCCATATTCGCGGAGCTTCTGCTGGAGTTGCCGCAGGAAATCGATGCCGCTGTTGGGAGGAGTGTCGCGGCCGTCCAGGATGGCGTGGACGAAGACGCGCTCAACCTTGTTCTCGCGCGCCATGCGCAGCAGCGCGAAGAGGTGGTTGATGTGCGAGTGCACGCCGCCGTCGCTCAGCAGGCCGATCAGGTGCAGTTGCCGCTCGCGCCCGCGTTCGATGGCGCCGAGCAGCAGGTCGTTCTTGTAGAACGTGCCGTTCGCAATCATCAGGTCGAGGCGCGTGATGTCCATGAGGATGATGCGCCCGGCGCCGATATTCAAATGGCCGACCTCGCTGTTGCCCATCTGACCCTCGGGCAGGCCGACGTAGGGCCCCGAGGTGTGGATCAGCGTGTTGGGAAATTTCCGCAGGATTTCGTCGTAGTTGGGCTTGCGCGCGAGAGCAATGGCGTTGCCATGCGTCTCGGCGCGGTAGCCCCAGCCGTCGAGCACAGTCAGAACAATCGGCTTGGGTCGCTTAGGCATAGCGCGTCAGGATACACGGAATCGAAGCGGAAGCAAGAATCCCACTGCTCCGGTCCCCCCCCTCCCCCTTTTTTTGTAAGTGCGGATTCTAAAGGACTTTAAGACCAACGATTTGTTAAGTGCGCATTCTAGAGGAGTTGCAGACCCATTTTTCGTAAGTGCGTATTCTAAAGGAGTTGTCAGCGTGGAGATGGAGAATACCGACTGAGCGTCCAGAAAACAGCGCCGGCCAGAGGCCGGCGATACGGTTGTGAGTATGGACATGCGCGCGACCATTCTTCTGGGAATTGAACGTGCCGGCAAAGCTCTTGGCGGGCCCCGCAACCCCTTCCGGGACGCACAAAGCGTGCTTTGCAATCTATTATATCGCAAGGGTCAAGGGGCTTAAAGCATCTGCAACTTGCACGTCGGCCGCTTCGCTCTCGCGCCTCAGGATAGAGTTCGTAGCGAGAAGACTAGGAATCGGGCCTACCTGCGCTGGCGAGGCCTTGACTTGACAGCGTTGGTGACCACCGAGTTGATGAACTCAGGGAAGTAGCGGTGGAGGGTGGTGAGGCTTCTGACCGCAATTGCTAGGACAGTGAGGGCGAGATGGGATACCTGTCCGGATGGTATCAACTCGGAGGCGGCGAGTCTCCTGAGTGCCCGACGGAAACGGTCGCTTCGAAAAATCCTCCGTACTGAGTCGGCCGTGTTCAGGTGAGCTTGCTTTAGAGCGTCCACACATCTGCACTCTATGTGGGGGGGGAATGGCTTGTCCCCTCTCTCGGCAGCGCGCCAGCTCGGGTTATGTGGCCATTGAGACTCCATGAGGGCCAAGAGTCTTGCCGAGTCGATCTCGATTTTTCCATCGAGTCCCAGGTCATACTTTTTGCGATATTCGTCGGTGAGTCGGTCTCTTTCTTCTTTGAGCGCAAGAAACTCCTTTTCGATCAGTTCCAACGTGCCAGCGATGGCTGCAAACCTTCTCTCAATACCCAGCGGATAGCCAATTCCAGACTTGTAAACCACTTCGTGCTCGATCTCAGCCCACGCATGTTCCAAAATGCTCCGAACCTGAATTTCGAACCATCGCCCGGTCAGAGCGGCATATTCAGGGCTAGAGGCACGATGTCCCTTCAGCCTGGCAATCAAATGAACGGAGCGATAACCAAACGAACGAAGGTCTAGCGCTCGTCTCTTGTCGACGGATCTTTTGGGGTCGATCTCGAATTCATTGGCTAACTTTTGTACTACCCGGTCGACATCGCTCTCGTAGTAGGTGATTACGCGAACGCCTATCGTGTCGGTCAGCTGTCTAGACGGGTCACTATACCCCTTCCGGCGGATCTTCCAGAGAGCGGACTCACGGTCCTTGGCTCGCGAGGAGATTTGATGGATGGCGGAGTGAAGGTCTCGAAGAAGGTGCCTCGTAAGGTTCTCAGCCTGCTGCGCAGCTTCCTGAAGAACCGGAGACTCCTGCGGATAACGCTGGAGGAAGGGTTCGGCCGAGTCTGTCTTTCTCGGCATGGCTCTGGTTAATTCTGTAGGAGCGAGGCGAGGGTCTCGATCCTTGTTAGTCGTGGTTCTAGGTTGTCCGTTTGCCTGCTCGCCGCCAGCACATATCGTGCTGCAGGTCCAACAAGGTCCCTCTCTAGAGTCTGACGCTCGAAATCAATCAATCTCTGAGCGGCGACCTGCGGCTTGATGGTTGAAAGAGTTTTTCCTTTGTCAGACACATAGTCGAGCGCTGCAATGAGGGAGTACAAATCGACAGGCTTCCGGTACCGCCGGGAGGCGAGGTCTGGCAGTGCTCGTTTTATCCAGCGCAGGTATGTAGCGAGCCTGGATTCGATTGTTTTCGCTGGGGGAAAGCTGTTTCTATACTTTCCGTAATATAAGTCGATGGCCAATTTCTTATCTTGGGGACCCTCAATCAGTAGAATAGTGAGCTCAGCGGCAAACTCCACGGCCCGCATCCGGCGGATCTGCAGGCCGCTGAATACCTTTTCGTTTTTCCAGAATCCTATGCTCCCAACCTTTTCGACAAATTGCTTGAATGCGCCCTTTTCCTTGGCGTGGCGCAGCTCTTGGGGAGACAGTTTGACCACGTAGCGATTCATGCGCACGAACATGTCCTCGATGTCACCAGACGAGTAACCAGAGAGTTCTTCTATTACGAGGTCGTAATTTAGGATCCGGTTCTGTAGCTGTGAGGGGAGCTCTTTGAAGCGTTGGTTTTTTATGGAGGGGTCCTTGGTTTGGGACAGGCGAAGCCTGTTCTCGAGGAACTCAAAAATCGCGCGGAGCCTTTGCTGTCCGTCGATTACGTCGTACGTAGGGCGGCCGGTTTGCGCGGAGGTGGCTCTCTGGAAAAACAGGATTGGTATGGGCCTGTCGGAAATTATGGTATCGATAAGGTAAGCCTTGGCGGCCGTCGGCCATACACTATTCCTTTGAAATTCGGGAGCCAGCTTTAGCTGGCCCTCTTTGTAGAGCTGCTGGAGGAGGGCGATGTCCTTGGTTGTGGAGCTCCTCTTTGGCATGAGGGCTATTCCTACTCAGTTCCGCGGGCGCGGAGTATAGCACGAGTTTACAACCCGATGCTGCTGGCACAGCTGGATCCTCTCTTGGCCCCGAAGCCCGGGAGAGGGGACGGGGGTTAACCCCCCAGAGAAAAAGCGGCGCCCAATTCTTCCTCGTCGCCCACCAATTCGCCTCTTTCATGGCGCCTACAGGCGCCAGCCTTCGGGCTCAAGCAGCGGAACTAAGAGCTGCACGGTCGGGGAAGCGCGCCGCGGCGGCGGGCGTTAGGCGCCGACGATGCGGCGGGCCCAGCGGCCGATGACGGGGTAGGCGGCCCACTCGCCGCGGTTGGCCTTGATGCCGTACACGATGCCGATGACGAGATTCAGCACCCAGCCGCCCATAAACGTGAGCCAGAACAACGGAAACAGGAAAAACGCTACCGTGAAGGGCTGCTGAGAACCAGAAGGCGGATGCGGCTGCGTCAGGATGGTGGCGAACATGCCCACGAAGAAGACGATCATCACCAAAAAAACCACGGCGAAATAGATGATCTGCCAGATCAGCGCCTGCATGGCGTGGAACGAGACGAAACGCGACTCCCGCTTCACAATGTAGATCACCAGTGGGGCGATAAAGCCGCTAAAGATCTGGAGGAACTGGGCCAGGAAGGCCATGGTCTGCTCGTCTTTGGTTGGGACGGGTGCGGGGATCGCAGGTTCTTGCTCACCCATGGTGGCCTCCCTCCGTACGCTCGAGCGCTTCCAACAGTGCGGCTACTATACACGTGCGGAGGGATTCCTCTCCCGCCTTCGGCGGGATCGGAATGACAGGGAATCTGCCGGCACGAATCCAAGGCTGTCGTGCGATGGGCTACTTCACAGCCAGGGCGGCGCGGCCGGGGAAGCGGGCCGCGGCGCCCAGCTCCTCTTCGATGCGCAGCAACTGGTTGTACTTGGCCACTCGGTCGGTGCGCGATGCGGAGCCGGTCTTAATCTGCCCGGTGCCCATGGCCACGACAAAATCGGCGATGAAGGTATCCTCGGTTTCACCGGAGCGGTGCGAGACGATGGCCGCGTAGCCGGCCTTGCGCGCCATCTCAATGGCTTCAATGGTCTCGATGACCGTGCCGATCTGGTTGAGCTTGATCAGGATGGCGTTGGCGACCTTCTCGGAGATGCCGCGTTCGAGGCGCTGCGTGTTGGTCACGAAGAGATCATCGCCCACCAGTTGCACTTTGCCGCCGAGTTCCTGCGTCATCAGCTTCCAGCCGGCCCAGTCGTCTTCGGCCAGGCCGTCCTCGATGGAGACGATGGGATACTGCCGCACCCAGTTGGCCCAGAACTCGATCATTTGATCGGAGGAGCGCACGGACTTGTCGGACTTCTTGAAGACGTATTTGCCGCTGGCCTTGTCGTAGAACTCGCTGGCCGCCGGGTCGAGCGCGATGGCGATCTGTTGCCCAGACAGGTAGCCGGCGGCGGCGATGGCCTCAAGCACGACTTCGATGGCCTCCTCATTCGATTTGAGGTTGGGCGCAAAGCCGCCTTCATCGCCCACGGCAGTGGAATAGCCGCGCTTATGGAGAACAGCTTTCAGGTTATGAAAAACCTCGACGCCCATCTGCAGCGCGTCCGAAAAACTGGCCGCGCCCACGGGCATGACCATGAATTCCTGCGGGTCCACGGAGTTATCCGCGTGGACGCCGCCATTCAGGATGTTCATCATCGGCACAGGGAGCGCGAGGGGGGCGGGCACGCTGGCGTAGCGCGCGAGGTAGCGGTAGAGCGGCAGGCGCAGCGAGAGCGCCGCGGCGCGCGCCGCCGCCATCGAAACGGCGAGGATGGCGTTCGCGCCGAGCTTCCCCTTGTTCGGCGTGCCGTCGGCCTCCATCATCCTGCGATCGAGCGCACCCTGGGCGGCTGCGTCCATGCCGGCCACGGCTTTGGCGATGGCGGTGTTCACGTTGGCCACGGCCTTCAGGACGCCTTTGCCGAGGTAGCGGGACTTGTCGGCGTCGCGCAGCTCGAGCGCTTCATGCTCGCCGGTGGAAGCGCCCGAAGGCACCGCGGCGCGGCCGAGCGTGCCGTCTTCGAGCACGACGTCGGCTTCGACCGTCGGATTGCCGCGCGAATCCAGAATTTGCCGTGCGTGCACGCGCACAATCTTTGCTGGCATTACTCCTCCCCTGAGCCTTGCAAGATCGAAAGGTTGCCCACGAACTGCGGCAGCTTCAGAGCACCGGTGTCATGCCGAGCCAAGCGAGGCATCTCTCAGAGGGATTCCTCGCTGCGCTCGGAATGACAGCCCTTGCTGCGCGATGTTTTTCCGGCGCAGTGCGGTCACTGCTACCGTGCCTGAGTCAACTCCGCTTCAAAATCTACGGGAATCATATCGTTTGGAC
>JBGPZW010000129.1:0-9645 GCA_041493955.1 Terriglobia bacterium
ACGCGCACCACGTGCGCCAGCGCGTCCACCTCGCGGAGCTGCGTCAAGGAAGCCGAATCCTTCGCGCGGTCCTTGGCCAGCCCGCCGACATCCACGTACTCCACCAGGGCATGCGTTACCTTGCGTGGCTTGTACAGCTCCGCCAGGCGATCCAGGCGCGGGTCCGGCACGCGCGCCACGCCCACGTGGGTCGGCAGGTGCTCGGCCTTGGCGTCCAGATGCGCGTGCGTCAGGATCTTGAACAGGCTGGTCTTGCCGACCCTGGGAAGTCCCACGATTCCCGTACGCATTCCGCGCGAAGTCTAGCACACCCGCGCCGGGACCGCCGGCGACAGCGCCACCGTGGCAATGGTCCTTCCCAGGCCACGCCGAGGGCGAGGGAATGTATAGTATCGCCGGGCCTCCGGCCACGATGATCTCCCGGGGCTGCGGAAAGGAACTCCCGTGCGCAAGCTCAAATGGACAACATTGCTGGCCGGGCTCGTCCTGCTGCTGGGCCAGGCGCGAGTGGGGAGCGCCGACGAGCGCGTGTGGGCGGCGAAGCCGGCCGCCGCGGAGCAGCAACTCGACCTGCTGATCGTCGGCGGCGACGTGGTGGACGGCACCGGGTCGGCTCCGCGTCGCGCCGACATCGGCATCCGGGGCGAACGGATCGTCTTCGTTGGCGATAACGCGAAGACCCGGCTGCGGGCTGCGCGCACGATCCATGCGAAAGGCCTGGTTGTGGCGCCGGGCTTCATCGATCCGCATACGCATGCGGGCGCGGACCTCTTCAACCCGGCCCGACGCAGCAACTTGAATTATCTGATGCAGGGCGTCACCACCGTGATCGTCGGCAATGACGGCGACGGCACACCGCACGTGGCCGAGCGGCTTGCGAAATGGCAACAGGAGGGCCTGGGCACCAACGTCGGCGTGCTGGTGGGTCACGGTGCGGTGCGCCGCGAAGTGCTGGGGAGCGGCGACGTGCAGCCAACGCCGGAGCAGCTCGAGCGGATGAAAGCGCTTGTGAGAGGCGCGATGGAGGAGGGCGCCTTCGGACTTTCCACCGGACTCTTCTACGTGCCGGGGAGCTTTGCGAAGACCGAGGAGGTCATCGAGCTGGCGAAGGTGGCCGCGGCGCTGAGTGGCATCTACGACACCCATATGCGGGACGAGGACTCCTACAACATCGGTCTCCTTGGGTCGATCGAGGAGACCCTCCGCATCGCCCGCGAAGCGAGAATCCCCGCACACATTTCCCACATCAAGGCGCTCGGCCCGGAGGTCTGGGGCAAGAGCGCCACAGCCATCGAGTTGATCCGCAAGGCGCGTGCCGAGGGACTCGACGTCACCGCCGATCAGTATCCCTACACGGCCTCGGGCTCGAGTCTCGCCGCCGGCCTGCTGCCGCCATGGGCTCAGGCGGGGAAGAAAGAGGAGGTCCTCACGCGTCTCGGCGACCCTGCGATGCGCTCAAACCTGCTCGAGGAGATGGAGAAAAACCTGAAGCGCCGCGGCGGCGCGGAGTCGCTGCTGTTCACCTCCCCGGACGCGCCGGAGCTGCTCGGACGCACGCTGGGCGCCGTGGCCAAGCGACAAGACCTGCCGCCCGTGGAAGTTGCGCTGGCGATCATTACCGAGGCCCTCGCGCGCGGCAACGGCAGGAGCCTCGCGGTGGCCTCCTTCAACATGAACGACGAAGATGTCGAGAGATTCATGAAGCAGGACTTCGTCATGACCGGCTCGGACGGCTCGGCGGGGCACCCGCGGATGTACGGCACTTATCCGCGCAAGCTACGGCAGTACGTTTACGAGAAGAAGCTCATCACACTGCCCTATGCTATCCGCGCCAGCAGCGGCCTACCGGCGGAAACCCTGCGGATCGCTGAGCGCGGGTTGTTGCGCAGCGGCTATTTCGCCGACGTCATCGTGTTCGACCCCGCTACGGTGGCCGACCGCGCCACCTACGAGAAGCCCGAGGAGCTGGCCACCGGGATGAAGTACGTCATCGTCAACGGAAAGCTGGCCGTGGACGATGGCAACTACACGGGGATCCTTGCCGGGCGTCCGCTACGCCGCCGGTGACCTGCGCGAGCCTGAGGCGAAACCAGTGATGCCTCGGCAAAGATAGAGCGGGCAGGGTTGCCGCTGCCCTGAGTATTGTCACCCCGAGCGCAGGATAACCCGGAGAGATTCCTCGCTGCGGTCGGAATGACAGCCGTTTGGGGATGCGGCTGTGCGCAAACGCAACGCTAGAGGGCTTTCTCGCGGACAGCGAAGAAAAGCGCGGCGAGGCCGGCGAGCAGGACGACGACTTCAAGACGCACGGAGACGCGGTGCAGGCGATTGAACTGAACGCGCAGAGGGTGATCCTCCGGTGTGCGGTCCACTGAGACCATTTCCGCGCGCAACTGCGCCATGCGGGGCGCTACCCCGTACTGCGAGATCAGCGTCAAACCCAGCATGAGGATCACGGCCAGCGCCGCCGGTGCCACGAGAGCAGAGAGCGAGCGCGCCAGGGCCACTCGCGAAGCCAGGAAGACGATGCCGGCGACCAGCCCCAGGACGTGCAGGCGCCCCAGGGCCATCCCCACCACCGCGCCCGCCTGGTCGCGGCTGGCGAGCGTCGAGAATGCGCCGGGCGCCACTACTAAACTCAAGTAAATAATGCTGCCCAGCCATGTCCCCAGGGATAGAAACTCGAGATAGCGCAAGGCAGTTGACACCGGGAATTTTCCGCTAAAATGAGTGCCTAATCTCGGAAACAAAACTGGTGGGCGATCAAGGACTTGAACCTTGGACCTCTCCCGTGTGAGGGGAGCGCTCTAACCACTGAGCTAATCGCCCACAACCCATTTTGTAGCAGAACAACGGGGCTTTATCAACCCATGACGACCGCCACGGCCAGCCAGATCGCGCAACTGCGCAGCTCGATCGCCACAGTGATCAAGGGCAAGGACGAGGCCATCGGCTTCGCGGTGATTGCCTTGCTGGCGCGCGGGCACCTGCTGATTGAAGATGTCCCTGGCGTGGGCAAGACCACGCTGGCTCACGCGCTGGCGCGCTCATTCAACTGTTCGTTCCAGCGCGTGCAGTTCACCTCGGATCTGCTCCCCAGCGACATCATCGGCATCAGCGTCTTCAACCAGATCGAACAGCAATTCGAGTTCAAGCCCGGCCCGATCTTCGCCAATATCGTGCTCGCCGACGAAATCAATCGCACCACGCCCAAAACGCAATCGGCGCTGCTCGAAGCGATGAACGAGGCGCAGGTGACCGTGGACAACCACACGCACCCGTTACCCCAGCCCTTCATGGTCCTGGCCACGCAAAATCCCATCGAGCACCACGGCACCTACCCGCTGCCCGAATCCCAGCTCGACCGTTTCCTACTGCGCATCCGCATGGGCTACCCGTCGCGCGTGAGCGAAAAGGAGATTCTGCGCAACCCGGCCGGCAGCACGCTCGTGGA
This sequence comes from Terriglobia bacterium, assembly GCA_041493955.1. Taxonomy (GTDB): domain Bacteria; phylum Acidobacteriota; class Terriglobia; order Acidiferrales; family UBA7541; genus QHYU01. The sequence continues at coordinate 3,455 of JBGPZW010000129.1, forward strand.
CGCGCTGCGGCCGGTGATGGAGGCGCGGGATGTGGTCGCGATGCAGGAGGCCGTCAGCCGCGTGCGCGTGGAGGAAAGCCTGCTCGACTACGCACTCGAGATTGTCGAGGCCACCCGGCGCAGCGAACGCCTGACGCTGGGCGTCAGCCCGCGCGGCTCGCTGATGCTGCACCGCGCCGCGCAGGCCCGCGCGTTCGTCGAAGGCCGCGACTTCTGCCTGCCCGACGACCTCAAGCAGCTCATCCTGCCCGTGTTCGCCCACCGCGTCGTCGTGAATACACGCTTCGCCTCCACGCAGAAGAAATCCGAGCAGGCCGAGGCGATCCTGAGCGAAATCGTCGAAAGCACTCGCGTCCCACTCTGATGGCAGAGCAGACCGACCCGGCAACCCCGGCGCGCTGGTGGCGTCGCCCGGCCCCATTCGACCGCTCCGGCTGGCGGAGCTTTGGCATCGCCATGGCCGCGCTGGCCGTGGCATTACTGCTGGCGCTTTACTCCGGCGCGGCCGCCGAAACCGGAAACCTGTGGCTGGCGGGCAGCACCGCCCTGGCCGCACTGGCCCTGGCGGGTTGGGTCGGGCTCACGATCGTCCCGGGGCTGGCGCGGCGCACTCCGCTGCGCTGGTTCGCCTACCAGATTGATTACAAGCTGACCCGCGAAGGCATGGTTTACCTGGCCGGCGTCTTTGTGGTCGCGCTGGCGGCGCTGAACACCGGCAACAACCTGTTGTTCGTGATGCTAGCCATCCTGCTGGCGGGAATCATCGTCTCTGGAGTGGTGTCGCGCATCGTTCTGACGGGAGTCGATCTGCGGCTGGAATTGCCCGAGCACATTTTTGCTGAGCAGCCCCTGCTCGCCATGGCCGAGCTGCGCAATGAGAAACAGACCCTGCCATCATTTTCCCTGTGCGTGACCGGCGAAGCAAAAAAACAGCGTGAAAAGAAAACTGCGGCGCAGATCCTGAACCGGCCCGTCTATTTTCCCTACATCCCGCGGCTGCGGTCGGTCCGGCAGAACGTGGAGCTGGTCTTCCCGCGGCGCGGGGTGTACCGGCAAGAGGTCTTCGGCCTGCGCACGAAGTTTCCCTTCGGCTTCCTGCAAAAGACGCGCCAGGTGGACGCGACGATGGAGATCGTGGTCTATCCCCGCATCGCGCCCACCGAAGAGTTCTACGAAGTGCTGCCGCTGGTGAGCGGCGAGCTGGAAAGTTTCTCTCGCGGCCGCGGGCACGACCTCTATTCGATCCGCGAGTACCAGCCGACCGACAGCGCCCGGTACGTGGACTGGAAAGCCTCAGCCAAGACCGGCGAACTCAAGGTGCGCGAGTTCACCCGGGAAGACGAGCGGCGAGTGATGCTCGTGCTGGACCCCTACCTCGATGCGCGCGCCGCAGAATCCGCCGGGCGCCTGGAAGAGAAGTTCGAGCGCGCCGTGACGCTCTGCGCCTGCCTGGCCTGGCACTTCTACGAGCTCGATTCGGTAATGGAGTTCCGCAGCGCCGCGCTCTCCACGCCGCTGGCACCGGCCGGAGAGATTATTTACGACGTACTGCGCCACCTGGCATTCGCCGAGCCACGGCCGGCGGATGCCGGCCGGACCTTTCTGGAACAGCTTGCCGAGGAGACGCACATCTACAAGATCATCCTCACCAGCCAGCCGCGCGGCTCGATCCCCACCAGCCTGTGGTCGTCGTCGTACTTCCTCTTCATCCAGTCACTCTAACCGGGTACGAGCGGCGCGCTACGGCGACTCGACGCCACGCTTCTGATGTCATTCTGAGGGAAGCGAGGAAACTCAGCGTTGCGACCTATGCCTGCGATCAGACCGGCCCAGCCAGACCGATCCGCCGGGCTCTCACGCTGGCGTGAAACCCTCGCCAGTCTGTGCGAAAATGGCGCGTGCTCTTCTCCCGCAAAGAGGCGATTCTCCGGGACCTCCGCACAATCGAAATCCACGGCGCGCGTTTCTACGACATTCTGTTCTCTTTCGCCGAGACGCCAGACACCCAGCCGGAATCGGGTCGGATCGGCGCGGAGATGATTTACGCCCATCCGCGTGCGGGCGACCGAGTGATGATCGAACAGGTCGCCAACGTGGTGACGCGCGTGGAGAAGCTGTGAGCCTTGCGCGAGCGGAAATCGCGGAATTGCAGCGCCGACTGCTGGGCTGGTTTCGTTGCGCGAAGCGTGACCTGCCCTGGCGCCGCACGCGTAATCCCTACCGCATCTGGCTTTCGGAAATCATGCTCCAGCAGACGCGCGTGGCGGCCGTGGTGCCCTACTACCGACGTTTTCTGGCTCGCTTCCCCTCTGTGCGGGCGTTGGCCCGCGCGCGAACCAACGCGGTGCTGAAACTCTGGGCTGGCCTCGGCTACTACGGCCGGGCGCGAAACCTGCATCGCGCGGCCAGGGAAATTGTCGCGCGCCACAGCGGCCGCTTCCCACGCGAGCTCAATGCTGCACTTGGCCTGCCGGGGATCGGGCGGTACACGGCGGCGGCGGTTCTGAGCATCGCCTACGGCGCCCCCCATGCCGTGCTCGATGGCAATGTCGCGCGGGTGCTCGCCCGCCTCGGCGCGATCCGCGGCGACCTGCGTGCTCCGCGCCGCTGGAAACAGCTCCAATCTAACGCGCAGGCCCTGCTCGCACTGCCCGCTCCTGGCGACTGGAACCAGGCCATGATGGAGCTGGGAGCAACCGTCTGCACGCCACGTGCACCGCGCTGTGGCGATTGTCCCATCGCGCGCTGGTGCCGCGCCTATCGACTGGGGATTGCGAACGATCTGCCCGCTGCGCGCAAGAAGCGCATCCCGGTTGAGGTGTCGCTTGCCGCCGCGGTGCTGCTCGACCCCCGCGGGCACACCCTGCTGGTCAAGCACGGCGACGGGAAACGCGCCCGGCACGATGGCGTGCTGTTTTCGCGCCTGTGGCAGTTCCCTGCGGCAGTCGTGTCGAACGAGTCCGGGGCAGAGCTGGCGCGGCACTTGGGCAGGGTACTCGGGCTCGAGGGCATGCGGCTGGTTCCGCTGCCCACGCTGCGTCACGCGGTGACGTTCCGCGAGATGAAGCTGGCTCCCTTTCTGATCCGCGTCAAACGTCTGCCCCAGATTAAGGGTGCGCGTACGCCCCGTCTCACGCAGGTCGACGACCTGCCGGTCTCCAGCGCAACGCGCAAGATCGCCGCTACGGCAATGCGCATCCCGAACGTCTAGCAGGCTGGGCGATTTGGCACGCTCCCTCACGCCATTCGGGACAAGTTCGGCGCGCCGCTGCCAGAACCCATCGCGCCGAAGACGCGAGCGGCGCCGTGATTACCATCTCGCAGCGACGCCGGGGACGCGGCGGGGCACGATGCTAGAATCTTCTGAGCCATGCTCGGCTCCGTTCCGACACCTTCGCCCCCGCTTTCGGCGCTTCGCCGCTACTTCGAAATCTCCCTGTATCTGTTCTTGCTGATCAGCGTCCTGACGCTGGCTTCGACGGGCAAACTCGATCCGGTCTCCGTGCTGGTGCCGCCGGCGGCGTTGCTGGTCAAAGGCTACCGCTGGTGGCGGGGCCGCGGACCCGAGCTATCGCAGCGCGCGGCCACGTGGCTGGTGGCCGGTTACTTTCTGTTCTTCCCGGTGGACCTCTGGTTTATCTCTCGCAGCCTTGGGGTGGGCGCGGCAAACCCCGCGCTGTACGCAGCGCTGCTGGCAGCCATCCACCTGATGCTTTTCGGGATGATCGTGCGACTCTACAGCGCCAGCACCACGCGCGACTCGTTGTTCCTGGCCATGCTGGCTTTCGCCAACATGCTGGGCGCTGCCATCCTCACCGTGGACACGACGTTTCTAGTCTTCTTGCTGCTCTTCCTGGTGGCAGGCGTCTCCACATTCATGAGTCTGGAGATGCGGCGCAGCGCAGAGGGAGCCGCGGTGGCGCCGCTCGAGGCCGGCTCGCCGGGGGCGCGGCGGTTGAACCGCGCCCTCAGCCTGATCTCCGCCTCGGTGGCGGCCGGCGCGCTGGTGGTTGGCGCGTTGATCTTCTTCCTGATCCCACGATTCACCGTGGGCTATCTCGGCGGCTACAACCTGCAACCCTCGCTGATCTCGGGCTTCAGCGACAACGTCGAACTAGGTCAGATCGGCGAAATCAAGAAGAACACCGCCGTGGTGATGCGGGTGCGCGTGGAGGGCGGCCCGGCGGAGATGCAGAACGTCCGCTGGCGCGGGATTGCGCTGAGCACCTTCGACGGCAAGCGCTGGGCCACCGCGTCGCGCGAGCGCCGACAGATTCTCGCAGGTGCCGACGGCTGGTTTGCGCTGCCCCCACCGCCGCCCGCGCTTCGGCAGAATGAGATTCCGCTGCGCTACACGGTGCTGCTCGAACCGCTGGCTACCGACGCGTTGTTCCTCGCGGCGCAGCCGGAACGGGTGCGCGGCCCGTTCGCGCCATCGCGGAACGTCTATCTGGACCTGGACCTCACCGGCTCGCTGTTCAACCCCGCCCACAATTTCAGCCGCCTGCGCTATGAAGCTTTCTCCCGTGTGCCGGCAGTTCCGCCGCAACGCCTGCGCGTGGCTTCCGCCAGCTATCCCCAAGCCATCCGCGATGTCTATCTGCAGTTGCCGCGCCTGGACCCGCGCATCCCGGCCCTGGCCGCGCAGATCACCGCGCGCGCGGATTCTCCCTACGACAAGGCCAGGAGCATCGAGACCTACTTGCGCACCCGCTTCGGTTACACGCTCGAGCTTTCCGGCACGCCGCGGAGTGACCCTCTTGCGTTTTTCCTCTTTGAGCGCCGCGCCGGCCATTGCGAATATTTCGCCGCAGCCATGACTGTGATGCTTCGCACGCTGGGCGTCCCGGCGCGCTACGTCAACGGCTTCCTCCCCGGCGAATACAACGAGGTGGGCGAAGACTTCATTGTCCGCGCCAGCGACGCGCACAGTTGGGTCGAAGTTTATTTTCCGGAGTACGGCTGGATTTCGTTCGACCCTACGCCGCCGAGCGACGCGGCCCGCAAGACCTGGCTTACTCACCTCGCGCTCTACTGGGACTGGTTCGAGCTGGCGTGGAGCGAATGGGTGATCAACTACGACTTCGTTCATCAGATCAGCCTGGCCCAAAACCTCCAGCGTGCCTCGCGCGAATGGACCGAGCGCCTGCGGATCACCGTCGAGCATCTTCGGCGCAGCAGCGTCGAGCGGCTGAAGGCCTGGCAGACCCGTCTGGCCGATGCGCCCTCTGCTCTGCCGGGCGCCCTGGGGATTCTGCTGGCGCTCGCGCTGGTGGTGCGCGCCCGAGTGATCGCGGGCCTCGTGGGCCGCCTGTGGGGCCTGCATGTCTCCTCATCCTCGCAGATGACGCCGCGCCTGGCCACGCTCCACTACCAGCAGATGCTGCGGCTGCTCGAGCGCCGCGGGCTGGGCAAGCCGCCGGGACAGACGCCACTCGAATTTGCGGCCGCTCTTCCTGTGCCGGAGTTGTGCGGGCCGGTGGCCGAGCTGACGCATCTTTACCAGTCGGCCCGCTTCGGCGCGCAAAGCGCCGACCCGCTGCAGATGTCGCAGCTCCTCGGAAAAATCCGCCAGCTTCTTCGGCCTCAGCACCGGTAGAAATAGGTCGCCGCTGCTCACCACATCCGCTGGCCCTTCTGGCCGGTGTGCTAGAATCATTGTTTTGCGATTCCATGCGGAAGCGCACGGAGATGCTCAAAGTCGGATTCGTCAGCCTGGGTTGCCCGAAAAACCTCGTGGATAGTGAGGTGATGATGGGCATTGTTGCGCGCAGCGGCTACGAGCTGACCCCGCGCGCGGACGAAGCCGACGTGCTGGTCGTCAACACCTGCAGCTTCATTGCCCCGGCGCAACAGGAATCGGTGGACACCATTCTCGAGATGGCCGAGCACAAGAAGTTCGGCCGGGCGCGGAGGCTAATCGTCGCGGGCTGCCTGGTGGAGCGCTACCGCGAGCAGATTCTGGAACAGATTCCCGAAGTGGACGCCGTGGTCGGCACTGGCGAGGTGGAACGCATCCTGGAAGCCGTCCAAGGCGAGTTGCGCGTTTTGCCGGCGCAGCCGCCCGCGTTTCTCTACCACGACCTGACGCCGCGCATCCTGTCCACGCCGCGGCATCAGGCGTACATCAAGATCGCCGAAGGGTGCGATCACCCCTGCTCGTTCTGCATTATCCCGCAATTGCGCGGAGC